>JAOADB010000041.1 GCA_026417535.1 Caldilineales bacterium
GTTACTTTCCTGGCAATTACCTGGTCGTGCAGTCGCCCATCCCTGGCCTCGACAACACGACGCCCCTCATCCGGGATGTGACCCTCATCGTCGTCGGCTCCACCGGTTCGGCGCCGAACAACGACTTTGGCAACGTGGCCTTTGGCAGCATCGGCGATTTCATCTTCTTGGACTCGAACGGCAACGGCGTGCAGAACCCCGGCGAGACGGTGGGTATCGCCAACGTGCTGGTGACGGTGACGAACCTGGACACGGGGCAGGTCTTCACGACCACGAGTGGCGTCAGCGGCTTCTACCTGGTGGACCGGCTGATTCCGGGGAACTACCGGGTGGATGTGCCGGCCAACCTGCCGGGTTTGGTGCGCACGACGCCGTCGCCGCACTTTGTGACGCTGGCGCTGAACCAGGACTACCTGCTGGCCGATTTCGGCTACATTGCTCCGACATCCGTGCAGCTTATCCACTTTGCCGCCGTTCGTGACGGGGATGCCGTGCTCCTGCGCTGGGCTACGGCGGCCGAGGTGGACCAGGAGGGCTTCCGGGTGTGGCGTGCGACGAGTGCGCAGGGACCGTATGCGCCGGTGTCGGGCGTCATCGCGGCGGCGAACAATCCCAACGGCGCGAGCTACGAATGGGCCGATCTGAGCGCCGCGCCGGGAGTGACTTACTGGTACAAGCTGGAGAGCCTGCCCGATGGGCAGCTGTTCGGCCCGGTGAGCGTGGGTCAGGAGGAGGGCCTGAAGCGGCTCTTCATCCCGCTGGTGCGGCAGCGGCGGTAGAAGCTCCGCCGGGCGGGAACACATAGGACGAAGGACGGACGACGAGGGACGAAAACCCTCCGTCGTTCGTCCTTCGTCCTGCTTTCGGCCTCCACCCGCAACGGCGTCCAACCCCCCCGCCCGGCGCCAACCCCTTCGTCCTGCTTTCGGCTTCCACCCGCAACGGCGTTCAACCCTCGCCCGGCGCCGACCCCTTCGTCCTCCGTCGCTCGTCTTTCGTCCCGCCCTCGGCCGCGACCCGCGACGGCGACCGAACCCCGCCTGGCGCCAACCCAGTTACCAGTCACCAGTTACCAACTCCTCTTGCTCCCAGCCGCCAAAGCCGTTACAATGGCCGGGTAATCGGTTAGCCCTCGCTACGCTTCTGTTCCGTATCCGACCATGCGACCCATCTGGCAAGACCCTCGCTTCGATGCCCTCGACACGCGCATCACGAACTGGATGGCCCGCTGGGGGGTTTTTCTGCTTCGTGTCAGTCTGGGTATCGTGTTTTTCTGGTTTGGCGTGCTCAAGTTCTTCCCTGGCCTTAGCCCGGCGCAGGACCTGGCCACCCGCACCATCGGCGTCCTCAGCCTGGGCCTAATCCCGCCCTCGCTGGCCCTCATCATCCTGGCTGCCTGGGAAACCCTGATCGGCCTGGGGCTGATCAGCGGTGTGTTCATGCGCCTGACCCTGCTTTTGCTCTTCCTGCAGATGCTGGGGACGATGACGCCCATCGTCCTGTTTCCGGGTGAGGTCTTCACCATTGTACCCATTGCGCCCACACTGGAAGGGCAATACATCATCAAAAACCTGGTGCTGATCAGCGCCGGCCTGGTCATTGGCGCCACCGTGCGCGGGGGTGGCATGGTGGCCGACCCGATTCTGGCCCGACTGGCCCGCCGCGGCCGCACCGAGATCCCGACAGGCAGTCGCCCATCATGAAGCGCCGACGCCTGGTGCGCGTTTTGGGGATCGGCCTGGCCGTACTCCTGGCGATCGTACTGGTCACGCCGCTGGTTGTCCCCATCCCGCCCATTCCGAATCCGGCCACGCCCCAGGAACTGGCCGACCCTGACAGTCGCTTTCGCGACATCGGCGACCTGACCGTACACTACAAACAGATGGGCACAGGCGAACCGGCCCTGGTGCTGCTGCACGGTTTTCTGGCCAGCACCCAAAGCTGGCGCCGGGTCATGGCGCCCCTCGCCGCAGACAGGACCGTGGTCGCCTTCGATCGCCCGGCTTTCGGGTTGACGGAACGGCCTATGCCCGGGGAGTTCCCGGCCGCGCAGAATCCCTATGCCACGGCCGCGCAGATAGACCTCGTGGTCGGGCTGCTCGACAGCCTGGGCATCGGCAAAGCCATCCTGGTCGGCCATTCGGCTGGCGGACCGCTGGCCGCGCTCACGGCGTTACAGCATCCCGAGCGGGTCGAGGCGCTCATCCTCATCGCGCCGGCCATCTACACCGGCGGCGGCACGCCGGGCTGGCTCAAACCCCTGTTGCGTACACCCCAGGCCCGTCGCCTGGGTCCGTACCTCGTCCGGCGATTCCTGACCGGGAATCTGGACCGCCTGGTGCGTTTGGCCTGGCATGACCCTGCGCGCTTTACCGCTGCCGATGCCGAGGCCTATACCCGCTACACGCGTATCCCGAATTGGGACCGGGCCTTGTGGGAATTCACCCTGGCCGGGGGCAGTGCGTTTCCCATCACCCGTCTGGCGGAACTGACGCTGCCGGTTCTCGTCATCACCGGCGATGACGATCGCCTGGTGCCCACGGCCGACAGCATCCGCCTGGCCGAGGAGCTGCCTCAGGCCACCCTGGTTGTGATCCCGGCCTGCGGCCATGTACCCCAGGAGGAATGTCCGGAGGCGACCCTGAAGGCCATGCGCGCGTTTCTGGCCGAACTTGCAAGCCGCTGAATGTCGCTTTTGTTGCCAAATCCAATAAAAACGCCTTAATCACTCAAAAAATTACCTAATCACAAAGAAACAAGAACGTAAAGAAACACAAAGTTTTTGAAGCATTATTCATAACAATCCGTTTTCTTGATTTATTCTTAGTGTCTTAGTATCTTGGTGATTATAAATAAAAACCACAAACACGCTCTTTGGAGTTGTCATTGTATTATCAGGAGACATTCCCATGAAAACCGGAGTTGTCGGAACGGGCATGGTCGGAGCAACGGCCGCCTATGCCCTAGTCATGCGTGGCGTTGGCCGCGAGGTCGTGTTGGTGGATAAATTCGCCAAGCGCGCCTTGGCCGAAGCCGATGACATTCTCCATGCCGTGCCTTTTGCCCATCCCTTGCGGGTGGTAGCCGGCGATTATCCCGATCTGGCCGGCTGCAAAGCCATCATCGTGGCCGCGGGTGTGGCCCAAAAACCCGGCGAGACCCGCCTGGAACTGCTGACGCGCAATGCGGCCGTTTTCCACGAGGTCATCCCGGCCATCTTGCGCCATGCGCCCGAGGCCGTACTCATCATCGCCACGAATCCGGTGGACATCATGACCCATCTGGCGGCCCGGTACGCGGCCGAGTTCGGTGCGGCGCCGGGACGCGTGTTCGGTTCCGGTACGACCCTCGACACGGCCCGGTTCCGCGCCCTCCTGGGCCAGCACTTGGGTGTGGATCCCCAGTACGTCCATGCCTATGTCGTCGGCGAACACGGCGATTCCGAAGTCCTGGCCTGGTCGTCGGTGCGCGTCGGGGGGATGAATCTGGCCGATTTCTGCGCGCTTCAGGGTATCCATCTCGATGAGACGATCCGGGCCGACATTGACGAACGTGTCCGCCGCGCGGCCTATCGCATCATCGAGGGCAAAGGAGCCACGTACTACGGCATCGGCAGCGCCTTGGCCCGTATCGTCGAGGTCGTCTTGGGCGACGAGCGCGCTGTGCTCACCGTGTGTTCGCCCCTGGAAGAGGTGGCGGGCGTGCGCGATGTCACCCTGGCTTTGCCCCATCTCGTCGGCGGGCAAGGTGTGCTGGCCACCCTGGCCTTGCCCCTTGCTCCTGAGGAGCAGGCCGGCCTGCAGCGCAGCGCCGCCATCATTCGCCGGGCCATAGACGAACTGGATCAGGCAGGAGCATGAACCCGATGTCCGCCGATACCGTGGTTTTGGGAACGACCGATATCACCATCAGCGCCCTGGGCATCGGCACCTGGGCCTGGGGCGACAAATGGTTCTGGGGCTACGGCGGCGGTACCTACACCGACGACGACCTGCGGGCCGCTTTCGAGACAGCCCTTGCCCACGGCGTCTATTTCTTCGATACGGCGGAAGCCTACGGTCGCGGCCGCTCGGAGACCCTGTTGGGCGAATTCGCCCGTGCCGCGGGCCGACCGGTTGTCATTGCCACGAAGTGCTTCCCTTACCCCTACCGGCTTAGCCGCCGCAGCCTGCGCAAAGCCCTGACGGCCAGCCTGCGCCGGCTGGGGATGGAGCGGGTGGACCTTTATCAGATGCACTGGCCTTTCCCGCCCGTGCCCATTCCGGCCTGGATGGAGGCCATGGCCGATGCCTATGAGGACGGCCTGATCCGGGCCATCGGCGTCTCCAACTACAACCTGGAGCAGACTCGCCTGGCCGAGAAAACCCTGGCGCGTCGAGGGTTGCGCCTGGCCTCGAATCAGGTCGAATACAGCCTCCTCCAGCGCCGCATCGAGCGCAACGGCCTGCTGGACTACTGCCGGGCCAACGGCATCACGGTGTTGGCCTATAGCCCCCTGGCGATGGGCTTGCTGACGGGCAAATACACGCCCGAAGCGCCGCCGCCGGGCATCCGTGGGCGGCGCTACGGCCGCGCCTTTTTGCTCCGCATACGGCCGCTTATCGAGCTGCTACGGGAAATCGGTCAGGCCTATGGCGACAAAACCCCGGCTCAGATCGCTCTCAACTGGGTAATGTGCAAAGGCGCCGTTCCCCTGGCCGGGGTGAAAACGGCTGCGCAGGCCCTCGCCAACGTGGGCGCCCTGGGCTGGCGCTTGCGCGAGGCCGATGTCGAGGCGCTCGATCGGGCTGCCGATGCCGTGGTGAATTGGTGATTGGCGACGGGCGCTTGCGGACGATGGACGATGGCGGGCGTCCTTCGTCCTGATTTTGGCCGATTATCCGGACGAAAGACCACGGACGAAGGGGTCTTCGTCTTCCGTCTTTCGTCCTTCGTCCTGTTTTCGGCCTTTTATCGGATAAGGAAGACACACCACGCCGGGAATTCCCAGTTCCCACTAAGGCACCACCAAAACGGGCCGGTCAATCTGGGTGATGATGTCGTTGGCAATGTCATCGAGCAGGAAACGCTGCCAACCGTGTTCGCGATGCGCGCCGATGACCACCAGGTCGTAATCCCCCTCGCGTGCTTCGGTCAGGATTTCATCCACCACCAGCCCGTGCCGCACTTTGGCGCGCACCCGCGCACAGCGCGGTTGCAGGCGTGCGATCGCCTGTTCCAGCCATTCCCCCTCCGGCGCGCCCAGCTCCATCAAGGTCTCGGCATCGGCCTCCAGCGGCGTCGTGTCCACCAGCGTCGTCGCCGGAATCTGCGACATGACATGGAGCACGGTCAGATCGATCTCGCCCGCCAGCAACCGACCCAAAGGACCGGAGACGAAGCGTTCGCTCAAGGCCGGTTCGACCCCGCTATCGCATAACAGCACCCGTCGGCAGGGCCGCACCGGGCCTTTGACGATGAGGGTGCTGCAAGGCGCCTGCCGCGCCAGACGGGCGCTGACCGACCCGCGCAACCGCGTGATCAGCCGATGGACCTGGCGTTCGCCTATGACGAGCAAATCGTAACCTCCGTCCAGGGCTTCGTGCAGGATTTCCAGGTCAACTTGGCCGACGCGAATGCGCGTCTGCGCCTCGATCCCCTCGGATTGAAACAGAGCATTGGCTTCGGCCAGGAGCTTCTCCGCCCGCGGTCGGTCTTTTTCTTCGTGTATGACCGTCAGGATGGTCGGTTTTTCCTTGGTGAGATAGGCGAGCTGCACGCTCATTTGCAACGCCGCAGTGGAATGGGCCGAACCGCCGATGGCAATGAGAAGTCGCATGGCCGGGTCTGTCCTCAGATCAACAAGAGCAGGATAGGGATAAGGAAGATCACAAACATAAAAATACCTAAATTACGATTGTTTTTCGATACCCAACTAACAAAATGGATCATATTTCGTTGATATGGATCATAGGCAAATATTAGAATAATCGCCGATACAATGGCAATACTGATCATTTCCGTCAAAACAACGGTAAAAGCCGGCGGATTGTTCAACAAAACCGCGGCCAGCAACGTGTCTACGAACGTGGTGATGTTGGCGCCCATGATGTAGGGGATAACGTTTTCACGGCGCACGAAGCCGCGGTTGCTGAGAGGCACCAGGATGCTGAGCGAGACACTGACCGACATCGAGATCATGGTGACGCCAGCGCCGAGCAAAAACATGATGACCGGCCGATAGACCAGGCGGGAGACGCGACCCACATGGCTTTCCTTGATGGCCATTTGCGGCAGACAGCGGTCGAACAGGTTGAAGCTGACGAGGATGATGACCAAGCCCAGCGGAAAGAGGAGCCAACGCGGGGCCACGGTCAGCAAGCGGTGCACGATGGGGTCGAAGACGAGGTCAAAGATGGAGCTGAGCAGCGCACCCCGGCGGAGCTGCAGCTGATGGAGATGCCCGGAAAGCAGTAGCCCAATCCCCACGAACAACGCCACCAAGTACGTGGTGCCCGTGACGGTGAGGGAAAGCAGCCCCATGCTCAGGCTGGTAAGACGGCTGCGGCCGCGCAGCACGTAGATGAAGCCAATGAAGAGAACGATGAAACTGGCCCCCAGGCGGCTGCCCGTGATCATGGTGAAGGTGGACAGCTCGTCAATGGCGCCGGCATCGAAAAAGGTGAGGGCCGCCGCCGCCACCGGCGAGCCGCTCATCACGGCGTAGGCGAACAGCCAGCCGAAGCCCAGGCTGTTCAGCGGATTCGTCACCCGAAAGGTATCCCGGATCAGGGGCGCCAGGCTGCGCGCCCCCTCTTTCATCAGGGTGATGGCCAGGATGAACAGGAAGAGGCTCACCAGAAAGAGCCCGACTTTGCCGATATGAATCCGACCGATCCAGCGAGGCGGATCGGCCTGTCCGAGACCGGCGTCAGAGGGGTCGGGGGAGGGGGAAGCGCGTTCGGACACACCTGCTCCTTGAGAACGAAGCCGTGCAAGCAACCGCAAAGGGAGAACCGTATTGTAACCGCTTTTCCTGCGAAAGGCCCTATTTCCGCTTGGACAACCAGCCGAACAGCCCTATCGCCAAGCCCAGACCGGCAAGGCCGCCCAAGTCGAGCAGCTGCAGACCGGGCGCCCGGCCCGAACGCCACGGATCGACCAGCAGTCCCACCACAAAGCCGGGTGTGGGCGTCGCCGTCGGTCTGGGCGTAGGGGTGGATGTGGTCGTGGGCGAAGGGGAGGGCGTGGGGGTGGTCGTAGGGGTCGGCGTCGGGGTTGGCGAGGGGGTGTCCGTTGCGGTCGGCGTAGGACTGGCCGTAGGCGTCGCCGTCGGCGAGGGCGTGGGACTGGGACTAGGCAAAGCCGTGGGGGTAGGCGAAGGTCGGGGCGGCGCCAGGGCCCGCGCCGGCGGGAGCGAAGTCGCCGTCGGCGGCAACGGCGCGGCGCTCTCATCCGGCAAGAGCATGATCCCGTCCACGAGCAGCTCGTCCTTGCCCGTGCTGCGCGGGTGGTCGGCCAGGAAAAAGACCGTGATCACCTCGTGGCGGGCGCGAGCGCGCACGTCAATGTTGGGCCCCTGGCCTGGCGGATAGTTGAGATAGCGGCCTTCGCCCCAATGCATCGGCCCCCAGATCACGGTGGGCGCCGTGGGATCCGTGCCGCCGGTCGGGTCAATGCCCAGCTGACGGCCAAACGTGTCGGGCGAGGTCGGCGCGGCAAAGGCCACGCTGGCCCGATACCCCGCACCCGGCGTCACCCGCACCTGGGTGTAGAGGCCTGCCTTGAAGGTGCCGCCGTCGCTCCACATGCGCAGATTGGAAAACCCCGGCCCGTTGTGGTGGTCTTGCTCGAAGGAGAGGCTCCCGCCCAGGACAAAGGCTGTCCACCCGACGGGCACTTGGTTGGGCGGACTGCCGTAGAAGCTATCGAAACCGCAAACAGGCGGCGGGATGAGACTGGCCGGGTCGCAATCGGCCTGGGCCCACACGGCCGGCGCAACCCCGATCAGCGCGGCTATGAGACCCAACGCTGCTGCCCACCTGCACACGATGGAAGCCGAGAAACGACCCGCACCGGACGCGTTCTCCATGCGGAGGGGATCCTTGTCCTCCATCGGCCGACCAGCGAGACGACGGACAAAAGGCACAAGACGACGTTTTTCCGTCCATCGTCCTTCGTCTTCCGTCCTGGAAAGGGCCGAAAGCCGAGACCGCGGACGCGCAACGGAAGACGAAGCCTTCAAGACACCGGAATCGTTATCAACCCAAACGCGCAAAGCCGGGCAACAAGGCCCGGCTTTGGCTGTCATGGGAGCGGATGCCGCTCATTGCCCTGCGGCCGTGCGGTTGAACAGTTTCATCAGCCGCGATTTGCGCCGCGCGGCGTTGTTGGGATGGATGACGCCCTTCTTGGCGGCGCGGTCGAGGTTGCTGATGGCCTCGCGCAGGTATTCCTGGGCGGCCGTCCGATCGCCAGCGGCGATGGCGGCACGGGTGCGCTTGATGGCCCCCCGCACGTGGCCTTTGACAATGCGGTTGCGGGCGCGGCGTTTGAGGCTCTGACGATGGGCTTTGAGGGCAGACTTATGCGAAGCCAAGGGTACTCTCTCCTGAAAAGCAAAAAGGGTAACAACAGAAGCCAATGAGGAAACGATGATCGGAGACAAACAAAACCCGCCGGAAAGCGGCCCGACGGGCATACGACGGCGCAGCAGCGAGAGCCAAGTATAACGGAAAAACGGCCAAAGACCAAAATCGGAGATGGATGACGAGGGACGAAAGACGAAAACCCCCAGGAGCCGACCTGCTCTCACGGGTCGAAAAAGGAGGTAGTGAGCGCGGCGATCTTGTGCTATACTTCCACGATAACGACTCAGGCCACGGCCTTCCTTTCCAGATGGGTCTTCCCTTCCCGCCATCGGCCGCTCGCCGGGAGGACGGACGAAAGACGTAGAGCAAGATACCATCTTGCGCTACATCTTCCACGCTTCCCATCCTTCGTTTCGATTCGCCATCCCATTCACCCTATGCCCACCAAAACCTCCAAACCGATCCCCACTCGGAAGGGCAGCAAGCCCATCGGCGCGAGCCGAACCCCGACCCGCCGCCTACCCGGCTGGGTTTGGGTGGCCGTCGGCGCCGGCATCGCCCTGCTCGTCATCCTGGCCGTCGTTGCCCTGGTGGTCAATCGGCCCCGCACGACCACGTCCCCGGGCAGCACCGTGGCCGAACGGGTAGGCCAGCCGGTGGATCGTCGCATCCTCGGCCGTCCCGATGCACCGGTCACGGTTGTGGCTTACGAGGACTTTCAGTGCCCCCATTGCCAGGACTTCAACCAGGCCTTGGAGGGAACCATCCGGGAATTGGTGGCCGCGGGCACGATTCGTTTCGAGTTCAAGCCGCGTTTCGTCATCGGCCCCGAATCGGTCACGGCCATGATGGCTGCCGAATGCGCGGCCGATCAGGGCCGTTTTTGGGAGTATCACGACGCCCTGTTCGCCGCCCTCGAACGAAACCCGCGCGCCAATCAGATCTCCGATTTCGAGAAACTGGCCGTGGAAGTTGGCCTCGATAGCGCCACCTTCAACCGTTGCCTGGAAAGCCAGCAACACAAAGAGGCCCTCTTGCGGGAGGATATCCAGGCCCGCGATGACGGCATCAATGCTACGCCGACCGTGTTCATCAACGGCCAGCGCTATCAGGGCCGTTTCGACCCGGCCGAATTTCGCGCCGCAGTCGAACAGGCGCTGCAGGAGGCCGGATCATGAGCCGTGGTTTGCGCATCGCGTTGGTTGTGTTGAACCTGCTGGGCGTCGGCATCGCCGGCTATCTGAGCTGGGTGAAGCTGACCGATACCGAGGCCTTTTGCGCCGGCGTCGGCGATTGCACGAGTGTGCAAAACAGCATCTACGCCTACTTCCTGGGCATCCCCGTGGCCTATTTGGGGTTGTTGGCGTACCTGGTTCTGTTGGGCCTGGCTTTTTACAACCTGCGGGCCAACCCCGAACACGGCAGCCTGAGCTATCTGGCCCTGTTTGCCGGCGCGTTCGGCGGTTTTGCCTTCTCGACCTACCTCACCTACACCGAGTTGTTCCTTCTGCGCGCCATCTGTCCCTGGTGCGTGGCTTCGTTCATCAATCTTGGCGTGATCACGGTGCTGTCCGCAGCCGGAGTGTTCGGCCGGGGTCCCGAAACGGAGACAGCTTGAAGGAAGGTGTCCTATGCGCACGGTCGAAACCCTGCTCGTGGACGGTATCGTCGTCACTATGAACCCCAAGCGGGATGTCTTTGCGCCGGGCGCGGTCGGGTTCAAAGACGGTTACATCGCCGTCGTCGGGCCGTCCGAGCGGGTGCGACAGCAGGTGCAGGCGCAGAACGTGGTGGATTGCCGCGGGCAAATCGTCATTCCCGGCCTGATCAACGCCCACACCCACGCGCCGATGACGCTGCTGCGGGGGCTGGCCGATGACCTGCGGCTGGATGTGTGGCTCTTAGGCTATATGATGCCGGTGGAGCGAGAGTTCGTGGGGCCCGATTTTTGTGATGTGGGCACACGGTTGGCTTGCGCCGAGATGCTCCTCAGCGGCATCACGACCTTCAACGACATGTACTACTTCGAGGAAGCCGTGGCCAAAGCCACGGCCGAGGTGGGCATGCGGGCCGTGTTGGGCCAGACCATCCTCAAATTCCCGGCCCCGGATGCCGGTTCGTACGACGAAGGGCTGGCCCGCTGCCGCGAGTTCATCGAAGCCTGGCGCGGTCACGAGCTGATCACCCCGGCCGTGGCCCCCCACGCGCCCTACACGAGCACGGCCGAGATCCTGCAAGAAGCCGCCGCGCTGGCCCTGGAGATGGACGTGCCCCTCCATATCCACCTGGCCGAAACGGCGTTGGAAGTCCAGGATGCCGTGCGCGATTTCGGCGCGCCGCCCATCGAGTACGTCCACGGCCTGGGTCTGTTCGAGGCCAAGGTCATCGCCGCCCATTGTGTCCACATCCGCGACCGGGAAATCCCCCTCCTGGCCCGCAGCGGCGCCGGCGTCGCGCACAATCCGTCCTCCAATCTCAAACTGGCCTCGGGCTTTGCGCCGGTGCTCAAGCTGCGGGCAGCGGGCATCCCCGTGGGCATCGGCACCGACGGCCCCGCCAGCAACAACGACCTGGACATGTTCGAGGAGGTGCGGCTGGCTTCGTTCCTGCCCAAGGCGACCACCGGCGATCCCACGGCCCTGCCCGCGCAGGAGGTCTTCGCCATGGCGACCATCGAGGGCGCGCGGGCGCTCCATCTCCAGCACCGGATCGGCAGCTTGGAGGTGGGCAAGTGCGCCGATGTCGTCGTCCTCGACCAGAACGGCGCCCACGCCACCCCGCGTTTCCATCTCGGCCCCCACAACATCTACAGCCATCTCGTCTACGCGGCTAAGAGCACGGATGTGCGCCATGTGTGGGTGCACGGCCGCCAGCTCGTGCGCGATCGGACGCTGCTGACCATTGACCTCCCGGCCGTGCAGGCCCGCGCCATCGAGATCGCCGAACGGGTGAACGCCTTCATGGCCGCACGCGAAGGCAGCCTCCTCAACAAGACCGTCGCCATTGGCGGGTTTGAGCAACAGGAGACCTACGAAGTCCAGGTCAAGGTGCCGGTGGACGATGTGGATGCCGTCGAGGAACGGCTGCTGACCAGCGGCATCGAGATCATCAAGCAGTCCGTCCGTCAGCAGTTCGACACCTACTTCCTCTTCGAGGCCGGCACCGATGACCGCTACCTCCGCTACCGGGAGGACAACGAGCTGATTGACGCCCAGGAAGAGGGCCGTGTGGGCGGGCTGAGCGTGCGCCCCACCTACACGCTGACCCTGATCGAGGGCATCAAGGAGCGCGAGTTCCAGGATTCGGTCATTCTCTCCCGCTCCCGTTACACAGCCCAGGCCACCTATTCGCTGCGGTTCTATCGGGAGTACTTCGCGCCCAAGCAGGAGTACGAGATCGTCAAATGGCGCAAGCGCTACCGGGTCAAATACGAGGGCACCGAATTCGCCATCAACATTGACCGGGTGACGCGGCCGCAGGGACTGGGCAATTTCCTGGAGATCAAGGCGCGCACCTGGTCGGCCAGCGATGCCGAACGCAAGGCCTATCTCGTGTCGCAGCTTTTGCGCTTGCTCGGCCTGCGCCCCGACCGTTACCGCCGCGGGGACTATCTCGATTGGGTGCGATGAACCGCGGGTGTCATCGAGAGCGGCGCCGCCGGGCCGGAGTTCCTGCCGGGATGGGTGCCGGATGAGGGAGCGTCGCGCCGCGCTTGTCTTCGTGGTGGCTGCGGCAGCCGGTTGGGCGACATCGGGCCTGTGGGTGCGGCAGATCGTCGCCCATGGGGCGGTTTCGCCGGTGGACCTGGCCTTCTGGCGCGATGCCCTAACGTTTCTGATCCTGTTGACCGCCCTGGGCCTGAGCCGACCCCACCTGTTGCGGGTGCAGCGCCGCGATGGGCCTGCCCTGGCTGCGATGGGGGTCTTTGGCATCGGTCTGTTCCATGTCTTGTGGAACCTCAGTGTGTTGACCAACGGCATCGCTCTGGCGACCGTGCTGGCCTATCTGGCCACCATCCTGGTGCCGTTGGGGGCGTGGCTGTTCTGGCGTGAGCCGGCGGGGCCGCGGTTGTGGCTGGCTGCGGGTCTGGCCGTGGTCGGCATCGGCCTGATGGCGGGTTTGGGCCGCAACGGGTCGGTCGCCCTGACCCCGCGTGGGGTGCTGATCGGCGTTATGGCGGCCTGCGGTTATGCCTCCTTCAGCATCTTTGGCAAGCGTGTGACCGGTCGGTACAACCCCTGGGCTGTGCTCACCTATGCCTTTGGTTTTGCCACCGTGGTCCTCTTCTTCTGGCAGATGGCGCGTGGCGGCGCCGTGCCCCTACCGCCAGCGGCCTGGCCGCCCTTTCTGGCGCTGATTTTCGTCTCGACCATCGGCGCTTTCGGCCTGTACACGATGGGGCTACGGCGTCTGCGGGCGGGCGTGGCCGCCATCGCCGCCACCTCCGAGCTGCTCTTTGCGCCCCTCATCGCCTTCACCCTGGCCGGTGAACGCCCGGACATCGCCCAGCTGCCCGGCGCGCTTTTGATTGCGGTGGGTGTAATCCTGGCAGCGACGACTTCGGCGAAATGAGATGATTTTTATTTCGTTATTGCTGATTTGATTTATAATCACAAAGACACAAAGAAATTAAAGAGAATATTTGAAGATTTTTCAACAATATATACTAAAATTGTCAATATTCGAGTAAATGTAACGTAAAATGTCATTTTGCACTACAGAATGCTATATGAATTGCGAAGCGCAAAATGCCATCTTCCTCTACAGCCCACCGCAAGACGAATCCCAGTTACCAGTACCCAGTCACCCCTCCTTCCCCCCTTGCGAGAACCGTTCTGTAGGGGTACACTTGAAGTCTTCCCTCGAACTCTGTGACCGCCATCCTCGGCCCGTCGAGGCCGTTACCCATAGGAGCGCACGATGACCGTTGCCACCCTTTCCGTGTTTCTGCCCGTTAAGCCGCGTCACACCTGGTTGCGGCAGGTGTACGTGGCCTGGGTGCCCGACTATCTCGATCCCGTCTTGGAGACCACGGCCGCCGGCGTCCTCGAGGCTTTCGCCCGGCTCGGACACGTGGTGCAGGAAAAACCGACCAACGAAACCGATATCCTGTTGACCACGGCGCCTTATGGCGTCAACGTCAACTGGCGTCATTCCCTCCTCTTCACCGGTCGCGCTCGCTTCAAACTGGAGCGCAACCCGACCGTTTTCACCATGACCCACATTCGCCCGGCCGAACTGGAGGCGCAGCTGGCCCACTTCGAGCAGGCGCTGCGCAAACCCGAACCCGACCCGGCCGATTTCGAGTTCGATGGCCTTTCTGCCCAGGCCTATCATGTTCTGTACGAACAGGGCAAGCGCGGCGGGCCCATCCTGGCCTTGGAGCGGCTTGTCCAGGCCCAAACCAAGTCCATCCGCGTATTGCTGGTCGTGGGCGACGACCGGCCCCAGTGGGTCTATCATTTCGATCTGGTCGGCGCCTATCCCCGGAGTATCGCCACGGAACCGATGGAGGCTTTCTACGACGACATCGCCCTGCGCCTGGTCACCACCGTCAGTACCCGTGAGGTGACGGCCCATGAGGTGGTGGGCGACCCCATCCCCTACGACACGTGGCGTCGTCTGGAGAGCCCGGCGGCCATGATCCATGCGGCCCGCGAGCTGGGCCGACGCCGCTTTTTCACCGAGATGGTGCGTATCAACGACTTGGTCAACGTGCCGGTCGTGGGCACCTCGGTGGCCAGCCAGTACAGCGAGGGCTGTTTCGCTACCTGGGACCCGGCCATCGAGGGGCTGATCGCCACCATCACCGGCAGCGCCCGGCCGGTGGACAAGGACAATCTCACCGAAGACGAGTTGAGCATCATCGTTGGGGTACGGCCGGGCGGCATCGGCGCGTTCGTGCGCCATGTCGAGGGCAAGCGCAACGACCCGCCTTCGTCCGAGGCAGTGGAGATGATCGAAATGGACCTGGACCTGCCGCGCATCCGGCTAGGCCCGGAATGGGGTATCAGGGCCGAGGTGCCGGTCGTGCGCTCGAAACTCCACGGCCATCGCGGGGTGGCTTCCTATCGGCCGGACACGATCGAGTACGTGCCCCTCGATGAGGCCTACTTCCACTATATCGTCTCCTGCGCCACCGAAGCCCAGGCTCACGGGGTGCGCGGGGCCTTTGCTCGCGCCGCCTGCCTGACCGATCCCGACGACCCGCGGCAGCTGGCCTTCACCATTCTGCCCGGCCATGGCCTGGTCCTCGTCGAGAAGTGGGTGCCCGGCAAGGCGCCCTTCCAGCTCATGTGGGAGGCCATGGACGCCGGCGACATCGTCATCGCCAGCCACGTGCCCCAGGGACCGATGACCTATGAGCCGGATGGCGCCGGGAACATGGTTTTGCACGAATGGACCTGAACACGTGGGAACGTTCCCGCGTGTTCACCACTCGAAGGCGAGCTGACCGGCCGTCGTTTCCGCTAGCCGTTTCTCCGACTGCCGCGGACGCCACCGGCGTTCGAGCGCGGCGATGCGGGCAGCGATGGCTTCCCGGTACGAGGGCGCTGCCTCCCGACCGGCGCCGTAGGTGCGGCGATAGAGAGGCAACAGGTCGGGCCGTTCCGTTTCCAGATAACGGAAGAAGGTGGGCCGGGTGGCGTCGTAGAGCCGCAAGACCTGATGGAAGGCGATGTCGGCGCCGTGGTCGTAGGCGGCTTCGATCACCGCTTTGAGCCCAGCGACGTCGTCGTTGAGGCCGGGGAGGATGGGCGCCACGGCCACGGCCACGGGCACGCCGGCCTGGGCCAGGGCGCGCACGGCGGCCAGGCGTTGTTGTGGCCCCGGCACATCGGGTTCGAGTCGCCGCGCCAGGGCCTCATCCAGGGTGGTGATGGACATGATGAGACGGAACCCGGCCCGTTGCGCCAGCGCCGCCATGATCTCGGCATCGCGCACGGCCATCGTGTTCTTGGTGACCAGGCTGGCCGGCGTCAATTGCTCGTACAGGACCTCCAGTGCGCCCCGGGTCAGGCGATAGCGACCCTCGATGGGTTGATAGGGGTCGGTGGCCGTGCCGATGCTGACGTGTTCGCGGCGCCAGCCGGGTCGGCGCAAGTCCTCGCGCAGGGCCTGCACGAGATTGCGTTTGACAAAGACCGTGCCGGTAAAGTCGGCGTCGGGATCGAGCTCGAGAAAGGTGTGGGTATAGCGGGCGTAGCAATAGACGCAGCCGTGCCGACACCCCCGGTACGGGTTGAGCGACCATTTGAGCCCGGGCAGGCGGTAGCTATCCACCCGATTCAGGGCCGAGCGCACGTCAATTTCGATGTAGCGGGTGCGGTCGCCATTCGTCATAACCCCATGATAGCATGGAACAAATGTTCTGGGCAAGTGGACAATGGACGATGGACAAAGCTCCTTAGGATGACGGACGAAGGACGTAGAGCAAGCTGCCATCGTGCGCTACATCTCCCCAGGTGCATTTCAGAATCCGGTCAACCCGAAACACCCGTTCTTCGTGGCGCAGGTGGCAATAGGCCACCAGGTAGTACACTCCCCTATGCTCTTCCAGCCAGTAAGGCGTGACCCGGCGCACCAGCGTCGCTTCTCGGCCGGCGCCGGCATAGGTGATGACCACATCGGCTTTGGCGGCCAGGGCTGCTTCGAGGGTTGACAGCACGTCGGTAGCCTCGCCCGCCGACACCCAGGCCGGCAAGGCCAGATACCCGCGCAACGCCGCCTCCAGATCGGCCAATACCTGCTCCGCATAGAAGGCCGCAGCCGCCCGCTGCACCGGGGTCAGACGGCCTGCCAGCGCGTCCAGGGATTCGGCCGGCACCGGCAGGGCCACATGTTCGGCCAGGCCCTGATAGACGAGGGCGGCCGTATAGAGCGCGGTCGCCGTGCTCACGGCCAGGTTCACGGTGTTATCCCCGGTCGAGGAGGCCGATGCTGTCGGCAGGTGGGTGACCCACCCCAGGTCTCGCAGTTGGGCCTGCACGGCAGGCAAGGCATCGGGGTTGACCACGACGCGCGTGGGCGCCAGGGCCTCGCCCAAATGACGGCGGATGCGCTTGCGGCGACGCAGATCGGCCATCAGCTGCGGCTCGGCTGTCTCCAGCAGGACGACTTCCCGTATCCGTACGGCCTGCCCACGGGCAGCCCAGACCCGCAGCTGCGCCTGTAGCGACCGGGACGGCGGCCGACCACAGGCGGCGTGCAGGATGCCGAAGAGCTCGGACAAGCGCCGGCCGGCGGCTACGGCCGCCGCCACCCGTTCCCCGTCGAGCGCCAGGAGCGGTTCGGCTTCGCCGGATGTTTCCCAGCGACAAAAGGGCGCCAATCGCGCCGGATGGGCCGGCAACACGCCCAACCCCCATCGCAATCGGGTGGGGTCATCCGGGTCGGGTCGGCACGGCGCCGGCGGTGGAAACGCGGGCGGACCGTAGCCCGGTCGGCCCAGCAGCCAGGCCCCGCGCCGGGTCAGGGCGAAGTAGGGGCGGCCGTCGCTTCCCTCGTAGCGGTCGAGCAGCCCCAACCAGAATAACGGCCCCGTCAACCAAGCGACAACGGCTTCATCCGGGGTCGTGCGCAGCACGTCGTCGGCATCGGTCAGGCGCAGCGCTGTCAGAAACGCCGTGTGATCGAGGGGTTCGGCGACGGGCCGCGTGGCCAGATGGGCAGTCACGGCGTCGCGGACCGTCGTCGGCAGAGCCGCCCAGGCAAAATAACGGGCCGCAGGCAGCATCTCCGCTTTCTGCCGACATGCCTGCCAGAGCATCTCCCAACGTTGCTCCGGCGGAGCTTCCAGCCAGCGCCAGGCTGCTGGTGTCAGGCAGCCATCGGCTTCTAGCCAACCGGCTGCTGCCGCGAGATGGTGCAAAAAGGCCAGATAGGGCAGATGGCGCTCGCTGCGGAGGCGTCGTCCGGCAGGAACGGATAGGCCCAGACGGTCGGCCACAAGACGAACCGCGGTCGGCGGCAACCAGTAACCCAACAGCAGCCGGATGGATTCGGCGGCCAGGGTCACAAGCAGAACGGCCATGTGCCGGTCGGCATCCGCCGGATGACCGGGCCGTTCGCACGGGGTCCATCCGACGATGGCTGGCCCCGGCAGGCGCGCGGCCAACACGTGATGCAATTCGGCAGGGATGACGAGTAAGAGGCGTTCGCCGGGTTGGGGACGGGACGGCCACAGGAAAACGAGCCCCAGCTGCAAGAGGATGGTGACCGAGCTGGCATCGGCCTGGCGCGCGGCCGGAGGGATGGCCAAGGCACCGAAGCGGCCGGCCACGGTGTGGGCGGGCAAGGCGCCGCCCTGCTGTAGGAGCGCGGCCAACACCTGCCGCGCATTCGGCTCGAGGCGAAGGAACAGGTCGGCCACCACCTCAGGGCGGCTCAGATGCACGGCCAGGACCCGGACCAGGTCGGCCTTGCGATCCGTCGGTTTCAGGCGCAGGTCGTGCGCGGCCATGAGCACGCGCAGATAGCGCCAAGAAAGCCCCTCCAGACAGGTGCGCAGATCGGGCAGACCGTTCATGACGGGATGGCTCAGGCCGATGACGGCGATGGCTCAGGTTCCTACGTTCCTTCCCGGGCAGAGGGAGGATGAATGACGAACCCCAGAACACCGACCTCAGAGCAGCTGCTGGCTCATGAAGGCGTCCAGGTGCAGCCGGACGTTTTTGACCCCGACATGGGCATCGGTCGTGGGCATGACGGCGGTGATGACCAGGGCCTCATCGGGCCGCAGTCCGGGCAGGTGGCCGTGGAGGGGGATGCGCTGGAAGCGGCGCCGCCAGACGGAATCCGTGTTGAGGGCGATGAGGTCGGCCCCGCGACCGCCGTCGTCACGGCGTTCGCGATAGACGACAAGCCGCGGTTGGGGCTTTTCCTCAGGCCATTGGTACCCGGCCGTGAATTCGCAGACAAGGACGGCGCTTTGCACGTGATTCCAACGGGCTTCGGGCGGCCAGTGCAGGCGTTGGCCGTGAGCCAGGCGGTTGCGAAAGCTGAAGTCCTCGTCCACCCGGCCGATAAGGGGTTGGCGCCTGAGGTTCCGGCGATATCGCGCCAAAAAATCGCTGATGGCCGTAGCCCAGTAGTCGCCGGAGCCGCGGCCGTGTTCCTGAACGGTCAACCATTCCCACAGTCGCTCCATAATGTCCGGCCGGTCAAGCTCCGGGTAGTTATGGACGAGAATACGGTGGAGCTTTTCCACGGCATCCCAGCGCAGATGGTTCTGCAGGAGCAATTTGGCCAGCACATAGGCCCAGCGATGGCCCGGATCGAGCCCCAGCCGATAGGCCACATCCGCAACCAGGACGTCCAACGGCTGCCCAGCGGGCGCGGGCGTCAGGAGAAACAGGGCGTCGAACCGATAGCGCAGCTCGTCGCCCACGTAGTGGGGGCGCAGGATGCGATCCCGTTCCCAGCTCTGGACAGCCCCGCGCAAGCCATCGGGCACAGCGCCGTGCACCGTCCGCAAGACGTGGCGGAGTTCGCCCACCGTCAGTTCCATGGCCTGCGGCTCGGCGCGACCTTTGTAATTCGTGGTCCAGGCATAGCAAAAGGCGTTGATGATCTGCCGCGAAGCCAGGTCCTTGCGGTGACGGACCCACTTCTGCTTGACATAAAGTCGCGGTTTGTAGAGCAGGTCCTGCTCCTGGAAGAAGCTCGGCGGCACGGTGGCGTAAACGTAACCGGTCTCGCGGCCTTCATCCGGGCGCGCGATCCACCCGGCAGCCTCGGCGCGACGCAGGTACTTGTTCAGGGTCGCGCGGGAGAGGCCGGCCAGATCGAAGAACTGATTGACGTGGACATGCAGGGTGTAATAGAACCGACCGCGGCGGCTCGGCTCCGGGTGGGGTTCGTAGTAGCGTTCCAGCCCGGCAAAGAGCACATCCAGGAACCCCAGCCATTCGGGTTGGGCCTGTTGCAGCGCAACCAGGGGGAGGGGATAGAAGTTATCGAAAGGAGGCGGGTAGTAAGGGTGGTCGAAGGCGTTCACGGGGACGTCG
>JAOADB010000003.1 GCA_026417535.1 Caldilineales bacterium
AGATGTGTATAAGAGACAGCCCCACAGCGCGCTTTGCCACCGCAACAGGATGACGCGCCCGCGCAGGGTCAGTCCTTCGCCTGCCCACCAGACCGGCGTCGCCAGCAGGTAGTAGAGGGGCGGCTGATGGCCCTCGTACCGCAGCCCGGTGATGGGCAAATCGGATGGAAAGCGCCGCGTCTTCAGCGTGTTGAGATAGGCTTCGTCGTAATCGCCCGGTTGAAGCACCGGCAAACGGCCGGTCGTGGCGAGCACTCGGATGTTGTTGAAATGGGCCGGCTCATCGGGCGCCTGCCAGAGGGGCGTGTACACGGCATAGAGCGCGGCCAGCAGACCGTACACGGCCAGGATGAGCCAAAGCGGCCAGGCGGCGAGCAGGACCTGCCGATCCACCCGCAGCCGGCCTGGGAGGCGCAGCGCGCTCATACCGTCCGGGCGTCCCTCGCCGAACGACGCTCGATGACCGCGCCCAAAGCCCGCAGTTTGTCCTCCAATCGTTCGTAGCCCCGGTCAATCTGGCCAATGTTGGCGATGACGCTGCGCCCCTGCGCGGCCAGGGCAGCGATGACCAGGGCCATGCCAGCACGGATATCGGGGCTGGAGAGCTGCTGGCCGTAGAGCGGCGACGGGCCGATGACCACCGCGCGATGGGGGTCGCAAAGGACGATGCGCGCGCCCATTGTGATGAGCTTATCCACGAAGAAAAGCCGACTCTCGAACATTTTCTCGTGGATGAGCACGGTCCCTTTGGCCTGGGTGGCCACCACCAGGGCGATCGAGAGTAAATCGGCGGGGAAATGAGGCCAGGGTCCATCGTCAATCTTGGGCACTGCCCCGCCCACATCCATCGCGATCTCCAGGTTCTGTTCGTCCGCCACGATCAGCTCATCACCCTCTAGCCGGCAATTCACCCCCAATCGCTCGCGGAAGACGTGAAGGACCATGCGCAGGTCCGCAGGGTTGACCCCTTGGATACGCAGCTCCCCGCGCGTGATGGCGCCCAGGCCCAGAAACGAACCGACTTCCGCCAGGTCAGGCCCAATGGTGAACTCGCCTCCGCCCAAGCGTTCGGCGCCGTACACGGTCAGGGTGTTACTGCCCACGCCCTCGATGTGGGCGCCCATACCGCAGAGCATATGGCACAGGTTTTGCACATGGGGTTCGCAGGCGGCATTGCGGATGACGGTCGGGCCTGGCACCAGCGCCGCGGCCATGAGCGCGTTCTCGGTGGCGGCGACGCTGGCCTCATCCAGGAAGATATCGGCGTTGTGCAACCGCGAGGCGGCAATCCGGATCTCATGGCTGGCCGGTTCGACTTCGACCTGCGCGCCCAGGGCGGTAAAAGCCAGGAGATGGGTGTCAATGCGACGACGGCCGATGACATCGCCGCCCGGCGGCGGCAGCTCAACCCGCCCCTGCCGCGCCAGCATGGGGCCGGCCAACAGGATGGAAGCGCGGATCTGCCGGCACAGCTCGGGCGAGAGCTGTGCCGTGCGCACATCGGTCGCCTGGAGCGTGATGGTGCCGTTGGCGGTGTCATCGGCCAGGACGCGCACGCCCAAGTCTTGCAGCAGGGCCAGCATGATGCCCACGTCGCCGATGCGCGGCACGTTGTGCAGAGTGACGGGTTGGTCGGTGAGCAACGAGGCAGCCAGCATGGGCAGGGCGGCGTTCTTGTTCCCGGATACCCGGACGGCGCCTTGCAGCGGATGGCCGCCTTCGATGATGAAGTGATCGTTCATGGTTCGTGTGCTGTAACTGCTCAGGCTGATTGACGATGATGGCCCGGGTCTCGAGAGGATTCCATCCCAAGCCGACGAAAGACGAAGGTTGTAGCCCAACGGCTAGCCGTTGGGCTATGTGTGCTATGGGATGGGGTCGGACCCGGCAGGGTAGGCGCTGAACGCCGCGCCCGGCCCGATGCCGAGCGTCGCCGCCGCGTTGCCTTCTCGGATCGCCACCTCGAGGAGTCCATCGCTGCCGCCGAGGACGAGCAGCTCGCCCGGCGCCACGCGGCCGTAGGTGCTGTGAAAACCGACGATCCGTCGGTTGGCGATGGTGAAAATCCAGTCGGTGCGTCCTTCCAGCCAGGCTTCGGGGATGTCGGTGATGAGGTTGCCGAAACGGTCGGCATGGAGCACGCGGCCGTGCAGGCTGCCGTCGGGGCGTCGCTCGGGCGCGGGCAGGGAAACGGTCACGGGGTCGGTGACGAGGGGGCCCAGGTCGGCCGGCGCCACCCCGCGGGCCAGATGCGCCGCGGCCGGTGCAAAGATGTCGCGGCCGTGGAAGGTATTGCTCACGCGCGGCAGGCGATAGGCGGGATTGGTCAACTGGCGGATCTCGCGCACGGTCTCGTCGCGATAGACGCCGCTGAACACCCCGTTATCCGGCCCGATGTAGGTCGCCCGCTCGGTGAAGACGGCGATGGGCCGGCGTTCGGTGCCAACACCCGGATCGACGACGACGATGTGAATGGTGTTCCGTGGGAAGTAGGGCGTGGCCGTGCTCAGGATGTAGATGGCCTGCCGGATGTTTTGGGGACGAATGGCATGGGTGATGTCCACGATCGGCACATCGGGCGCAATGCTGAGGATGACCCCTTTCATCGTGCCCACGTAGCCGTCATCCAGGCCGAAATCGGTGGTGATGGTGATGGGAGCAGGCATGGCAAAACGGGACAGGGGAGTGAACAAGGTTTGCAAGGCTAACGACCGGTCGCCGAGCCGAAAGCCGGTCGGCAAGGCTTCGGATGGCCGCGGTGGGTCCGCTACCGGGATTGTACCGAGGCCGAAGCGGCACCCCCAAATAGAGGCCGAGCTTGGGTACGTCCGTTATTTGTCGTTTTTGGGGCTTTTCGCGATAATTCAATCGCTTTCGTTGTTTTTCATCATCCTGCGTACATTTAGGAGATTTGATATATGGCATTCCGAATGAGTGAACTCCAGGGCATTGGGGCCGAAGTCATCGCCGCCCTCAAGAGCGCCGGACTCGATGAATCCGACAAACTCCTGGCGGCCGTGGCCCAACCCGAAGCGCGTCGGGCGCTCGCCCAACGCTTGAACATCCCCGAAAACGTGCTGCTGGAATTGGGCAATCGCGCCGACTTGGGCCGGATCAAGGGCATCGGCCCGGTGTATTCCGACCTGCTCGAGTTCGCCGGGGTGGACACGGTGGCCGAGCTGGCGCGGCGGAATCCCGACAACCTGTTTGCTCGGTTGCAAGAAGTGGCTGCGCACCATCACGTCCGGCGCTTGCCTACGGCTGCCGAAGTCGCCGATTGGATCGCCCAGGCCCAACAGCTCGAGCGGGGGATTTTTTACTGAGGATAGACGATAGACGATGGACGGATCTTTTTTCCATCGTCTATCGTCCATCGTCCGATCTGGCTCAGCCCAGTTCGNCCTCCAACAGGGCCTTGACCTGCCGCGGGTCGGCGCCTTTGCCCACGGCCGCAACGACCTGGCCGATGAAAAAGCCGAGCAAACCCGTTTTGCCCCGGCGATAGGCTTCGACCTTGTCCGGATAGGCAGCCAGCACGGCGGCGATGGCCGCGCGGAGCGCCTGGTCATCCGCCGGAACGGCCACGGGCGTAACGGTCGGCGTGGGCGCGACGCTCGCAGGCTGACGCTCGGCCGCCGGGGCCGGGGGCTTCGCCGCAGTGGCCGTGGCGCTGCGAGGGGCAGGCGTTGTTGCAGGCGGAGTGGGTGCCCGTCGCGGCGCGGGTTCAGCCGCCGCCGGCGTGGTCGTCAGCCGGGTCATCTGCTTGGCCCAAGTGTCGCGTAGGGTCACGATGCGGTTATAGACGAGGCGACCGGGTCGTGAGTCCACGATGTCGCTGACGAAATAGCCCTGGCGCTCGAACTGATAGCGACTGCCGGGCGGGTCGTCGGCCACGGATGGCTCGATGCGGGCTTCGGTCAGGACGATCAGCGAGTTCGGGTTCAGGTAGTCCTTGAAGGTCTTGCCTTCCTCGACCTCATCGGGATCGGCCTTGACGAACAGACGGTCGTAGAGCCGCACCTCCGCCGGGATGGCGTGCGCGGCCGAGACCCAGTGGATGGTACCCGGCACCTTGCGATCAGGCGGGTTGGCGCTGAGGGTGGCGGGGTCGTAAGTGCCGTGGATTTCGACGATCGCGCCAGTGACGGGGTCTTTGACCACATCCGTGCAGCGGACGATGTAGGCATGGCGCAGGCGCACCTCCCGGCCCGGCGCCAGGCGATGGTAGCCCGGCGGCGGGTTCTCGTTGAAGTCGTCCTGCTCGATGTACAGCTCACGGCTAAAAGGCACCGGACGCGAGCCTTCTTTGGGCACGTCGTGGGGCCAGTAGGGCGCATCCAGCCACTCCACCCGGTCGGCCGGGTAGTTCGTAAGCACCAACTTGAGAGGCCGCAACACGGCCATGACCCTTGGCGCGCGGGTGTTCAGGTCCTCGCGGATGCAATGTTCGAGCAACTCGTACTCGACCCGGCTGTTCACGCGAGCCACTCCTACCCGCTCGGCAAAGGCGCGGATGGCTTCGGGGGTGACCCCGCGGCGGCGCAAACCGGCAATGGTGGGCAGGCGGGGGTCATCCCAACCGTTGACCAGGCCCTCCTCCACGAGTTGTAGGAGTTTGCGCTTGCTCATGACGGTGGAATCGAGCTCCAGCCGGGCGAACTCGTACTGGTGAGGCCGCGGTTCAGGGAACAGCTGGTCGAGAAGCCAGTCGTAGATGGCCCGGTTGTTCTCGAATTCGAGTGTGCACAGCGAGTGGGTGATGCCCTCGATGGCGTCAGAGAGCGGATGGGCGAAATCGTACATGGGATAGATGCACCAGCCGTCGCCCGTTCGGTAGTGGCGGACGTGCCGGATACGATAGAGGATGGGGTCGCGCAGCTTCATGTTGGCCGCGGCCATGTCGATTTTGGCACGCAGGACGTGAGCGCCATCGGGGAATTCGCCCGCCCGCATCCGGGCAAACAGGTCCAAATTCTCCTCGACCGACCGATTGCGATAGGGGCTTTCCCGGCCCGGCTCGGTCACGGTGCCGCGATAGGCCCGGATTTCCTCCTCGCTTAGGCTGTCCACATAGGCTTTGCCGTCTTGGATCAGCCGGACGGCGAACTCGTAGAACTGCTCGTAGTAGTCCGAAGCGAAGTAGAGGTGCGGCCCCCAATCGAAACCCAGCCAGCGCACGGCATCTTTGATGGCCTCGACGTACTCCATGCTCTCGGTCTCCGGGTTC
Source organism: Caldilineales bacterium (assembly GCA_026417535.1). Classification (GTDB taxonomy): domain Bacteria; phylum Chloroflexota; class Anaerolineae; order J102; family J102; genus SSF26. The sequence continues at coordinate 5,228 of JAOADB010000003.1, forward strand.
GTATCGTCGAAGCGGAGATGACAGACGCCGCCGAACTCCTCAGCGATGCCGAAATTGAGACAGATGGATTTGGCATGGCCGATGTGCAGATAGCCGTTGGGTTCCGGCGGAAAGCGGGTGACGACGCGGCCGCCGTAGGTGCCGGCTTCGACATCGGCGGCCACGATGGCACGGATGAAATCGCGGGGTTTGTCGGTGGACATGGTCAGTAGGAACTGGTGACTGGTAACCGGGATGACTACTCAGCCCACGGCCTTAAAACGTTCCGGATGGGTTCTCCCGTCCCGCCATCGGCCGCTCGCCAGGACACGAATGTAGCACAGCTGCTGGCAGTTGTGCTACCGCCATCGTTTGGCCTGAGTAGTCACTAAAAATCAATCTTCTGCTTGCGCATGGCCACGCTTTGGGCCAGGCCAATCATGAGGAAAAACGAGAGCATGGCGTTGCCGCCGTAACTGACAAAGGGCAACGGCAACCCGGTGACGGGCACCAGGGCCATGTTCATGCCGATGTTGATCACCGTCTGGAAGAGGATGACGGCCGTCACGGCCACGACCAGGAGCCGGCCGTAGGGGTCGCGGGCCTGTTCGGCCACGCGCCACAAGCGCAGGACGATGAACAACAACAGGAACAATAACGCACAAGCGCCGATAAAGCCGAGCTCCTCGGCGATGACCGAGAAGATGAAATCGGTGTGACGCACCCGCAAAAAGTGGAGCTGGCTTTGGGTGCCCTGGCCGAAGCCTTTGCCCAAAAGCCCGCCCGAACCAACGCTGACCAGAGCCTGCTGGACGTTGAAGTAGCTGTTCGGGTCCGAGGTAGGATCCAGGAAAATCCGCAGCCGCGTGCGCTGATGGTCCTGCAGGATAGACCAAAACAACGGCGCGGCCGCCACCAGGCCCAGCGCGCCGCCGGCGAGATGGCGCCAACGAATGCCCGCCGCGAACAGGATAAAGGCCATCTCCACCGCCAGGACGATGGTCATGCCCAGGTCCGGCTCTAAAAAGACGAACACCAGGATGGGCGCGGCAATGAGCAGGGCGCCCAGGATGGTGGTCAAGCGCCCGACATGCTCCTGTCGGTCTGCCAGATACCGGGCCAAGACCAACGCCAATGCCACCTTGGCCAGCTCCGAGGGCTGAATCGGGAACAGGCCGAACACATCGAGCCAACTTTGGGCGCCGAACAGCTGCTTGCCCAGGACACCGACCAGCGCCAGCAGCAACAGCACCAGTCCGTAGAACGGCACGGTGAAACTGACCAGGAGGTGATAATCGAGGGCCGCCACGGTCAGGAGCAACGCCAGGCCGACGAGGACGTAAACCGCCTGTCGTTGGGGATAATTGGCCAGGTGCGGGTCGCCGCTGACCGCGCTGACCATCATGATCACGCCTAGGATGCTGACCAGCAGCACGGCGGCCAACAACGGCCAGTCGAAGTGGCGCCAATTCCGACGGCTCATGGGACGGGCGTCTCCGTTGGGGTGGGTGCGAGCCGGTCCAACACGGACTGCGCGCCGGTGGCCTCATCGCGCGCCTTCAGCTCGAAGTAGACCTCCAGAATCCGTCGGGCGATGGGCACGGCCGTTTCCGAACCTTCGCCGCCGTTGTACACGAAGACCGTGACCACGATCTCAGGGTCCTCGTAGGGCGCAAAAGCCGTGAACCAGGCATGGGTGGGCAGATTGCCCTTGCCGTCGCGGGGAATGTCGGGGTCGAAAAACTCGGCCGTGCCCGTCTTGCCGGCAACGGTGACGCCGGGCAGGGCGGCGTGGCGGGCCGTGCCCGAACCCGAATTCACCACCATCCACATCCCTTCGCGCACTACGGCCAGGTTTTGGGGCGAGACGGGCACCTGCCGGATGAGTTCCGGCTCCATCCGGCGGACCAACCGGCTTTCGACGTCGGTGATGGCGGCGACAAGCTGCGGCCGGTAGAGATAGCCGTCGTTGGCGACGGCCATGGTCATCAGGGCCACCTGGAGCGGCGTGGCCAGCACATCCCCCTGCCCGATGCTCATGTTGTAGGTATCGCCCGTCACCCAGCGTTCGCCTTTTGCGATCCGCTTCCAGCGCGGGGTCGGCACCAGCCCGCGATGTTCGCCGGGCAGGTCAATCCCGGTGAGCTCGCCGAAACCGAAGTGGTGGGCATAGGCGGCCAGCGTGTCCACACCCAGGCCCTCGAAGTTCGTGGCGTACCAACCACCGCCCAGTTTGTAGAAGAACACATCGCACGACACGCCCAGCGCCTGTGTGACGTTGATGGCGCCGTGCGCGCCGCCGTACTTGTGAATCCAGCAGACGAACGGTTGGGCCAGCAGGGGATCATCCGGCGCATAGCGGTTGGGCAGATAGATGACGCCGGGGTCATCGAGCAGGGTCGCAGGCGTGATGACCCGTTCCTCCAGCCCGGCTGCCGCTGGCACCATCTTGAAGGTCGAACCGGGCGGATAGATGCCGCCGATGGCGTGATTGAGCAGCGGCGTGCCGCGCGCTTCGGCGATGGCCTTGTACTCCTCGGTCGTGACACCGTCGGCGAACACGTTGTTGTCGTAAGCGGGTAGGCTGACCATGCCCAAGACGAAGCCGGTGCGCGGGTCGAGGGCTACGGCCACGGCGCTCTCCGACCGCCGGGGGTTGATCCCGGCCACCAATGCCTCGCGCATGGCCTGTTGCAGCTCGAGATCAAGGCTGAGGATGAGATTTTGGCCGGGTTGAGGCGGCGTTTCCGGCCCGAGGACGCCCCGCTCGCGGCCGTTGACATCCACTTCGATCACCCGTCGGCCCGGCCGACCGCGCAGCACATCCTCAAAGGTCAGCTCCAAACCGGTCCATCCCACCCAGGCATCGGCGCTATAGCCCTTTTCGGCATACGTGGCGCGGGTCTCTTCGGGGATAGGTCCCATGTAGCCGATGATGTGGGCGGTATCGGCCCCGGTGGGGTAATAGCGCATGGGGCGCAGCCGCAGCTCGACTCCGGGCAGGCGATAGGTCTGCTCTTCGACCCGTAGGGCCACCTCGCGCGGGAGATTCTCGGCGATCACCACCGGCGCAAACGCACTGCCGGCCTCGCGCTCGGCCACCAAGCGGTCAATGGCTTCGATGGCGAGGACGGTGGGCGCAGGCGGTTGGCTGATGCCGGGGAACAACGCGGGCGGAAAGGTCTGCGGCGACGGTGTAGGGGTCGGTGTCACCGTGCGTTCGTACTTGGCCAGCGCCGCATTCGTAAGGCGGATGACCTCTTCGTAAACGGCGTGACGCTTGGCCTGCGAGGTGGCGTAATCGGGATCGTCGGGCAGGTTGGCCGGCACAACGGCGATGCCAAAACGGGCCGTGTTGCGGGCCAGGATGCGGCCGTCACGGTCGTAGATGACCCCGCGTTCGCCCTCGGTTTGGATCACCCGCACCCGATTGGCCACGGCCTGTTGCTGATAACCCGGCCCGCGCACGAACTGCATCAGCGCCAGCCGGCTCAGCAACAGCCCGAAAATGAGCACCGTGCCCAGGCGCAGCAGCCAGAGCCGCAGGGTGGGGTCAAACGGGCGGTCCATCATGGGGCTATCGTGATCCGACGATGCTCACGCAGCCATTCGGCAGGCAGGTAGAGGAGCAGCATCAGGCCGGCGTTCAAAAAAGCGCCCGGCAGGGTCACGCGCAGGAGGGTATCTCCCCAGGCAATGGGCCATCCCAACAGGGAGAGCTCGAACAGGGTGATGCCACCGGCCACCAACGTGGCGCCGAAGGTCAGGAACACGGGCCAACCCAGCTGCGCGCCGAACAACGTCCGCTCGCCGCCCCCGGCCAGCAGGACCGCGACGACCAGCGGCAACACTGTCACGCCGACCGGCAGACCGGCCATCATGTCGTACAAGAGCGCCACGACGCCAGCCAGGAGCAAACCGCTGCGCCGACCCGCAACAATGGTCAGCAGGACGACGCCGACCAGGACGAGATCGGCATGGCCGCCGAAAAGACGAAGATGGCCGATGAGGGTGGTTTGCAGGCCCACCAGGATCAGCGCCAGCGGCAGGAAGACGAGGACAACGGTCATGGCGCAGACGGTGTGGTTTCAGGAACCGGGGAACCCTCTCCTTCCGGCGAGACAACCTCGCCTTCGGGTGGAAAGTTGGTCATGACCAGCACGAGCTCGAGGCGGTCGAAGTCCACCGTGGGCTGGACAACGGCCTGTTGAAACGCCTGGTTGTCGTTGCGGAGGACCTCGACGACCTGACCGACGATGATGCCTTTGGGGAAACCGCCACCCAACCCGGAGGTCATCACGATCTCGCCGATGGCGATCTCGGCCGTCATCGGGATGAAATCCATGATCGGGAGTTGCCCTACCCGCCCCCGCAACATCCCCGGCGCCCGCGAGGCTTGGGTCATCACGTTGACGGCGCTGGTGGGGTCGGTCAGCAAGAGCACTTCGGCGCTGACGGCAAAGACCTGCGTCACCCGTCCGACCAACCCGCGGTCGGTGACGACCGGCATGCCCTGGCGTAGACCATGACGGCTGCCCAAGTCAATCGAGACCACCTGGACATACGGGCTGGCGCCGACGCCAAGGGCACGGGCGATGACCTGCCCCCCGCGCAGGTCGAAGGCGGGATTGGCCTGGGCGAAACGAAAAAAGGCGCGCAGGGTGGCATTTTCGGTCGCCATCTCGGAAAGCTGCAGGTTTTCCACCGTCAGCCGCTCGACAAGGGCTTCCAGCTCGCGGTTGCGCTGGCGCAACGTTTGCAAGTCACGGGCCGTTTGTGTCAGCCCACTGACCGCCAGGCGCGCCTCGGTCAGGGCCACCGACACCGGTCGCAAGGCGGTCTGGAAGATGCTTTCAACCGGGGTGAGGGCACCGGTAGCATCGAGAACCATGAGCACGAAGGCCCCCACGACGAGCAGGAAAGGCAGAAAAGGGCGCAGGCGAGGGTTCCGCATGGGCTTACCTGCCGGGCGTTGGCCTCAGACCCACCGGAGGAGCAGCGCGGCCGGTCGCGCTCAGTGCAGCGTGCTGCCGCGGTCGGTGCTGGTCAGGACTTTGCGCAGCTGGTCCAGGTTTTCCAACACCTTTTCGGCCCCGCGAGCCACGCAGCTCATGGGGTCCTGGGCGACATAGACGCGCATGCGCGTTTCTTCGCTCAGCCGCTCGGCCAACCCGCGCAACAGCGCGCCGCCGCCGGCCAGGGCAATGCCGTCCTCCATCAGGTCGGCGATGAGTTCCGGCGGGGTATCGTCCAGCGCGCTTTTGACCGTATCCACGATGATGTTGACCGAGTTGCTCAGGGCCTCGCGGATTTCCACCGAGCTGACCTCGATCTGTTCCGGCAGACCGGTGATGAGGTTGCGCCCGCGCAGGGGAAAGAGGATTTCCTCGGCCAGGGGATAGGCCGAACCGGCGGCGATTTTGGCCTGTTCGGCCATGCGCTCGCCGATGAGCAGATTGTACTTCTGCTTGGCGTAGTTGATGATGTCCTCGTCCATTTCATCGCCGGCCACGCGCACCGAGCGAGAGACGACGATGCCGCCGAGGGCGATGACGGCCACCTCGGTGGTGCCGCCGCCGATGTCCACGATCATGCTGCCCTTGGCACTCGTCACATCGAGATTGGCGCCGATGGCCGCGGCCATCGGTTCCTCGATGAGATAGGCCTCACGGGCGCCGGCGTTCAGGGTGGCATCGTACACGGCCCGCTTCTCGACTTCGGTCACACCCGAAGGCAGACCGACGACCACGCGCGGGCGGGGTACCACCATGAACACCTTGTCGTGGACTTTGTTGATGAAGTACTCCAGCATCTTCTCGGTGACATCGAAGTCCGAGATGACGCCATCGCGCAGGGGTCGAATGGCAATGATATTGGCCGGGGTGCGGCCGATCATCTCTTTGGCTTCGGCGCCGATGGCCAGGACCTTTTGGGTCTTGGCGTCAATGGCGACGACCGAGGGTTCGTTGATGACGACCCCGCGGCCGCGCACGTTGACGAGGGTGTTGGCCGTGCCGAGGTCAATGCCGATATCGAGCGAAAACAGGCCGAGAAGCCAGTCAAGGGGATTGATCACGCAGTCGGTCTCCTCAAAAGCGCCCACCTCACCGCCGGCTGCGGTCGGGGAGGGGCGTGATGGGAATCGAGTCGGGCCTGGCCGGACTCAGAAGCTGTATTATAGCATACCGGGCTTACCAAACCGAGATCGGCCGTGGAGTTGAGATGCGAGGAGCTAGGGGGAGCTTGGGAAGTTGGAGCTTCGGATGCCATCCGGAGAGACGTGGAGAGCTAGGGGGAGCTTTTCCATCTCGGCCATCGGCCCAGACCCAGGACGGAAGACGAAGGACGAAATCGGAAGGCTCCTCCCAGTTCCCCTCTCCGGCCGCTTCTGAGGTATAATACCGTGTTTGTCCGAACCGGAAGGGGGTATCCCTGCGGTTCTGACACGTCATCCCGGCGCCCGGCGGCGCCTTGTGAAGGATTCCCTATGGCGGAAGATAACGTCATCGAATCGATCACCCCTCGCGGGAACAACGGCAGCGATACCTGGGCCGAGACCCACGCAGCCACCGAGGCAGACCGCATCGGTCAGGTGCGGCCTGTTGACCTCGAAGACGAGATGCGCATCTCGTATCTCGACTACGCCATGAGCGTGATCGTGGCGCGGGCCTTGCCCGATGCCCGCGACGGCCTCAAACCGGTCCATCGTCGTATCCTCTTTGCCATGCATGACATGGGCCTCCATTCCAACCGGCCCTACAAGAAAAGTGCCCGTATCGTCGGTGAAGTCCTGGGCAAATACCATCCCCACGGCGATGCCGCCGTCTATGACGCCATGGTGCGCATGGCCCAGGATTTCAGTCTGCGCTACCCCCTGGTGGACGGACAGGGCAATTTCGGCTCCATTGACGGCGATAGCCCGGCGGCCATGCGCTATACCGAAGCCCGTCTGGCGTCCATTGCCAACGAATTGTTGGAGGATATCGAGAAGGACACGGTGGATTGGGCGCCCAATTTCGATGACTCGCTGCAAGAACCGCGCGTGTTGCCGGCGCGTCTGCCCAATCTGCTCATCAACGGCGCCAGCGGCATTGCCGTCGGCATGGCCACCAACCTCCCGCCCCACAACCTGGGCGAGGTCTGCGATGCCATTGCCTATCTCATTGACCGCTGGGACGCTCGCGACGAGGTTACGGTCGAGGACCTGATGCAGTTCATCCAAGGGCCGGATTTCCCCACCGGCGGCATCATCCTCGGTCTGGACGGCATCAAACAGGCCTACGGCACCGGCCGCGGGCGGCTGATCGTGCGCGCCCGCACCACCATCGAGGAGATGCGCGGGGGCCGATTCCGCATCGTCGTCACCGAAATCCCCTACCAGGTCAATAAGGCCAACCTGCTCGAACGCATCGCTGAGCTTGTGCGCGAGGGCCGCTTGGAGGACATCGCCGACCTGCGAGATGAATCCGACCGGCACGGCCTGCGCATCGTCATCGAGCTGAAAAAGGGCGCTGCGCCTAAAAAAGAGCTCAACAAGCTCTTCAAATACACCCCTCTGCAGACCACCTTTGGCGTCACCAGCCTAGCCCTGGTCAACAACGAGCCGCGGCTGTTGCCCCTCAAGCGCATGCTCCAAGTTTACATCGAGCATCGGCAGGAGGTCATCACCCGGCGCACCCGTTGGGAACTGAACGCGGCCGAGCAGCGCGCCCACATCCTGGAAGGGCTGCGCATTGCCTTGCAGTTCCTGGACGAGGTCATCGCCATTATCCGTCGCAGCGAGACGGTGGACGCTGCCCGCAGCGCCCTGTGCAGCCGTTTCGGTCTGACCGAAGTCCAGGCCCAGGCCATCCTCGACATGCCCCTGCGCCGGCTGGCAGCGCTCGAACGCCAGAAGATCGAAGACGAGTACAACGAGCTGCTCGTCCGCATTGCCTACCTGCGGGATTTGCTCGAACATCCGGCCAAAATCCTGGGGCTGATCAAGGCCGACGCGCTGACTCTCAAGCAGCGCTACGGCGATCCCCGTCGCACGGTCATCAGTCCTCAGGATGCCGCCGAGTTCAGCGAGGAGGATCTGGTCAGCCAGCAGGGGGTGATCATCACCCTGACCCAAGGCAACTACATCAAACGCACGGATGCCCGTGTGTTTCGCTCGCAATCGCGCGGGGGCGTGGGCGTGCGCGGCATGGAGACCAAGGCCGAGGATGTCGTGGTCAAGGCCTTCTTCGCCCGCACTCTCGACACCGTGCTGTTCTTCACGAACCTGGGCCGGGTCTATTCCGAGCGGGCCTTCAATCTGCCCGAAGGCGGCCGCACGGCCAAAGGGGTTCACATCAGCAATGTCCTCAACCTGCTGCCCAACGAGCAGGTCACGGCGGTGATCCCGGTGGAGAACTTCGCCGACTCGCAGTACATCCTCCTGTGCACGCGCAAAGGGCGCATCAAGCGCATGCGACTCGACGAGTTCGAGCGCATCCGGCCGGCCGGTATCATCGCTTTCGGTTTGCCCGAAGACGACGAGCTGGTGCGGGCTAAGCTGACCAACGGCAACCAGGACGTGATCATCGTCACCCGCCGCGGCAAGGCCCTCCGCTTCAACGAAGAGGCCATCCGACCGATGGGCCGCACGGCCGCTGGGGTCATGGGCATTGACCTGGTCGGCGAGGATACCGTTGCCGGTCTCGGCACGCTGACCCCCGGCAGCGATGAGGAGTTGCTCATCGTCACCGAAATGGGTTGGGGCAAGCGGGTGAGTCCGGAGGAGCTGCCCATCCACGGCCGCTACACTCAGGGCGTGTGGATTACCGACCATCGCCGTCTCGACGAGACCGGCCCCATCGTCGTGGCCCGCACGGTGCGGCCGGACGATGAGGTCACGTTCATGACGCTGAACGGCCAGGCCATCCGCATGAAGGTGAGCGCCATTTCGTTGCAGGGCCGGGTCACGCGGGGGGTGCGGTGTGTGCGCTTGCAACCGGGCGACCGCCTGGTATCGGCCGCGCGCATGGTGGATGTGAGCGACGAGACGGCGGCCGCCGAACCGGCAGTACCTCCCGTAGCCGCGCCGGCCTGAGATGATGACGATGTCGCTGCAACCGCTTCTCGAGAAACCGCGTGGTCTGCAGCTGGAGTTCCTGGCCTTCGTCTCGCTGGAACCCCTGCTGGAGACCATCGTGGCCTTTGCCAACAGCGAAGGCGGCCAGATCGTCCTTGGGGTGGACGAGCACGGCCGGGTGTACGGCGGCGTCTCGCCCGAACACGTGGACGATGTGCTGCAACAGGTGGCGGTGCAGGTGCGTCCGCCCGTGCGGGTGGAGATGAGCACCCACGAGCTACCCCAAGGGACGGTGGTGGTCTTGCGGGTGCCGCGCACGGGCGAATTGCACAGCCTGAGCGATGGCCGCGTGTTGGCGCGGCGCGGGACTCACAACGAGTTGCAGATCGGGTCGCGGCTGGCGCTGCTGGCGGCAGGTCGCGCGGCCGGCGCCTTTGAGATGGAGCCGGTGCCCGGCGCCACGCTGGCCGATTTCGACCGTGAGGTCGTGGCCGAGTACGAGGAGAACCGGCAGCGTCGCCAGCCCCTGGCGTTCGTCGGCCCCACCGAGGCCCTGCTCCGGCACATCGGCGCCCTCACCGAGGACGGGACGGCCACGGTCATGGGCGTGCTCCTGTTCGGCCGGGAGCCGCAGCGTTTTCTGCCGCAAAGCGGGTTGACCTTTGTCAAATTTGCCGGCAGCGAATACCGCGGGGCCGACGGCCGCATCGGCTACGGCCGCCGCGAGGACATCAACGGTCCCCTGCCACGGGTAATCGAGCGGGCCTGGCAGGTCGTGCGCGAGGAGATGGACAAACGCTCGGTGGTGCGGGGCCTGGTGCGGGAAGAGGAGACCGAGTATCCCGACACGGCTGTGCGTGAAGCGCTGGTCAATGCCGTGGCCCATCGGGATTATCACATTGCCGGGCGGCGCATCGAGGTGCTGATGTACCGCGACCGGTTGGAGGTCACATCGCCGGGCGGGCTGCCGGGTTACATCACCCTGCAGAACATTCTCGACGAGCATTACAGCCGCAACCCGCGCCTCGTGAACGGTTTGTGGCAATGGGGGTACATCGAAGAGCTGGGCCTGGGCGTCAACAAGATGTTCGAGGCCATGGCCGCAGCCGGTCATCCGCCGCCGGAGTTCAAGGCCACACCGTATGCGGTCACGGTCACCCTGCGCAAGGGTCATGAGGTTGGCGAAGCTGTGCCACGGTCGGAATGGCAAAAGGACATGAACGAGCGCCAGCTGCGCGCTCTGCAGTTCGTCCAACGCGAAGGTCGTATCACGAACAAGGATTACCGCGAGCTGTGCCCCGATGTCAGCGCCGAAACCCTGCGCCTGGACCTGGTTGACCTGGTGGAAAAGGGTCTTTTGCTCAAGATCGGCGACAAAAAGGGCACGTACTACGTTCTGAAGCGCAAAGCCGGCAAGGGTGAAGGTGCGCCGTAAGACCCGCGGCGTCGGCGCTCATTTGGGAAATCGCGTCCTCTCGCCGGATATCCCAAACGATATCCCAAATGGATTTGGGATAAAAGGACGATGGACGATAGCCATCGTCCATCGTCCATCGTCAGCTTGCCTGACGGACAGGACATGGTATACTTTCCCCCGTCTCCCCTCATCCCCCATCCTTTCTTTTGCTATGAGTTTGCGTAGCCCTCAGGCTCGTCGTCGTCAACAGCGCCCGCGTTCGCCTTGGGCGGCCCTGCTGATCCCCATTCTCGCCATGGTGATCACGGGGGGTTTGTTTTTCGTGTTGGCGAGCATGCTCGGCGGCGGGCGCACGCCTGTGCCCACCCCGGTCCCCACGGTGACGGGCCCGGCCGTCCTCGTCACACCTTCGCCCACGCTGGCGCCGTTGCCAACGCCGACGGACACACCGACGCCGGAACCACCGACGCCCACGCCCACGGCCACGCCCGGCACCGATGTGCTGCGCGTGGGCGGCAAGGCCACGGTCAATGCCGAGGCCGGTTTGCGGGTGCGCAGTGGGCCTGGCACGAACTTCGACCCCGTGACGACCCTGCCCGTAGGCACCGTCGTGGAGATCATCGGCGGCCCGCAGCGGGCCAACACTTACACCTGGTGGCAGATCCGCTTCACCCTGGCCGACGGGACGACCGGCGAGGGCTGGGCCGCGGGCGATTTCCTCGACCCCGGCGCAGGGTGAGAAAGAGGGGTGAACAATCGACAAGAAAGGTCGTCCCGCTCGCGCTTCGCCCCTACTTCTCCTCCCCGATCACCCGATTGAGCGCGAAGCTCACCACTGAGACGATCAGCGCGCCCCAGAACGCCGGCCAGAAACCGGCCACGGTGAACCGCACCCCCACCAGGTCGGCCAACGCCGCCGTCAGCCAAAGCATGAGGGCGTTGATCACGAAAATGAACAGACCCAGCGTCAGCGCCACCAACGGACAGGTGAGCAGCTTGAGCACCGGCTTGACCAGCGCATTGACCACCCCAAACAGAAAGGCCACGATCAACAGGTCAACCCAGCTCCCGTAGGCGATACCCCTGATCAGGTAGGCGGCCACGGCCAGAGCGATGGCATTGACGACCAGACGGATGAGAAACGTGCGCATGGCGGCCTCCTTGGCCGGGTAGGGGAAAGGACGGGAAAACGAATCCATCGGTCAAAGGGGGACACGACAGACGAAGGACGGAAGGCGAAACCACATCTGCGTCATCTGTGGTTTCGTCTTCGCCTTGTCCATCGGCCCGAATTCGGGGTGGGGACGCCGGTCTGGACGTTCATTCCAGAAAAATCTCCACCCGCTCGCCTTCGGCGGGATTTTCAACCTCTAGCAACTTGCCGCGACGGCCGGATTGAATCGCCCTGGTCAGCTCCCCTAGGTCAATGCCGGCGCTTTCGTCCACGAAACGGGCGCCCATCTTCAGACCCACGTCCACGAGACCGACGGGGATGTTGATATTGACCCGATCGCGGCCACTGTTCAGGTCGGTAACCCGCACCCGCAACCATCGTGCGGGAGCCGGCGGCGGCGCGGCCGGTTCCCCTGCGCGCAGAGCCTCTAACAAACGGGCACCCTCCTCAGCCGTGATACGGCCGTCGGCCACCATCTGCAGGATGCGCAAGCGCTCTTCAGAACTCGCCATGATCGGCCTCAACGGCGAAACTCCGGCTCAAGCTGCGGACGGACTTCCGCATCGTCGCCAGACGAAGGACGGGTCGGAAACCGGCGGCCTCTAGGGCGGCGATGGCTTCCGGTTGGTAATCGTAGAGGGTGGCCGTCACCCCACGTTGGGGATAGGCGTTCAGTTCGGACAGGCCCAACGTCAGCAACAACGTCTCCCACCGCCCGCGCTCGCGGGGATGGACGACGAGGTCGAGACGATGGTCGTGTCGCGGGCGAACATCGGCATCCACCATCCCCACCAACTCGCCGACAACGAACAGACCCAACCGCCGACGATAGCCCTGACCGGTCAAACGACCCCAGGCAGAAAGGAAGGCCCCATCACTGCCGTAGTCAATCGCATGTTGGCGCCGCGTCTGCCACCAACGGGCCAGGTCGGGGGTAGCCTGATGGACCAGCGTGTTGACTGCGGCCCGGTCGGCATCGGTGAGCAACCGGATCTGCACCCCCGCCGGCACGACGGAGGGCGGCAGGATGGGCAGCGGCGTATGGCGCAGCGTCGTCTCGATGAAGAGGTCCTCAAAGCCCAGTCGTTCGTAGAGGTGGCGGGCGGCGACGTTGTCTGGCCGCACCTGCAACACAGCCCATTCACCGCCCAACTGGCGAATGCGGTCGAGGGTCGCTTCCATGAGCCGGCGAGCAATACCGCGCCTCCGGTAGGCCGGATGCACGGCCACATTGGCGATGATCCAGCGACGGCCGTAGGTATCGGCCCGTTGCATGGTGGCGCAGCCCACAATACGACCGTCGGCCTCCCACACGAACCCTCGCAACCCACCCCAATCGCTGCCGACCATGAACAGTCCCAGCAGCGGCCCCATGTGCGCCATGGTGCGCATCTCCCGCAACGACGCCCGTCCGGCCGCGTCCAACTCATCGGCAAAGGCATCGCCGATCAGGTCGGCTAGGGCCCGCAGATCGGTGTGGAGATCGATCTCGCGCAGACCGGAGCGGACCAAAGCAGTCGGGCGAGAGTGGGTAATGACCATGAACCGGATCGGGTAGAACGAGCGAACCGCACACGCGGCCTCAGGTTAGATCGAAGCGGCGGGGATGTCAAAATGGGCGATGGACGATGGACAATGGACGATGGCTATCGGCCATCATCTATCGTCAACCCTCCTCCCCATCCACCGTGCTCTCACCCGACCGGGAATAGAGGTATTGGCCGATCCGTTGCGCGGCCGTATGCAGCGCGTTGGTGGCTTCATGAATGGCCTCGGGATCCTCTCCGGCCATGGCCGTCCGCACGGCGGCGATGTGGTCCTCGATCTCGCGGCGCAGATCGGCCGGTAGATCGGCCCCGGCCTGCTCTAGGGCCTTTTCGGTCTGGAATACGACCGCATCGGCCCGATTGCGGGCCGCGATCAGCGCCCTTCGGGCCTCGTCCTCGGCCCGGTGTTCCTCGGCCTCACGGATCATCCGCCGGATTTCCTCGTCGCTCAGGCCCGAACTGGCCGTGATCTTGATGGACTGCTGGCGGCCGGTTGCCTTGTCACGGGCGCTGACATGGAGGATGCCGTTGGCGTCAATGTCGAAACAGACTTCGATCTGGGGCACCCCGCGCGGGGCCGGGGGAATGCCGTCAAGGATGAAGCGGCCCAACAGCTTGTTATCCTTGCTCAGCGGCCGTTCGCCTTGTGTCACCACGATCTCGACCTGGGTCTGGCCGTCTGCAGCCGTGGTGAACAGCTGCGTCTTGCGGGTGGGAATGGTCGTATTGCGCTCGATCATGGGCGTCGCCACCCCGCCCAAGGTCTCGATGGCCAGGGTCAGCGGCGTCACATCGAGGAGGAGGATGTCCTTGACCTCGCCGGCCAACACGGCCGCCTGGATGGCGGCGCCGATGGCGACGACCTCATCGGGATTGACCCCTTTGTGGGGCTCGCGGCCGAAGAACTCGCGCACGGCCTTTTGCACGGCCGGCATCCGGGTCATGCCGCCCACGAGGATGACATCGTCAATGTCGCGAGGCTTGAGACCGGCATCGGCCAGGGCCTGACGACACGGGCCGATGGTGCGCTCGATCAGGTCTTCGGTCAGCTGCTCCAGGCGGGCGCGACTGAGGGTGACAACGAGGTGTTTGGGACCGCTGGCGTCGGCCGTGATGTAGGGCAGGTTGATCTCGGTTTCGATCAGCGAGGACAGCTCGATTTTGGCCTTTTCGGCCGCCTCTTTCAGCCGTTGCAGGGCCAGGCGATCCTGACGCAGGTCAATCCCGTGCTCGGCCTGGAACACATCGGCTAACCAATTGATGATCCGCTGGTCGAAATCGTCGCCGCCGAGGAAGGTATCGCCATTCGTGCTGAGGACCTCGAACACGCCGTCGCCGACATCGAGGATGGAGATGTCGAAAGTGCCGCCGCCCAGGTCATAGACGGCGATTTTGCCCTCGCGCTTTTTGTCCAGGCCATAGGCCAGGGCCGAGGCCGTGGGTTCGTTGATGATCCGCAGCACCTCCAGCCCGGCGATCTTGCCGGCATCCTTGGTGGCCTGACGTTGGGCGTCGTTGAAATAGGCCGGCACGGTGATGACGGCTTGGGTGACGGGCTGGCCCAGATAGGCCTCGGCGTCGGCTCGCAGCTTTTGCAGGATCATGGCCGAAATTTCGGGCGGCGCGTACTCACGGCCGGCCATCACCACCCGCACGTCGCCGTTGGGCGCTTCGGTGATGCGATAGGCCACGTGCTGCCGGGCTCGCTGCACCACAGGGTCGTCGAACTTACGACCCATGAAGCGTTTGACCGAGTAGATGGTGCCGTCGGGATTCGTAATGGCCTGGCGTCGCGCCACTTGGCCCACCATGCGCTCACCCGTTTTGGGATTGACGGCGACGACCGACGGCACGAGCCGACCGCCCTCGGCCGAGGTGATGACGGTGGGTTCACCGCCTTCCATAATGGCCACCACCGAGTTCGTGGTACCCAGGTCAATACCGATGATTTTGGACATAGCGATAACACTCGAAAGAGAGGGAAAAACGACCTTCCATCGTTCGTTGTCTGTTGCGGCTTTCGGCCTCTATCCGGACGGAAGACGAAGGACGAAAGGCGAAAAAGGGGCGTCTTTCGTCCTTCGTCCTGAGCGTTAGCCGATGAACGTAAACGGCGCATCTAGGAGAAAACCAACCGAGGTCATTGGGCCACTCGCACCTGGCTGGGGCGTAAGACGCGGTCGCGGAGGCGATAACCGCGGCGGACTTCGGCGATGATCTCGCCGGAGGGGACGTTCGTATCGGATTCGTGGCTGACGGCTTCGTGCAGGGTGGGGTCAAAGGGGCCTGTGGCCGGGATGGGCGTAACGCCTTCGCGTTCGAGCACGGCCTGAAGCTTGCGCCAGATCAGCTCGAAGCCCTTGACCCAGGTGTTGTTGCTCTCGTCAGCGGGAATGGAGGCAAAAGCGCGCTCGAAATCATCGAGGACGGGCAACAGCTCGAGGATGAGACGGGCATTGGCCAGAGCCACCCGTTCCTCGGTCTCGCGCTCCTTGCGTTTGCGGAAATTCTGCAGATCGGCTTGGGCTCGCAAGAGCTGGTCGTGGGCCTCGTCGGCGGCACGGCGGGCATCGGCCAGTTCTTGGACGAGCTTGTTGATGACCTCATCGGTGCTCAATTCCGCCACCGCGGTGGGTTCGGCCGCAGCAGCAGTCGTGACCTCCGCTTCGGGAGCGGTAGGTGTTTCAAGCATTTCGGTTTCAGGAGTCCGTTTTTCGTCGTTCATAATATTTTGGTAATAAAATGAATTTATTGCAAAAAACTTTTTGATCGCAGAAATAATTTGTTATTTTTTAATAATCACAAAAACACAAAGATGCTAAGAATTCAAGAAAATGATCTTTTGATCATCACAAAGACGTAAAAACACTAAGAATACTAAATCGATCATAGGATAAAAAAATATCCAACTCATCGCGATTGATATAGCATCACGTAGTGCAAGATGCCATCTTGCACTACGTGTCTTTGGTCAAATCCTAAAAAAAACAGGAAACGCGAAAAACTGCGGACTCTGTTGGATTTTGCCCTTTGGACCCGGCCGCCGCGAGGACGGCCGGTCACGAGACATCCTCCGCCACTTCGCCCTCGCCGTACAGACCGGCCATCAGGCTGCTCATCAGGTCGGCCATGAAGCGCACGGCCGAAATGGTAAAGCCGTAGGACATCCGGATGGGACCGATGACGCCCAGGATGCCAGTGCTCTGGCTGGGACGACCGTAGCGCGAGAGGACCAGGCTGACGTCGGGCAAGTTGTCGTACGGTTGTTCGCCCCCGATGATGACCTGCACACCGGGAAAGCGTCGTGCCTCTTGCAGCAGCGGTTCGATGGGCGAGGGTTGCTCGAAAATGGCCAAGAAACGCTGCGCCTGGCTTTGGGTGGTGAACTCCGGGCTTTGCAAGACGTGAGTGATGCCGGCGCGGTAGATTTGCTCCCCACGCGCGTCCTCATGTTCCATCGTCTCGGCAACGATGTCCACAACCTGGTTGAACAGCGGCTCGATATCGGGTTCCACCAGGCGAACGCGCGTCGCGTCCAGGCCGGCCAGCACCTGATTGAGTTTATCGCTCACCCGGGAAAGCTCGGCCTGGGTCCAGGGGTCCTCCAGGGCGATCAGCTGTTGGCGCATGGTGCCGCCCTGGAAGACGAGCACCATCAGCATCGTGTGGGGCTGCAGGCTGATCAGCTCGATATGCTTGAAGATCGTGCTCGAAGGCCGCGGCACGGTGGTTATGGCCGCGTTTTGCACGGTTTGAGCCAACACACTGGCCGAGAGCTGAACCCACTGGTCGAGTNCCTGTTGGATTTGATAGAACTGGTGGCGGATGGTACGCTCGAGCGCGGCCGGGAGTCGCGCTTCCTGTTCGAGATGTTGGACGAAATAGCGATAGCCCTTGTGGGTGGGGACGCGACCGGCCGAGGTGTGAGGATGGGTGAGATAGCCCAATTCCTCCAACACCTTCATCTCGTTGCGCACGGTGGCCGGCGAGATATCGAGACCGTAGGTCTCGACCAGAGTGCGCGAGCCAACCGGTTCGGCCGATTGGGCGAACTCGTGGACGACCAGGCTGAGGATGGTGTGTTGACGCGGGGTCAGCTCGGAGGTGGGAGAAGGGCCGGACAGGCGCAGGTTCGTGGGCATAGGCAGTTTTTTTAGCACTCGACTTGCGAGAGTGCTAAGAGGGTGTGTGGCGTTATCATAGCACAGATCGGCGTTGACTTCAAGCCCTTGCCAGCCTGCTCGCCGCCCTCAATAGGCGTTGCGGTCGCCGAAGAGCTTGAACAGGGTGCGCAGACAGATTTTGAAATCGAGCCACAACGACCAGTTTTCGATGTACCACAGGTCGTATTTCGTGCGCTCGACGATGCTCGTATCCCCGCGCAGGCCGTTGACCTGGGCCCAACCGGTGATCCCCGCCTTTTCGCGATGGCGGTCCATGTAGCGGGGGATGTACTGGCGGAATTGTTCGACATACACCGGTCGCTCCGGCCGCGGGCCAACCAGGCTCATATCGCCCCGGATGACGTTGATGAGCTGCGGCAGCTCATCAAAGGAAATCCGGCGCAGGATGGCGCCCAAGCGGGTCTTGCGCGTGTCGTGGGGGGTCGTCCAGCCGGGGCCGTCCTTTTCGGCGTCGGCCCGCATCGAGCGGAATTTGAGCATGGGGAAGGGCCGCGCGTCGAGGCCCATCCGTTCTTGGATGTAGAAAACCGGTCCCGGCGACTCCAGCTTGATCAGCAGCGCGATGAACAGCATCAGCGGCGACAGGAAAATGAGGGCCAGACCGCCGAAAACCAGGTCGAACATCCGCTTCAGCGACAGCCGCCAGCCTCGCAGGGCCACATCGCGCACGGTCAGCAACGGCAATCCCCCCAAGTCGCTGACGCTGACCTCGCTGGCCATGATCTGGAACACATCGGGAAAGACCTTGATGCTCACCTTCTCCCGCTCGCACAGGGAGATGATCTGCACGATTTGCCGGTGCGAGCCTTCGGGCAGGCCGATGACGACTTCGTCCACAGCGTGCTTTTCGATGATTTCGGGCAGGTCGGCAGGATGGCCCAGCAACGGCACCCCTACGGGCGTGGGGTTCTCGGTGTTCGTGTCCACAAAACCCACCACCTCATGGGCGACCCCACCGCCGCTCTGTAGCTTCTGCACGAGCATACGCCCGACCTCGCCCGTACCCACCACGAGCACCCGGTCGCGACCGACATGACGGCTCTGGAGGAAGAAGAGCAGCCGTGCCAACAGATAGCGCCCCAACCCGACCAAGCCGACGGCGAACAACCAGACCAGGACGACGAAACGCCGCGGGTAATGAACCGCCGTCACCGTGCGGTCCTGCACGAAAAAGGCCACCGCGGTCAGGGTGATCAGGGTGGCCATGGTGACCGGCCCGGCCCAGGTCGAGAGGCTGTCAATCAGGCTCTGCGGCGGTCGGCGATGGTAGCCTTTGGTGAGGAACAGGATGAGCACGGTCGTGGCAGCCAGGATCAGGGTCAGCGGCAGATAGGCCAGCAGCCGGTCCACCGAATCGGGCCGCAGGTAGCGCTGCAAACGATGGGCAGCCACTACGGCCAGCCCGACCATGCCGATGTCGGTGAGCAGAATGAGCAACTTGAGGAGCAGCCGAGTGCCTTTCATGGCATCATCTCCTGCCAGCGCCCGCGCAGCCAGGTACTGCCCACATCGAGACTGCCCTTGAGGGCAATGCCGGCCAGGATCAGCCAGTACAGCCAGATGGGCGTCTCCCGGCGGTAGTGCTTGCGCACGAAGATGACCATGGCCTGATAGAAAGCATAGCGCACGCGCACGTTGCCGCGCGAGGCCGCGCCTTTATGGTGGAGCACCTGCACTCGCGGGTAATACCACACCCGCCATCCCGCCTTCTTGAGACGAAAAGCCCAATCCAGGTCTTCGCCATGCATGAAAAAGGCTTCGTCCAGCAGCCCGACCTGCTCGATGGCCTCCCGGCGCACGAGCATAAAGGCGCCAACCACGGAATCCACTTCCGTTTCCTCATCCTCGGCCAGATAGGTCAGGTTGTACTGGCCGAAGCGACGGCTGCGGGGAAACAGCTTGCTTAGCCCCAGGCCCCGGTAGATGAAGGAGGCCGGTGAGGGAAACGAGCGCCGACAGGCCTTGTCGAGTCGGCCATCGGGCAGGACGAGTTTGGGTCCGGCTGCGCCCAGATCGGGTCGCCGGTCCATCAGGTCAATCATGGCGGCCAGGGCCGTGGGCGGAAGCTCGGTATCGGGGTTGAGGAGCAAGGCGTAGCGCGGCAGTCCCGCGGGGTCACGATGTTGGCCGAAACCGTAGCTGCGCAGGCCGATGTTGTTGGCATAGGCAAAGCCGCCGTTGCATGGGGCGGCGATGGCGGCCGCCTGCGGAAATTCCCGGCGCACCATGTCCAGACTGCCATCGCGGCTGGCGTTGTCAACTACGGTGACATGGAACGCGTACGGTCCTGTGCTGGCATAGACCGAGCGCAGGCAGGCACGCAGCAAGTCTTTCGTATTGTAGCTGACAATGATGATGGCCAGATCGAGCATGGGCCGCGTGGGGCAGGACGAAAAAGGGGCCGGGCCGACAGACGCCGCCCGGCAAACCTGTTCCCCCATTCTAGCATCAGCCGCAGCGAAGCCAAAAGCCTCTTACGCCCGCGGCAGGGTGAAGAAAAACCGCGCGCCTTGACCCGGTTCGCTCTCCACCCAAATGCGGCCGCCATGTCCCTGGACGATGTGCTTGGCGATGGCCAGCCCCAGACCGGTCCCCTCCTCGCGGCGGGTGCGGTCGGCCTTGAAGAAACGCTCGAACACGCGCTCCCGGTCCTCCGGCGCAATGCCGATGCCGGTATCGGCCACCTCGAAACGAACATCTTCGCCGCCCTCCTCGTCCGAGGCCGGGACGACCGTGGCGGCAACGGTGATGTGGCCGCCCGACGGCGTGAACTTGATGGCGTTGTGCACCAGGTTTTGCAGGGCGCGACGGATGTAATCGGGGTCGGCCAGCGCTTGCAGGCCGGGATCGTACTCGGTGGTGATGGTCAGACCCTTGGCCGTGGCGCTCCCCCGCAGCCGTTGCACCACCGGCTCGATCAAGTCCCCCACCGACGTGACCTCCAGACGAAACGGCATCCGGCCCGATTCGATCAGATTGAGATCCACCAGTTCCTGGGCCAACTGTTGCAGGTTGCCGATATGCTCGGTCATGGCTGCCAACAGCTCCTGGCGACGGCGGGCGTTTTTGCCGGCCGGCCCTTGCAGCGTTTCGACCATGATCTGGATGGCGGCGAGGGGTGTGCGAATGTCGTGGGAGATGTTGGCGACGAAATCGCGTTGGGTGCGGCCCTGGCGCCACATCTCGGTCACATCCCGCACGATCAGCGTCACCAGACCCGTGGCGTGGGGCGTGGCCTCGGCATAGAACATGCGGCCCTCGCGCAGGTACTGCCGCTCTTGGATCCTCTGTCCGCTCAACGCGCTTTCCACCAGCTCCAGCATTTCGTAGCTCCGCAAGGCCCGGCCAAGTGGCATGGGCAAATCGGACGAGCTGATGCCGCTGTGGCACAGGGCCAGCGCCGCCTGATTGCACCACACCAGCATCCGCGCCGTGTCCACCAGAAAAATGGCCGGCCGTTTGATCTGGGTGATGGCCGCCATCCAGCTCGTCAGGCGGGCGTTCTCGGCGCTCAGGGCTTCGACACGGTCGCTCAGGGTGATGGCGCGCGCCAGCGCGGCCTGGGCCTGCTTGAACGATTGTCGTGCGTACCAGAGACCGAAAAGGCCGAAGAGAACCCCCAGGGCCAGCAGGACCCAGGCCCACGCCGTCATGGTTCGTGGCTACTCGTCTTCGTCCTCGTCCACGACCGTTGTTGTCGTGGGGCTGCCCTCGAACCGATAGCCGATCCCGCGCACGGTCTGGATGAGCATCGGTCGCGAGGGGTCGGTTTCGATTTTCTCCCGCAGCCAGCGGATGTGCACATCCACCGTGCGCGAATCGCCGACGAAATCGTAGCCCCAGATGCGGGTGAGCAACAGGTCACGGCTGAGCACGGCATGTTCGTGGCGCATCAGCTCGGCCAGCAGGCTGAATTCCTTGGGACTCAGGTTCAGCTCCTTGCCGTTGAGGGTGGCCCGACGGCTAACCAGGTCCAACGTCAGCCCGCCGGATGAGAGCACCTCGCGCACGCCGTGCGAACGGGCGCGACGGAGCAAGGCCCGCACCCGGGCCAGCAATTCGCCCAGGCTGAAGGGTTTCGTGATGTAATCGTCGGCCCCGCTTTCCAGGCCGATGATTTTGTCCATATCGGCGGTGCGGGCGGTCAGCACCAGCACGGGCACGTCCGATTGTTGACGCACAGCGCGCAAGAGCGAAAGCCCATCGAGACCCGGCAACATGAGGTCCAGCAGGATCAGGTCGGGCGCTTTGCTGCGGGCTTTTTCCAAACCTTCCTGGCCGTCGGCAGCCGTGAAGACCTTGTAGCCCTGCTCTTTCAAATTCATTTTCAGGGTTTTGCGCAAATCAGGCTCATCTTCGATGATGAGGATGCGCGGGCGATTGTCCTTGTCCATTATTCTACATCTTCAAAAAATTGTATTCTGTGGTCTTTTTATAATCACAAAGTCACAAAGACACTAGAGATAACTGTAGCACAAGATACCATAGTAATGGCGATGTAGCGCAAGATGCCATCTTGCTCTACATGATGCTATAGTAATCGTGATGAGTCGGATATTTTCGCGTTTTCAAGATCGAAAACCCTTTTCCAACGCGGTGTTTCGTCCGACAACGGGAATTCAGCGTTCTCGGACCATGCCCGAAACGAAGGGCAAACGAAAACGGGGCAGAGCCTGGTAGACAATGGCCATGTCGTCGCTGCGATGGGCGCCGGTGAGCACCAGGCCCAAACCGTACACGGCGCAGGCCAGGGGAAGGGCCAAAAGCAAACTGAACGGCGTCACCAGGAGGAAGGTGGCCGCCATCAGCAGGCCGGCCAACACCTGACGCCACAGCAGGTCGAACCACGGCAACGGCGCCAAATGCCTCCGTACAGCATAGTAGAAGGGGAAAAAGAGGGCAAATTCGGAAAGAATGGTGACGAACGCGGCCCCGGCCACGCCGTAGCGCGGGATGGCGAGCAGGTTGGCCACGATGTTGAAGCCGACGCCGATGACAAAAGCCCCGGTCAGAAAACGCTGTTGGCCCACGGCAATGAGCACGTAGTGGGTCAGCGAGTTCATGAAGCCGATGGGGATGCTGAGGATGAGGATTTGCAACGCCACCACCGCGCCGGGCACGTACTCGCGGCCGCCCAGGATGATGATGAGCGGTTCGGCGGCGAAGAACACGAGCACGGCAATGGGGATGGCCAGCATCGTTAGCAGGCGCAACGACAAGCGGTAGGTGCGCATCAGCCGCGCCAGGTCGCGGCCATCGCCGCCGTTGCCGCCCGCCAACCGGGCCATCACCGGGAAGACGGCCAGGGTGAAATAGCTGGGCAAGACATTGAGACCGTCAATGTACTTGTAGGCCGCCGAATAGAGGCCCACGCCGTAGGCGCCGACCATGGCCGTCAGGATGAGGATATCCACCCGCCAGAAAGCCGTAGCCAGGAGGTGGTTGACCATGAGCGGCAGGCTTTCGCCCAGCATCCACCGTTGCAACGACCAATCGGACTCCAGCCGGGGCCGCAGGATGCGTCGGCGTACCAGGCCGTAGAGCCAGACCGCCTGGAACACGTTCATGAGCAGGCTGACGGCCGCCAGCCCGACAAAACCGCCGCCGAGCAAGAGCACAAACGCACCCAGCGTCACCCGCGCCAGCGCCACAAACGAGGCCACACCCGCCGGATACTCCATGCGCTCGAAGGCGTAGAAGACCGAGGAGAAGGCATCGCTGAGGTTGGCGAAGAACAGGGCCAGGGCGAAAATGCCGATGGCCACCACCGTAGCGTCGTCAATGGCGCCGGCTTGCCGATACAGCCCTGCCACCACTGCCATCAGAGGCAGCGAGGCCAGCCACAACAGCGTGCGCAAGACGAGCACATTGCCCAGATAGCGCCCGGCCTCGGTCTCGCTCTGACGGCGCCGCGCCACTTCGCGGGTGAGCAGCGTGCCCAAGCCGAACCGTACCACGATCTCGAACAGGGTGTAGAACTGGATGGCGAAGCTGTAGGCGCCGACCCCGGCAGGGTTGAGAACGCGCATGTAGAGCAGGGCAAAGGCGTAGTCAATGCCTTTGTTGACCAGCGACATCGTCATCGGCACCAGCGAGTTGACGGCCACCCGCCGCACGGCGCCCGTCTCACCTTCTTCCTCGCGGTAAAACCGCCCCCACGCCCACCAGCCCACGAGCAACAGCAAAAACACCCCGGCCAGAAAGCTCGTGTAGATGCCCAGCTTGAACGACAACGGCGTGTAATGGAAGCGCACGAGCTGCCAGCCCGGCTGCGCCAGATACACCGCCCGGAAGTTCCCGTTGGCCCGGTAGATGGTCAGTTCGCTTTCCTGGATGCCTTGGCCGGTGTCCACCGCCGCCAGGGGCCGCACATAGGCCCGCCAACCGGGGAAATAGGCGTCGTTGAGCACGAGCCAGCCCGGCGCGTCCACATCCACCTCGATCTCGACATCGTTCAAATCGTAACGCCGCACACGGGCATCGCGTTTGTGACCGAAAACCGGGTCGGGCAGCACCCCGCGGCGGGTTTCGGCCAGACCCGTATCGAGCACCACCGTCTGGCGTAGGTCCTGGCTGCGGATCGTCTCCCACAGCCTCTCCGGTTCGACCCGAATGGCCTGAGGCACGAATAGCACCCGCGGGAACGCCCTGAGGTTCTCGTAGATCCGTACCTCGCCCTCATAGACCAGGCGATAGTCGGGGTTGGGGATGGTCTGGGTGGTGACGACATAACGCACGCCCAGGAGATGGAACAGCGGGTCGTCGAGGGCGGCGAGATTGGGCATGTAAATCGGCGCGATCCGGTTGTAGAGCAGGTCGCCCTGGGTTTGAATTTGGCCCATGTACGCGGCGTACTGCCGCGGGATGATCGAATCATAGCCGCGCACGTCGTGCAGCCGGCTGTACATGCCCAGATTGGCGTTGTAGGTCTTCTGCTCGAAGGGGTCCTGCAGGGTGGTGAACCGCCAGGGTTGGGCAGGGTCCTGATGGCGTTCCAGCCAAAGCACGGCCGGGGGCCGGAAATCGAGCCAGGCCGGTTCGGCCCGCGGGTTGAAACCGGCGCCGACCAGCCACAGGTCCAGAAAGATGATGACCAACGCCACCGCCTGCCAAAGCCGTAACCCCACCGACCAGGTGAAGCCCTGATCGGCCAAAGCCCGCTCCTCGGCCCGCTCGTCTACCGGGCCGATGACCCGCCGCTGCCCGAAGGGCGACAGGGCCAGCAGCAGGATCAGCCCCGACGCCAAGAGCATGAACCCGAATTGCAGGAAGTGGACGGCTTCGTAGCTCCAGAACTGGGCACCGTCGGCAAAAACGGCCTGGGCCAGATCGGACGAAGCGATCACCCGCTCGCCCAGGGCGATGAAAGGCGCCGGCCAGTAGCGGCTTAGGAGCAGAAGTCCCAACACCACGGCGCCGACCCCGGTCAGCACGACGCCGGCCAATCGCGCCGAATCGGGAAAGGTGAGCCAGCGAAACCGCCGTTGTCCGCCCAACCGCGCCAGATGGATACCTTCCAGGGCCAATTGCAGGCGGTCGAAGCCGAACCCGGCCAGGACGGCCATAGCCAGGGTATAGGGAAAGACCCAACGAAAGGCTGAATGGAGCTGTTTATAGCCGGGCAGGCCATAGAACAGCAGCGCGTAAAGGGGCGTTCCAAAGGCAAAGGCCAGCGCAAGCACGGCCAGGAGGGCGAAGCCCACGACAAAAAAGCGACCCGTCGGCGGTCGCACCCAGCCGGGTCGATCGGCCGGCTGCCGCACCGGCTCCCCGCGCAACCGCCCGCCCACGTCGAAGAAAGCCGCCACGGCCAGCACCAGGGTCAGAATGCCCAGATAGTTGGCCCCCTCGACGTAGTTCTTGACCCCCCAGAACACGGTGCGCGTTTCCTGGCCGAAGGCATTGCGCCAAACGGTGACCGTCTCCCCGGTCCACCAGTCCCGCAGGGTGTGATGGGCGGGATTGCCGAACAGGTCGGGGACAAGGAAGGTCAGGATCTGGCGGGTCGGCCAGGCCCAGCCGACGACCTCGGCATAGCCCACAGAGCCTTCGCGAAAGTTCTGGGTGACCAGCTCGTAAAGCGGGATGAGCTGGATCGCGGCCAGCAACAGCCCGGTCACGGCCATGAACAACAGCCAGCCGGCCATCCGCAGCACCGGTCGCCAAACGCCCAGGCGACGCCATACCCCGAACAGCCGCCAGAGGCTGTACATGGCGGCCACCAGCAGGGTGTAGTAGGTGATCTCGACATGGCCGGCCAGGGCGCTCAGGCCCAAGACGATAGCGCCGCCGACGATGTAGGCCACCGGCACAAAGGGCGCGTTGCCCTTTTCCTCCTGCTTGCGCACGACCATCTCGATCAGGGCCAGGAGGAGGGGCAACCAGGCCGCTGCGGCGATCATCATCGGGAAGACGACCGAGGCGATGAAAAAGCCGCTGAACATGTACACGATGCCCGCGAACAGGGCCGCCGCCCGGCCGATGCCCAAAATCCGGGCGAACAGGTACATGTTGATGCCTGCCAGGGCCAGGGTCAGCCAGGTGAAGACGCCGTAGGCCATGGGCAAGGGCAGGATGTAATAGACCAGGCTCAGCGGATAGAGGGCCGAATGTTGCCCTGCGGCCAGAAAAGGCACCCCTGTGAACAGGTACGGGTTCCACAGCGGCAGCTGTCGCCCGGCAATGGCCTCGCGGATGAGCCGCTTCCAGGGATAGTTCTGCAGCACCAGGTCGGAGAGCAGCTCGTTATGGGGTTGGCCCACGCCCTGTTGTTGGGCAAAGCTGCGCCAGGGTTCGTATTGGTAGATGTTATCGGCCGGGAGCAGGGTCTGACCGCCGAAAATGACCGGCCAAAACCACACCAAGGGCAAGAGCGTCAGCACGAGCAGGGCCAGAAGCTCGCGACGCAGCTCGAGACGGGTCAGACTCATAGGCTCTGATGGGGGGCCGAAAGCCACGTCTGCGATTCCAGCGGTCGCAGATGCCGGTATCGCCACCGGATTTGCAGGGTGCGATAGGCCGCTTCCAGCTTGATGGGGACCGACATCTTGGAACGCCCGATGCGCCGATCCTCAAAGTAGATGGGAACTTCGATTACCCGGTAGCCCAACCGCTGGCAGACGTAGGCCATTTCCACCTGAAAGACGTAACCGTTGGAGAAAATGCCCTCCAGGTTGATGTTCTCCAGAGCGCTGCGCCGCCAGAGCTTGAACCCGGCCGTGCCGTCGCGCACCCGCAGCCCCAACAGCAGCCGGGTGTACACGGCATTGGCCCACCAGCTCAAAAAACGTCGCCACCAGCTCCAGCGTTCGTCCAGCATTCCGCCCGGCACATAGCGCGAGCCGACGACCACATCGGCCTCGGGCAGGTACTCCAAAAAGTGGGGAATGTATGCCGGCGAATGGGAGAAATCGGCATCCATCTGCACGATGGCATCGGCGCCCATGGCCAGCGCACGGCGGAAGCCCTCGACATAGGCCGGCCCCAAACCGTGCCGGCCCCGGCGATGGAGAACGTGGACAATGCCCGGATGCCGAGCGGCCAGCCGGTCGGCGATCAAACCGGTGCCATCGGGCGAATCATCGTCAACGATCAAAATCTGCAAGCCCTCCAATCCCAGCGCCAGGAGCTCGGCGACGAGGGCTTCCAGATTCTCGGCTTCGTTATACGTGGGGACGACGACGATCAGTTTCATACAGAGGCCGCATGAGCCCCGAAAAAGTGAGGCACAAGGTAACTACTCCTGTCTCTTATACACATCT
>JAOADB010000004.1 GCA_026417535.1 Caldilineales bacterium
GCCATACGCTCCGGATGGGTCTCCCCTTCCCGCCATCGGCCGCTCGTTCGGACGACGGACGTAAGACGTAACGCAAGATGGCATCTTACGCTACATCCTTCGTCTGCCGGGGATGGAACCCTGTCGGAACCTGAGCCATCATCGTCATCGGTCTGAGTAGTTACGGCACAAACCGGTATTATAGGCCAGGTTGGGCAGGCGAAACAAAGCCTTATGCCAACGATCCGCCCCACCTCAGGGGAATCCCTCTGCCCTCGACAGGACGAAAGAGGAAAGACGACGACGCCAGATAGCCAGCCCCTTCGTCTTCCGTCCTTCCGGGCGGCCTCAACCCAGGACGAAGGACGAAGGCGAACAACCCGCTTCGTCCTTCGTCCCGATGGTTGGCCGCGAAGGGAAACGGAAGACCCACCCGGAAGGCAAAGCCCTATTCCCGATAGATCCGCACCCGACGGTTTGGCTCGCGGCCGTAGGAATGGGAGATCAGATTGGCCTCGCGCGCCAGGCGATGTTGCTGACGGCGAATTTCGGGCGGTTGGGGCGAAAGCTCCACCACCGGCGCACCGGCCAGGACTTTCTCGACCCCCTGCCGCGCTTCCTCCAACGCTTCGGCCAAGGGTTCCATGGCCGCCGGTCGCAGCGCAAAAATCTCGGCCAGCAGGATTTCCATCTGCCGGGTCGTGTTCGAGCGCAGGACATACACCGGCACCCCTCGGCTTTCGGCCTCGAGGATCGGCTGGGGTTGCTTGCGATAGTAGGCTTTCAGGGTGATGACGATGTCGGCCCGGTGCAGGTCGTTGGTGATCTCGACCGGTACGCCCAGGCTTTGGGCGGCGGCTCGCAGGCGGTTCTGACCGACGCCGTAGCAGTAGGCGCGCAGAATGCGCCCCGGTTTGGGCGTCGTCTCGGCAAGTTCATCCGCCGCGAGCGTATCGGCGAAAGGGAGCGTATCCCGCCGCACGGTGAACCGATCCCCGCGTTCGCTCAGGCGCTCCCCGCGACCGCCGAAGCGCTCTTCCCCACGGCCGCCGTTGCGCCGTCGCACGCCTTCCAACGTCTCTTCGGTCAGCGTCTCGGCCCGGCCGCCGAATTCCTCGAGATCGGCCTGCTTGATGACGATCTCCCCGCGTTCATCGCGGTAACGGATTTCGGGCCGCAGGGGCCGGTCGCGTAGGAGGGCATCCACCGCTCGCGCCACGTCCTTGTGGACGATCAGGTGCTGACGGTCCACGATTTCGATCAGGATGTCGAAGGTGGGCGGCGCTCGGCGCTCCAACACGGCCTTTTGCGTCCCGCGACGCCGCGCCTCTTCATCCGAGAGGGTGACCGACTCGACCCCGCCCACCAGGTCGGACAGGGTCGGGTTGAGCAACAGGTTGCTCAGGGTGCGGCCGTGGGCCGTGCCGATGAGCTGCACCCCGCGCTCGGCAATGGTGCGGGCCGCTTCGGCCTCCAGGGCACGGCCGATCTCGTCAATGATGATGACTTCGGGCATGTGGTTTTCTACCGCCTCGATCATCCCCTCGTGTTGGAGCGAGGGCAGCGGCCCCTGCATCCGGCGGGCGCGGCCGATGGCCGGGTGGGGGATATCGCCGTCGCCGCCGATCTCGTTGGAGGTGTCTACGATCACCACCCGTTTCTTCTGGTCGGCCAGCACCCGCGCGGCTTCGCGCAGCAGGGTGGTCTTGCCCACGCCGGGGCGGCCCAACAACAGGATGCTCTTTCCGCTCGTGATGATGTCCTGGATGATGTCAATGGTGCCGTACACGGCGCGGCCCACACGGCAGGTCAGCCCCACGATGTCGCCCTTGCGGTTGCGGATGGCCGAGATGCGGTGCAGGGTGCGGGCAATACCGGCGCGGTTATCCTCGGTGAAATCGCCGATGCGTTCGACCACGTAGCGGATGTCGTCGTGCGTCACCTCGCGGGGGAGGAGCTCGATGTCCCGATCGGTAAAGCGGGCCTCGGGCGGACGGCCCAGGTCGAGGACGATTTCGAGGAGCTTATCGGCCTCGTTGAGCTCATGGAGCCGGTTGGCAATGGGAGGAGGGAGGACGGCCAGCAGCGCGTCCAGGTCGTCGGTAATCTTTTGTTGCATGGAAGAACCGGTCATGGCGGAAAGCGGATTCCGTCATCGCATCGCCGAAAAGGCGAAGATGGTCGTCATTTTGCTTGTCGGTAAGTTGAACCTGCGTTTCAGGTGCAGCGCAGAACGCTGTTGGCTGCAAACGTCTTCAGGTTCTGGAAACTGACGGTAAACTTTGCCCAAGATGGGATTGGTTGGATTACGAGTATTATTGATACAAAGCACGAACTTGTTCATCGTATCAATCTTTTGATTTTGAAATCCTTTCGTCCTATACCGTGTGCTTCAAAAGTGTATCTCGGCTTCACGGATAGCGCCATCTGCCAGTGCACGGTCGCTATGCCTGTCATCTTACGCCAACGACCTTTGCCGTAGGTACGCTCCAGATGAGGTTGATAGGCACACCCTGGCCTGTGGCCATTGTCTCAACGTCTCTGATCTCACCGATGATCTCAAAATGCGGCATCGTTCATCGCTCGTCGTTTATCTGCTTCGGCGATGAACTGCGTCGAGCCGCCCAACGGTGCTTCGAAAGGGACAATGCCGGTCAGGGTGACTTCGATGGCCTCTTTGACCGGCAGGGTCAGGGGTTTTTTGACCAGGGCTGTGGTATGACGGACAAAGCGGGTAACGGTGGTGATGGGTTCAAAACCGAAATCGCGCAGGATGGGACCGAAGCTGCTCTGATAAGGACGCAAGGGCACGTAGAGCGGTCGCTTGCTGTAGCGGCTACAGGCATGGAGCGCACGCTGCAATAGCGCCGTCAACGCCGTGGCATCGAGGTCGCCGATCAAGCGCAGCCAGTGGGCATGGCGGCCGCGAGTCAACTGGGCCGCGGCGATGATCTCGCCCTTTGCTTCATAGACGAAGCCTTCGATCCGTTCCGGCTGCCACCAGGTGCGCAGGTCGAGAGGCGAGGTGGTCTCATCGTGGTTGAGGAGACTGCCCTCGGCCTGTTGCACCAGGGGCGGGGTGTAACGGCTGTGCAGTCGTTGCAGGGCAAAGCTATCGCTCTCCCGTTGGCCGCGCACACACGGCCAGGTAGTTTCATCGTCGGCCTGTCCTTTCAGTTCGACCCCCGGATGGCGAAAGAGGGTTTCCTGGATGTAGGGCACAAAACCGGCAGCCGTGACCGCCGTTTGGGCCTCATCTTCGCTTTCCAGGCAAAGGTAAAGGCGTTGGATGCCGTGTTCACCGGCCTGTAGGCTCACGTGCTCCAGCAGGGCCTGCCAGATCTCGCCGGCCTGAGGATGGGCATGATAGGCAGGCGCAATGCGCGTCAGATCGGCCTCGGGCCGGGCGAAACGCTTGACGGCCTGGACAAAACCGTGAACCGGGTGGGTGCTGTTGGGCACATGCAGGTACGTGGCTGCGCCCGTGCCATGCCAAGGCAAAGGCGCTCCCACCGCCGCCCATACCACGGCCAGCGGATCGGCAAAGCGATGTTCCAGGCTCAGCGGGATGCTACGCCGGGCCAGGCTTTGCAGACGCAGGCTGTTACGCAAGCCGAAGGGTTGGATCAAGGGCCAAAAAGGAGACAAAAACGGCCGTCGCTGCCGTAAGATGATATACCTCTATTTTAGCACCTTTCGGCCTTTCGACAAGAGAGGCGGCTTGCTATTTTGGACGACGGACGATGGACGGTGGACGAACTTGCGCCAAGGAGCTCAGGGGAGATGGGGGGACTCGGAGGGGCTCTCCGTCTCCCCATTTCCCTGGCTCCCCGACTCTCCGTTTCCCCGTTTCTCCGGCTCCTCCTTCTCGCGCGCGGCGGCAAGGGCTTCCAGGCGGCTCAGGGCCTTGGATGCCAGATCGCGAGTGGGCGGATCGGCGTCGTGCAGCCGTTCTTGCAAAAGGGGAATGGCGTCGGGGTTTCCCAAGCGGCCCAGGGCCACGCAGGCCGCCCGACGCACGCGAGGGTCAGGGTCGGTCGTCAGACTCGAAAGCCATTGGGCATCCTCCCCCCGGCCGGTTGCGGCCAACGCTCGACAGGCCGCCGCCCGTACCAAGGGATCGGCATGGCTCAGAAACGGCCCGATTGGTTCGGCCGGGTCGGGTAGGAGCGCCCGGCTCTCGGCCGAGGCCGGCAGCCGCGCCAGCAGGTCGAGCAAGGCCGCAGCCCGGGGTGCGGGCGGGTCTCGGCGCAGCAAGTCGAGGGCCGGTTCCAAACCGGAGGCCGGCCCCCACGAGGCCAGAGTGGCCGCAGCCTCATCGCGCACGATGGGGTCGGGGTCGTCCAACAACGCCAGCAGCCCGGCCCGATAGCGGAGTTGTGGCCGTCCGGCCAACGCCCGCGCCGCCCGCCAGCGTCGCTCCGCCTGGGGATGGCTCAGGTCGGCAACGACGAGGGGCGCGGGTTCGAACAGGCTGCGCAGCCGCAGCCACCGCTCTTTCAATGCCTTGTACATGGCCGTCCGCTCACTCCCGGATGTGGCCGTCGCCCAGGACGATCCACTTGTAGGTCGTCAGCTCCTCTAGGCCCATGGGGCCGCGGGCGTGGAGTTTTTGCGTGCTGATGGCCACTTCGGCGCCCAGGCCGAGCTGTCCGCCGTCGTTGAAACGGGTGGAGGCGTTGACGAACACGGCCGAACTGTCCACCTCGTTGAGGAAACGCTGGGCGTTGCTCCAATTTTCGGTGAGGATGCCGTCGGAGTGATTCAGGCTGTGCTCGCGGATGTGGGCGATGGCCGTGTCGAGGTCGGGCACCACCCGCAAGCCCAGCACCAGGCTCATCCACTCCGTATCGAAATCGGCGGGGCCGGCCGGTTGCACGTTGGGACGGCCGGCCAGGATGTCCATGGCGGTTTCGTCGGCCCGGAACGTGACCCCGGCCGGGGTCAGGTCATCCACCACGCGGGGAAGGAAGGTCGCCGCGATCTTTTCGTGGACGAGAAGGGTATCCAGCGCGTTGCACACGCTGGGCCGCTGAGTTTTGGCGTTGCGGATGACACGCAGGGCCTTGTCCTGGTCGGCCGATTCGTCCACGAACAGGTGGCAGATCCCGACCCCGCCGGTGATGACGGGGATGGTGCTGTTCTCACGGCAGAATTGGTGCAGCCCGGCGCCCCCGCGCGGGATGATGACGTCCACGTATTCGTGCAGCCGCAGGAGATGGCCGATGAGGCTGCGGTCAGGGTCGCCGATGTACTGGATGGCCTCTTGGGGCAGGCCCACCCGGTCGAGCGCGGCGCGAATGACCTCGAGCAGGGCCAGGTTGCTGCGGCGGATTTCCTTGCCGCCCCGCAGGATGGCCGCATTGCCCGTCTTCAGGCAGAGGGCGGCGATATCCACCGTCACATTGGGCCGGGCCTCGTAGATGACGCCGATGACGCCGAGGGGGGTGCGGCGGCGACTGACGCGCAGACCGTTGGGCAGGACACGGCAATCGAACTCGCTACCCACGGGGTCAGGCAGGGCGGCCACAGCGCGTGTATCGGCGGCAAAGCCGCGCAACCGCGCCGGGGTGATCAGCATCCGGTCAATCAGGTTCTCGCCCAACCCGGCCGCGCGGCCTTCGGCAATGTCCTCGGCATTGGCGGCCAGGATGGCCTCTTCGGCGGCGATCAGGCCATCGGCGATGTGATGGAGCAAGGCGTTTTTCGTGGCGGTCGAGGCAGTGGCCAGGACACGGGCCGCAGCCCGCGCCCTCTGGCCCAAGGGGAGGAGGGGGTTGTCGGTCATGGGGTGGTGGGTGGGGGATTGGTGACTGGTGACTGGTGACTGGGCTTGTGATGGTTGGCCGTGGGTCTGAGCTGAGGCCGAGGACCAGACGAAGGACGAACGACGGAGGACGAAAGGGGCTTCGTCGTTCGTCCTGGGTTTTAGCCGAGGGCCGGACGAAGGCCGAACGACGGAGGACGAAAGGGTTTTACCATCGTCCCTCACAACAGGATCAAGTCATTCCGATGGATGACCTCTTCGCCGTATTCGTAGCCAAGGATGGCTTCGATCTCGCGGGAGTGGCGGCCTTGGATGCGGCGAACCTCGTCAGCCTGGTAATTCGTCAGGCCACGGCCCAGCTCGCGGCCGGAAGGGCCGTAGATGCTGATCGTGTCCCCACGCTGGAAATCGCCGTGCACCTCACGGATGCCGATGGGCAAGAGGCTGCTGCCGTTGTGGAGCAACGCCCGGGCCGCACCTTCGTCCACGACGATATGGCCGGAAGTCGTGTAACCGGCCAATAACCAGCGTTTGCGGCTTTCGGGCCGGCTGGCGCGGGCGTGAAAACGCGTCCCCAACGGTTCGCCGGCTGCTAGCCGCAGGATGACATCGGGTTGGGCGCCAGAGGCGATAACCACGGTGGCGCCCCCGCGAGTGGCCGTCTCCGCGGCCTGGAGTTTGGTCACCATGCCGCCCGTGCCCAAGCCCGTGGTGCTCTGACCCGCGCCCGCCAGCAGGTGAGCGTCAATCCGCTCGACCTCGGGGATGAGTCGGGCCGTCGGGTCTTTGCGCGGGTCGGCGGTGAAGAGGCCGGGCTGGTCGGTCAACAGGATGAGCAGGTCGGCCTCGGCCAGGGTGGCGACCATGGCCGAAAGGTTGTCGTTATCGCCCACCCGGATTTCCTCGGCGGTGACACTGTCGTTTTCGTTGATGATGGGGATGACGCCCTGGGCCAGCAACGCCATGAGGGTGTGACGGGCATTGAGATAGCGCCGCCGGTCTTGCAGATCGGCCCGGGTGAGCAGGAGCTGGCCGACATGAAGGCCGTAAATCTCGAAAAATTGCTGGTACAGGGCCATCAACCGGGGCTGCCCCACGGCGCTGAGCATCTGGCGGGCCGGAACGTTGGGCGGCAATTGGGGAAAACCCAGCCGTTCACGGCCGGCAGCCATAGCGCCCGAACTGACGATGATCAACTCAATCCCTTGCTCGCGCAGACGCGCGCACTGACGCACCAGCTCGATAAGCCGGGGGCGGTTGAGATAGGGCGTGCCGGCGGTGAGGACACTGGTGCCGAGTTTGAGGACAATGCGATGATACGCTGAAACGGCCATCGGTTGATGGTCTTAATCACAGATTTGGCGAATTTTTATGGATTATAATCACTAAGACGCAAAGACGCTAAGAGCGCTAGAATATCAAAATGTTAGATAATAAGGCAAAATCGTGTTTTTTGATCGTAAAATGAGATTTTGAAAAGAATTACAAGTTTTTTATCTCTTTATTTCTTTGTGTCTTAGTGATTAATTATAAACGTTTCTGTGTAACTACTCAGGCCGATGATGGCTTAGGTTCCGAGGGAGGGCCATCCCGGGCAGACGGAAGATGCAGCGCAAGATGCCCTCATGCGCTACGTCTTTCATCCGTCGCCCTGCAGTCTGGGATTCCTACTGATACACAACGGCAGAAGACGACGGAGGAGGAGCGAAGGCGGCCAGTTGCGCCAGGCGGGCGCGTTTCAGGTCTTCGGACCACTGCTGCAGCAGGGCCTCCAGCGCCACAAGCGGGTCGGCGTTGGGCGGCAGTTGGCCGGGGATGTAGCGCCGCACCAGTTCGGTGGCCTTCTCGCGCCACAACGCCACCTGTGCGACCAGCTCCTGATGGCGAAACTGGGCAGCCTCGCGTTGGAGCAAGGTCTCGACCATGACAAAGGGGTCGGCATTGGGTGGCAGCTGCCCGGGCACATAACGACGCAACAGGGCCATGATCTGCTCGCGGTAGAGTTCGGCCTGGGCGAGCAATTCCTGACGTTGGAAACGGAAAGCCGCCTGGGCGTCGGCGAGGGCCTTTTCGGCCTCTTCGGCCCGCCGGGTCAGCTCGGCCAGACGGGCGCCGTCCACGGCTTCGTTGAAACCGGGTCCGACGAGGAACCAGACTGGGTTCGTATAGCCACTCCAGCCGTCGTTGCGATTGAAGGGCTTGACCCGCATGCCGAAATGCAGGTGAGGGCCGGAGCTGAAACCCGTGTTGCCGGAGAGGCCGATGGGGTCGCCCTCCTTGACCGCATCGCCCTCGGCCACGTCAATCCGGCTGAGATGGGCGTAGAGGGATTCGCCCCAGGCGTGCTCCAGTTTGAGATAATTGCCATAACCGTCGGCATCCCAGCCTTTGGCGTCGTCTTTGAACTTGACTTCGGCGACCTTGCCATCGGCCACGGCCAGGATGGGGGTGCCGACTTTCATCCCCCAATCAATGCCGTTGTGACCCAGCAGGCCGTAGCGTTTGTACACCTCCGGGCGCTCGGCAAAACCTTGGGTCATGCGGAACGTTCCTTCAAATGGCAGGCGGACGCGAGGGGCAGTCATGGCAGGTCTCCGTGGGGGGAATCAGGCCGGGGTGGTCGGGCAAAGCGGTCGCAGCAGAGTCCAGGCGTAAATGCCGCTGTTGTGGCCGTCGGCCCAGGTGATCTGCAGGGCATAATCGCCCACAAAAGCGGCGCCGACGACCTCGGTGGACACGCCCGGCGGCGGTGTCTTCGTCAGCTCGGTGGGGTCAACGGGCAGGCCCATGTACTCGTGGCCGCCCCGACAGCTCACGCAAGGGCAGATGTTGCGGATGCCGGCCAACGGATACTCGCAATGGGCGCCGTCCATCCAGTCAATGATGAGCAGACCGCGGGGGCGGTCAATCGTAATGGCGCGGGGGCGGGGTTCAGACATCGCGGTGAACCGATGATAGACGATGGACGATAGACGATGGACGATGGCCGTCGTCCATCGTCACCAGTATAACACAGGGAGCCGATGCAGGCCGATGCCCACAACGGATGGCCGGATTGTCCTTCCGCTCGTCCTCCGTCTCCCGCCCCCATCAGACTTCGCCGACGTGGATGGCAATGGTTCCGAGCATGAGGACGCGGTAGGTCACGTTGCGCAGACCCACCCCTTCCATGATGGCCTTCAATTCCGGGGGACGGGGGAAGGTCAGGGTCGAGGCCGGCAGATAGGCGTAGGCGCGGCGATGGCTGCTGGCCAGGGCCATGATCCGGGGCACGAAATGGAAAAAGTACAGGCGGAACAGGTCGCGCCAGATGGGGGTGTTCGGCCGGGTGATCTCCAGACACACCACGCGACCACCGGGCCGCACCACCCGGCGCTGTTCGGCGAAGGCTGCCGCCACATCCACCACATTGCGCATGAGGAACCCGGAACAGGCGGCATCGAAGGTGTGGTCGGCGAAAGGCAGACGCAGGGCGTCGGCCTCGACAAAGGGTATGCGCCCGTCGCGGTCTTTGCTCTGGGCGATGCGCATCATCTCGTGGGTGAAATCGGCGCCGATGACGCGGACATCGTGCCGTAAGCGCAGGGCCTCGAGGGCGATATCGCCCGTACCGGTGGCCACA
Source organism: Caldilineales bacterium (assembly GCA_026417535.1). Taxonomy (GTDB): domain Bacteria; phylum Chloroflexota; class Anaerolineae; order J102; family J102; genus SSF26. Next base: position 9,369 of record JAOADB010000004.1, read on the forward strand.
TCGAGCAATCGACCGCCTGGCGGCAGCGCACAGGCCTGCACGACCAGCCTCCGCCAGGCCCGGTCGCGGCCAAAGGTCATCAACCGGTTCATCAGGTCATAGCGCCGGGCCGTGCCTGCGAACATGGCGCGCACGTAGCGAGGCTTGACCTCCGGTGGGGGGACAAGGGGGGTCATAACGCTACGGGTTGTCGAAATCGAGTGGAGTAATCTCGTCCGGGCTTAGCTCCTCCCGATAAATATCGAACCAGGCGCTCGGTTCCCCACGAGAGAGGTTCTCCAAACTCTTGTTCGCCAGCAACATAAACCAGGTGACATCGGCACCCTGGTTTCGGGCCTGTTCGGCCAGCTGGATGACCTTCTTGTAATACTGCCGCGCCGAGTTCCTGTCGCCCAGGTCGTGCTCGGCCATGGCCCGCATGAGCGTCCACTCGACATGGTCCGGTTCCAGCTCGTGGCCTTTGCGGGTCATCGCCAGGGCCTGCTCGGAACGATGGAGAAAGCGCAACAGATTGCCCAAGCGCAGGTAGTTTTCGGCCCGACGGGGATGGGTCAGGATCCGCATTTTGTAGCGCTCGATGGCTTCCAGCGGATGCATGGGTTGTTTGAACGCATAGCCACGAACCAGGGTGACCGGAAACCTGCGCAAGTTTTCGTCAAGCAGGGCCGTGCGGAACAGGGGTTCAAGGTCGTATTGATCGCGAGCACCACACTTTGGACATATAATCTCTCTATCCATGATAAAAGGACTATACCGCACGGGTTCTCCATTCATTTCTTTTTCTAATGAGTTTAGATCAATAACGACATTTTTGACAGCAAAATAGCGATAACGATGACATTTCTTGCAAATTAAGAGAATTTGATTGCCTTGAGGAGTTTCTTCAGAGATGGATAATTGCCATCTTGTCTCAACGTCTTGTGGAGATATAATCCAGGGACTGACCCGATCCTCGCGAAAAGCGGCTTGGATCACCGGGAGGAGTTCGCGGGCATCGAGGTCTAAGGCGGTATTGATGGCAAAAGCGACCAAATCTTCTTCTTCGGCTGGGCTTTGGGCCACGGGAGCGGTTATCACATCGCGCACCAGGGCGAGCACCGCCGGTCGTTCTTCCGGCACCTTACGGGCGTATTCCTCCAATGTTTCGATGGCTCTCAGCCGCACGTTCAGAGCCAGAGCCGGGTCGGTAACGATGGCGGTCAATTGTTCCAGGCTCACGGGGCCGATTTTGCCGAAAAGGTTCAGAAGACGCCGTTGCCAGCCGGGCGTGGCCGTTTCCAGGAAGCCGGCCAACGCGTCGAGTTCGACAACGCCGCTTTGCCACAGACGCCGCAACAGGCTCACGGCCGTGTCCGGAGCCGGTCCGCCGGCCAGAAGGGGATTGAAGGCCATATGGATGAGATCGGGCGCCAACTCGCGGCCGTGCGCCACGATGGCGGCGGCTTCCCCCTCACCCACATCGCCGGTAGCGGCGATGCCGTCCAACGGCGGAAGATAGCGCGGCCCTTCGGCCAACGGGTGCTCGATGATGTTCAAAAGTTCGTGGAACAAGGCTGTGGTTTCCGGCGCCGGAGATGGCCAAACCCTATGTTCTTCTTGGAGTTCGTCTTCGATCCCGTTTTTCCATTCCTGAATTCGGCTGCGCTTGGATTCCTCCTCAGGAGGCAGCAAGGCCAGGATCCGGTCGAGGATGAGCAAAGCCCACTGGCAGTAATCGCAGTTGTCCAACACGACGGCGAGTTTTTCCAGCGCGACAACGGTCTCGTCCTGTGAGTGATGGTGCCAGCGGAAGAGGATGGTCAACGCCGTACTGGGATCGCCAGCCAACAGATAGGACTCGGCCAGGTTGTAGATGGCATCCGTGGGATAGTCATCCGATTCACCTGATTCGTCTTGGGTTTCTACCCTGACCTCCTCCTGGCTTAGGAAATCCTGTTGCGCGCAGTAAGCCAACCAGGCATAGGCCCAACGT
>JAOADB010000403.1 GCA_026417535.1 Caldilineales bacterium
ATGCGGGCGCCGAGGGAGGCGAACTTTTGCGGTTCCTTGAGGAATTCGACGACTTCGGCCAGTTCCTGTTTGGCCTCGTCCGCGCCGGCCACATCGTCGAAGGTGACGGTGGGCTTATCGCCCGTGAACATACGGGCGCGGCTCTTACCGAAGGAGAACGCCTGATTGCCGGCGCCCTGAGCCTGCCGCATGATGAAGAAGAAAAAGGCGCCGATCAGCAGGATCGGCAAGATGGTGCCGAGCACAACGCCCCAGTTCGCCCAACGGTTGGGCGGGCTGAAGCGGATGGTAACCGTTTCGATCTGCTCGGGGGTGAGGCCCAACCAGCGCAGGGTATCGGTCAGGCTGACGTTTTCTTCCTTGCGGCTCAGACCGATGCGGGTGTCATTGTGATAGGTGATTTCCAGTTCATCCCCGCGCACGAGGATGCTCTTGACCTGCCCGTTGGCGATCTGCGCGGCCAGCTGGTTGAGGTCGTAGACCTCGACCCGCGGGGTGGCCTGGTTGTTGCGCGAGAGGGAGGTGAGCAAAAACGCGCCCACCGCGGCGAGGATGACGAGATAAATCAAACCGTTACGAAGGGAAGAGGGTCCCATGAGATGGTAAAACGTCCGGAGATTGGGATGGTCGTGTGCAAGAGGGTTGGAAAGTCGGGGGCTTCTCCGATTTTCCTTTGTCCATTGTAGCACATATCGGCCTAGAAAAAGTAGGATTCAAGACGATGGATGATGGACGATTGCTCCCATCGTCCGCCCAGCGGTCGTGTGGGGCGGCGGCCCTGGGCTACTCGACGCGCGCCGCGGCGCCGAAGTCGAGCAACGCCACACCCACAAGGCTTCTCGCCGGCCGACCCCGCACACACCGGCCGACTTTATCCAGCGCAGGCCGCAGGCTCCCGCGCCGGTGGTGCTTCGGCGCTCACCCCGTCATGGTGCAAGCGCTGCCGCCAGCCGGGGCAGCGCCTCGGCCGGCACGACGGTGAGTCGTTCGGCCAGCGAGTATTCCTGTCGGCCCGGGTAGACGATCCATAGGTGTTCCAGGCCGAGGTCGTGTAGGGCGATTTGCATGGAACGACCGGGGGTATCGGCGTATGTGGCCTCGAAGCCGTAGGCCTTGCCGCGCATTCGCACCAGCAGGTCGAGCTCCGCGCCGGCGTGGGTGGCCCAGAAATACGCGTCGCGCGTGTTCAGGAGGCGGACGATCTGCTCGATGACGAAGCCCTCCCAAGACGTGCCCAGTTTGGGATGGGACTGCACATCGGCCGGCGTCTCCAGCCCCAGCAGCCCGTGCAGGATGCCGCTGTCCC
>JAOADB010000404.1 GCA_026417535.1 Caldilineales bacterium
AGATGTGTATAAGAGACAGGGCCTTGTCGGGCGCGTAGCCGTTGTTGGCCAGGGTGTTGTCGTGGACGTGCACCCGCTCCGGCAGGGGGCCGACGTCAATCTCGTTGGACTGGAAGACGCCGCTGCGGGTCAGGCTGTAGACGGCGATGCCCACCGAGCCGTGGTCGCGCACGGTGTTGGCATAGACCTCGACATCGTCCGCGCCCAGGAGCAACATGCCCACGCCTGCCGGCACGAAGCGCACCACCCCGCCGCGGGCGAAGTTCTCCCGGTTGTTGTTCTCGATGACGTTGTGGTGGATGCGGGTGTGCATCGAGATCTTGGATGTGAGCTGGGGCAGCACGAAGACCAGCAGCCCGGCCGTGTTGTCGTAGGCGTGGCAGTTGGTGACCTCGCCGTTGAGGGTGTTCTCCAGCTCGATGCCGGCCACGTTGCCGTAGGCCACGCAGTCCCGCACCAGCGCGTTCTCCGACTGGCCCACGTAGATGCCCGCGTCCTCGGCGCCGGTCACCGTCACCCGCTCGACGAGCACGTTCGTGCTGCGCACGGGGTAGACGCCGTAGGTGCCCGTGCGCTCGGCGAAGATGTCGTACAGGTGCACGCCCGTGGCGCCCTCCACCAGTACGCCGTTGTCCTTGTAGTTCCGCACGTGGAGCTTGCCCAGCCGGAAGTTGTTGCCCGAGGCCACCACGGCGTCGGCCAGCGCCAAGCGGCCGTCGAGGACGGGGTACGCGCCCGCGGCATTGGGGATGCCCTCGATGGTCAGGTCGCTGATGTCCACCACGACCGTCTCGTGGTACACGCCGTAGGGGATGAGCACCGTGTCGCCGGGGCGGGCGCGGTCTACCGCGGCCTGGATGGTCTCGCCCGGGGCCACGGTGATGGTCATGGCCGGCCGCGGGGCGACGGTCTGGCCGCTGCCCCCGCGGTTGACCGCCGCGGCCACGGCCCGCGCCGGGTTCTCCACCCGCGACACCACCGGCAGCCCCGACGGCACCGCGGCCGGGATCTCGGGCAGGCCCGACTCGTCGGTCAGCGCGTAGAGGAAGGCCACCAGGTCGGCCCGCTCCTGTTCGGTCAGCTCGAAGCCGTTGACGAACACGTCCACCCGCTCGTTGCCGAAGGCGCGGCCACCGCCCTGGGCATAGAAGTCCACCACCTCCTCCAGGGTGGCCAGGGAGCCGTTGTGCATGTAGGGCGCCGTGAGGGCGATGTTGC
>JAOADB010000405.1 GCA_026417535.1 Caldilineales bacterium
CTCCAACGACGAGAGCGGCATTTCCTACGACCCCAAAGAGCGCTTCCGCATCGCTAAGAAAATCGTCGAACGGGCCGAGGCCTACGGCATCCCCCGCAGCGATGTCCTGATTGACCCCTTGGCCATGCCGGCCGGCGCCGTCCCCGGCGCTGGCAAGGTCCTGTTCGAGCTGGTGCGGATGATCAGCGAAGAGCTGGGCTGTAACACGGTCTGCGGCGCCTCGAACATCTCCTTCGGTCTGCCCAATCGCCCGGCCATCAACGCCCATTTTCTGAGCATGGCCATTGCCGCCGGCATGCCTTGCGCCATCACCAATCCGCTCGAGGTCGAGATCATGACGGCCATCCGTGCGGCCGATCTCCTGATGGGTGTGGACGAGAACTGCATGGCCTGGATCATGGCCCAGCGCCAGCTGGCGCAACAACAGGCCGCGGCGGCTGTCGGCGCGGCACCTGCCGCGGCCCCCACTCCCGAAGCAGGCAGCGGCCGCCGTCTGGGCCGCCGTGAGCGCCTGACCGGGGGCGCTTGAAGGGGAGAAGTCGTCTTCCCCGTTCGTCCTTGTCATACAAAGAGGCCCCACCGGAAGCGATGGGGCCTCTTTGTGTGGGAAAGAAAACGACCCTTTCAGCCGGCGGCCGAATAGCCGGGGCCCACGCTGAAGAAGTCGTAGTTCGGTTTGATGCTGGTCCTCAGGTCAATGATCTCGCCACCCGCAGCCACCGTCCTTTGCTTGGTATCCCAAGGCACGTATTCCTGACCCGGCTTGAGCTCATAGGCAGAAGGTACGTCTTCTTCCGGGAAGATGGCCTCGTAGGGGCACTCCGGAACACACGCGCCGCAGTCAATGCAGGTGTCCGGATCGATGAAGTACCAGGGCCACTCGCTTTCGGGCTGGCCAGGGACAATGCATTCCACCGGACAAACTTCCACGCAGGCGCCATCGCGCAGACAGAGAGCAGTAATGATGTGGGTCATCGTATTCTTCTCCTTTTTTTGCCCCGGTTCCTTCCCACAAAAGCCGCATGTGGCAAGGCGGGGCTGAACATGAGCGATGAGGGAGGTGGCAGAACGACAGAGTAGGACGAAGCCGACACTGCAGTTTTAGCAGATTGTGGCCCGAAGAGCAAATCGGGAGGAGGAGGTTGGGGACAATGGACGATGGCCGGACGAAGGGGTTGGCGCCGGGCGAGGTTGGGCTGCCGGTGCGGGTTGCGGCGGAGGACAGGACGGAGG
>JAOADB010000406.1 GCA_026417535.1 Caldilineales bacterium
GGGCGCGGCGTCCTCGTACAGGTGGATGTGGTGCAGGACGTCGCCGGCCCCGACAGCGGTCACGGGCCGGTCCAGCTCCATCTGGCAGCGGGACACCCGCCCGCGATGGTCCAACACCAGGTAGTTCTCGCCGACGCCGCAGGCCTTGGCGTGGGGTCCGGCCAGGTTGGTGCGGTCGAGCAGGGCCGTGAACACGTTGTAGCGCGGCAGATCGGCCGCTATGACTTCCAGGGCGCGACGCAGACCCGCAATGAGGGCCTCGTTGGCCGCCCGCAGCTCGTCGTGATGGACCCCCGGCTCGTGTTCCTGGTACAGGTTCAGGTTGAAGTAGAGCTGCCGTTCCAGGGCAAAGCGCACCACCTCCGGCAGGCTCTCGACGTTGTGGCGGGTCACCGTCACGGAGAGGTGGGGGCGCACCCCATGGGCCAGCGCCCGCTCGATGCCCCGCAGCACGTGCTCGGCGCTGCCGCGGCCGTTGGCGAACACCCGCTGACGGTCATGGCCGCCGTCAAGGCCGTCGAGGGAGATGGAAAGGGTCATATCGGCCTGACGGATGAAATCGAGCATGGCGCCGGTGAGGGCAACGCCGTTGCTGATGATAACCTCCTCCACGTCCAAACCGTACTGGCGCCCCAAGGCCGCGGCCCGGTCGTGGAGCCGGCGCAGCAAACCGAAGTGGAGGGTCGGTTCGCCGCCGGCGTATTTCAGTTTGACTGCCTGGAAGCCATGCGACACGGCCGCCCCGAAAACGGCCTGCAACGCGGCCTCGCCCGTGGCCTCGTCCATGGCCTCGTCGCTCTTACGCACGAAACAGTAGGTGCAGCGCAGGTTGCAGGCGTTCGTGATGTGCAACCAAGCCGTCAGCACGGGCGAACGCGGCGGGGCCGGGGTGGCGCCCTCGGCTTGCAACAGGTCGAGCGCGGCCAAGCGCCGGGCCGTTTCGTCCTCCAGGGGGCGCGGTCCGGCGTAGCGTTCCCACACGGCCTGCGCGGCCCGGTTGAGGACGACGACCCCGGCGGCGCCCGTGGGGTTGAAAAAGACCTGGTGCTCCTGCGGCAGGGGCAACCGCACGAGCCCGGCCGGATGGGTCCACAGCCCCGCAGGCGCGGGCAACGGACGCTCGCCCCGGGCGACGCCGTCCACGGCGCAGGCGCAATGGGTCATGCCCCAGCGGGCGGCCCGGCTGTAGAGGATGAGGGGTTGGGATGGGTTCGGC
>JAOADB010000407.1 GCA_026417535.1 Caldilineales bacterium
AGATGTGTATAAGAGACAGTCCCTCAATCTCCCCGAAACGCGCAAACCTTGCTATAATCCAGGCCATCGCGCACTGGATGGATATTGGATATTGGATACTGGATATTCGATACTGGTTACCAGTATCCAGTATCCAGTATCTAGTATCCAGTATCCAGTATCCAGTATCTAGTATCCAACACCCAGTAACCAGTATCGAATTACCCAACTAAACTACCACCCCATGAAAACCCGGCGTTATTTCCTGCTCGTCATCCTCGTCCTGCTGCTGTGGCCGGCGACGGCAGCCGCAGACGGGCCGGATGTCCACATCGTCCGCGCGGGTGAGACCCTGGCCGGCATCGCCGCCCGCTACGGCACCACCGTGGCCGAGCTGATGCGGTTGAACAGCCTGCGCAACCCCGACCTGATTTACGTCGGCCAGCGTCTCCTCATCCGGCCGGGGACGACGGCCGACGAACGGGTGCACATCGTGCGTCGCGGGCAAACCCTGGGGAGCATTGCCCGCGCTTACGGCGTGAGCGTGGACGACCTGCGCGCGGCCAATGGGTTGCGGGGCGATCTCATCTTCGTCGGACAGCGGTTGCGCATCCCGGCGCCGGGCAGCGGCGCGCCAACGAATCCGGCGCCCGCAGCCCCGCGCGGACAGAAGAAAATCGTCGTGGACATCTCCGAACAGCGCTGCTGGCGCTACGAGGGCGACGTCCTCCTCAACACCTGGCGCTGCTCCACCGGTCGCAACAACTCCACCGCCACCGGCACTTTCCGGGTCCAAAGCAAGCTGCGCAAGGCCTACGGTTCGACCTGGGGCATCTGGATGCCCTACTGGCTAGGCATCTACTGGGCCGGCCCCACCGAAAACGGCATCCACGGCCTACCCTGGGATGCGAAAACCGGCGCCCGCACCTGGGCCGGGCTGGTGGGCACGCCCATCACCTACGGCTGCGTCATGCTCAACGACGAGGCCATGAAACAGCTGTGGGAATGGGCCGACATCGGCACCCTGGTGGTCATTCGACGCTGACACTTGCCGATGGTCTGCCGCCGAGTTGTGGGATTGCTGATATTGGCGCTGCTGACGGCCGCCGGCCTGCTGGCGGGCCTGGTCTGGCCGTTGCATTCGGCGCGTGCCCTACCGACACCCCCGCCGA
>JAOADB010000408.1 GCA_026417535.1 Caldilineales bacterium
AGATGTGTATAAGAGACAGGTTTGGGCCAGGTCGCGACGGCTCCCCTTAGCCAGCCGCGCGGCCAGAGCGGCTTTGCGCTCGCGACGCCAGAAGGACAGGGCGCTGCTGCTGACGAAAAAGGCGATGAGGATGACGGCCCACACCGGTCCACCCAACCCGTAAGTCAGGCCGCCGATGAGGGTGGCGCCGACGACCCCGCTCCCGGATAACGCGCCCAAGCGCATGGCCAGACCCCCGAACAGGGCAGCCAGAAGAAAGCCGATGAGGAGTTGCCAAAGCATGGGCAAAGCGGTATCCGGTGGCAGTGGCGGTTAGACCACCAGGTTCAACACGCTACGTCCGACCCAAAATCCGGCCATTTGCACAAACACACCGTTGCCCCAGAGCAGGTAGGCCGCCAACGGCTCCTGCTCGTACAGGGCAAAACCCAACGCCACATTGAAAAACCAGATGAGCAGGGTGATGGTCGGCAGCAGGAACAGGGAACGGCGGGGCGAGATGAGGTCGGGTGCGCCGGTGGCATCGAAGTGGAGCGGCAATTCGGCCGGCAGGATGGGATACGTCCACACGAAATAGGCCAGCAGAGCCAGGCCGGCAAACAAACCGGCCACGATGAGCACCTGCGCCAGACGGTCGCGATGCAGCCAGTGTTCGTGCCAGGCTGAAGACATCACGGTCTCGGCCAGGACGCGGCCGGGGCCAAAGGCGCGGCGGGCTTCGTAGGCCTGCAAGAAGCCCATGCGGTTGGCCGGCGAGATGAGATAGGTGGCCTGCGCCGTGCTCACGGCCAAACAGTCCTTGGCCGGGGCCGTGGCATAGCTCAGGACGCCTTGCGCACCCGGCCGGAAGGCGATCCAGCGCAATGGCCATCGCCACCAGGGCGCCTGCGGCCCCTGTCGGGCCGGAGCCAGAGCACGGATGTGGGTCAGGGGGATGATGACCACATCGCCGGCCCACAGGATGCGAAGGGCGTCGCGATCCAGCCAGTAGTCCAGGCGATGCCATTGCCAGAGCCGCCAGAGCAACAACCCGGCCAGAAAAAGGGCCACGAGCAGCCCCACCCCCCAGCCCACGGTGTGCGGTC
>JAOADB010000409.1 GCA_026417535.1 Caldilineales bacterium
CCGAACAGGTCCCGCAGGTTCTCCCGCAAGCGGATGTGATAGCTATAACAGCTTCCACGCTGTTGAACGAGACTTTCGACGAAGTTATGCGGTACCGTCGGCCGGATGCGCTGGTGGTCATGTTGGGCGGTACGGCACCGCTTTCTACCCTGTGGTTTGATTATGGTGTAGATGTGGTGGCCGGCACTTATCTGGCCGATGCGCAGGCGGCGCTGCTTTCAGTGAGTCAGGGGGCTACCTTCAAACACATTCGCGGGAAGCGCCTGTTGACGTTAACCCGATCCACCTAAAACGGGCACGAGAGGTACAAACGCGACTCCGCCCAAATCGCGATATTCTAAGCCTTCGGTGGTCTTGCGAATTTGCCAGAGGGTTTGATAACTTGACCGCGGCCCCACGGGAATCACCAGATACCCGTTCAAAGCGAGTTGGGCAACAAGCGCGGGCGGGACTTCCACCGGCGCTGCGGTGACGATAATGCCATCATAGGGAGCGTAGTCCTCCCACCCTGCATAGCCATCGCCTAAACGCAGGTGAACGCGATACCCCAAGCGTTCCAGGACACGTTGCGCCTGCGCGTGGAGTTCAGGAATTTTTTCCACAGAATACACGTCCATTCCCATTTCGGCCAAAATAGCCGCCTGATAGCCCGACCCTGTGCCGATTTCGAGTACCCGTGCGCCTGGTTGGAGATGAAGCGCTTCGGTCATCAAAGCGACAATGTAAGGCTGGGAGATGGTTTGCCCGTAGCCGATGGGTAGGGGATGATCGCCGTAGGCATAAGTCTGGTATTCCGGTGGCACGAACTGATGGCGTGGTACGCGCGTTAAAGCCGCTAACACAGCGGGCGTGCGTACTCCACGCTGTCGAATAAGCGTCACCATCTCTTCACGTTCTTTGGCCCAAACGATTTCATCCATAGGTTGTTCGGACTCCGCTTCACACCTCCGAAGGATTTAACAAATCCTCTAATCGGGTTGGGCGAAGGGGTAACCAAAAGCCGAACACGCTGCCCTGCCCCGGTGTACTTTCAAACCACACATCTCCATGATGGCCGCGCACGACTTCTTTCACCAACGCTAACCC
>JAOADB010000410.1 GCA_026417535.1 Caldilineales bacterium
GTATAAGAGACAGGTGGCGTTTGGTGTGACTGGGGCTGGAGGCCGGGAGGGAAGGCGGAGGATTTTTGCGCCCTTTGTGCTTTCTTGTCCTTTTCGAGAGAGGGCCGAAGGCGAGGACAAAGGACGCTCGCTTTCGGCCTCGCAGTGGTGGACTCGGCCAAGACGGCGGGAGCGCTCAAAGCGTTATGACCTTGTTTGCTTTAATTTGGGCTTCAAGAATATCTGTCATTCCACCGACAATGCCAACACGCACTTTTTCTGAAAGACCAAAGTAATTCAGGCAAGTTGAACAGATAATGAGGCGAACACCTTTCTGTTCGATTTGGTAGAGACGTTCCAAAAATGGAGAACCTTCAACTACTAATTTGACTCCATCTGTATAGAAACAGATAGCGGCCGGCAGCGAATCATTCTCCATCAGAAGTTTGAGATAGGTATCGAGAAGTTTATGCTGTAATGATACATCAGCAGAACCCATACCTTCTTTTGTTATCAGAATAATCGCGTCGGAAAAAGACGATTGGTTGGACATGATTACATTTCTATCTAAAGTTATTATATCGGATAATAATATGAAAATGTCAAAAACTCAACAAGATATTATTATATCATCGCCCCGATCCATCTTGCCCACGGCTCAGATGAGCCGCTCCCCATATTCTGACAATGACCAGCACCGCAATTGCCAGGAAGGCAATCATGAAGCCGCTGGTAGGCAGGTCTATCTTCATGCTCGGCATGGCCGACCAGATAGACCAATTCATCGCGGTATGCGTCAAGATGGCCGCCAGAACGCTGCCGTTGGTGTTGTTGTAAATCCAGGTGAACAGAATAGACGTCAGTGTAATCACGACCAACAGCGACAAGAAAACAACAGGATCGTCGGTCATGAACCTGCCCGGAATGAAAACGGCCGGCAGATGCCACAGCCACCAGAAAAAGCCCAAGATGACGCTGGAGGTCAAGGCGTCAAAGCGAGATTGCAACCGGGGCAGCGCGTAACCCCGCCAGCCGAACTCCTCCTGGAAAGGCCCGGCGGTGAACAGGATGA
>JAOADB010000411.1 GCA_026417535.1 Caldilineales bacterium
GAACAGGGTCCATCCGTCGCTCTCTAGATCAGGGTAGAGGGTTATGCGCTGCAACCGGCCTTGAACATCGAGCACAATAGCGATAACGCCTAATTGCCAACTTGGGTCGGCGTCAGGGAGGTGTTCGGCTAAATAACAACGGGCAACCGCCTCCATGCGCGCGCGTTTACGTGGGGTGATAGATTCTTCCGGCGAACCGCACACCGCGCCGCGGCGCGTGCGCACCTCAAAAAAGGTGAGCACCTCATCCCGCCGGGCGATGAGGTCCACTTCCCCGGCCTGACACCGCCAATTACACGCGATGAGCGTATAACCCCATTGCGCTAGAGCCTGAACGGCCAGGGCTTCTCCACGTCGTCCCAAGGCTATCCGCGATGTTGTCATAAGCGGTATGGTAACGGAAAATGCGTAGGTGTCAATCCATGCTGCCTGTTGGTTTAGATGCTTGCGCTTTTGGCACTTTATGGTAAAATTTTCGTCGTCGGGCGAGTAGCTCAGTCGGTCAGAGCGCACGGTTCACATCCGTGAGGTCGTAGGTTCGAGCCCTATCTCGCCCACAACCCTCCGCATGGAGGGTTTTTTTATAGCCCCGCCATCACCGTTGGTAAAACCACCGCAACGCTGCCCTTCAACCATACTTTAGCGACCGGTTCGGCAATCGTCATACGTACGTTGATTAGAGGAACGCCTAGACTAGCTCGGAAAGTTGACGATGAACAGATTTGCTGGCAGAAGACACGAGGTTCTCTGTTGAGATCTTCCTTCATTTTAGTTCTAACGATAATCTAACTCTATTGATTTTTCGTCATAATATGCTATAATGGTTAGAAAAGCTAATCAATATAAGTGTGGATGATAAGTACAAATTGTGATTGTGGTTCTTTAAGCGAATGATGCCCATCCCTGTTCCACTCAACCCAACATAAGAGAAAACAAAAAATGATAGACACCATTCACGGTAAGGTGCTCATTGTGGATGATCACCGTGCGATGCGCGAAATCTTAGAGCACATCGCAACGTTGGGGGGGCATGAGGTGATCAG
>JAOADB010000412.1 GCA_026417535.1 Caldilineales bacterium
AGTGTGCACCGTCACGCCCAACGTTGTCGCCAAGGCCCCGTCGGGACGTAGTCGCCCAATCACCACCAAACGCCCACCGGCACGCACATAGGCTAAAAGACGCGCTTCGGTCGCCGCATCGCAGTTGAGATCGAGCATAACCCACAAAACCGGTGGTTGCTTGGGGTCTAATGCGCCGCGTTGAATGTCCACGGCATCAAAGGCGCGATGGGTAAGCGCTAAGCCGCGTGCAATAAAGTCAAAGAGCACAATGTCACGTTGATGGGTAATAATGTTGGTCGCCTCTTGCGTGGCTGGACTATTCACTTCGGTCATAAAGTCGTCTAAACGGAAGCCCACGGTGGTGACGGTTTCCGGCAGGCCGCCGGTAAAGCCGGCATCTTTGAGCGCGTGCGAGAGACGCCCATAGCGAGGATAGTGGCTGCGCAATGTCCCATCCTTGCGCACGGGATGCCCCCAATCGTGGCGTTTGACAGGACTGAGCAGCGGGTCGTTTTCTCCGTCGAAGAAAAGGTAGTGATTGAACGCGCTCATGCCCGTGGAAAGACAAAGCCGCGTATGCAGGTCGTAAAAGGCAGAGGACATATTGCTGAAGTCTAAGTTGCCCCCGGCCTGAAATTCAATCGAGAAAAGCGGTTGCTCCGGGTCTTGCAGAGCTTGCGTCATGGCGTTGATGAGCAGAATCTGACGGAAATTTCCTTCGCCGAGTTGGCCGGGGTACATGTCCATCGCACTGATGACGCCGGGCAGACGCATGACCTCGATGAGTTGCGAAAGGCCAATGGGAAACGTTTTGCCGCCGTTGGCAAAACCGTGGATGTTGAAGACTGGTGGTACTTCCAAACCGTTGGCACGCGCTTCCTCGATGAGCCAGACGGCGTAATCGCGCAAGTAGGTACGAAAGAAGCAGCGATAGGCATCCACAAACGCCGGATCGCCTCGCCGCAAGCCCTCGGCTAAGGCATCTGCTTCGGCGGGGAGCATCGGCGCGGGACGGTCGTCCATGGTAGCGTGC
>JAOADB010000042.1 GCA_026417535.1 Caldilineales bacterium
GCCTACATCCACGTGCCGCGGGGCTATCCCAACAATCGGGCTGCGCCCGACGAGCGGCACAAGGCGGTTTTCTGTGTGACCGTGACGCAGGCGGGGACGTATCGGCTGCGGGCGCGGGTGTATGCGACTGCGGTAGGGCAGAACTCGTTCTACGTGCGGATGGACGAGGGTGCGGCGGTGGTGTGGCATGTGCCCGTGGGTGGGACGTACACCCAGGCGCAGCTGAGCACGACGTTTGTGTTAGCGGCCGGCCGCCATCGGCTGACGTTCTACTGGCGGGAGGCGGGCGTTCGCCTGGACCGGTTCGAGGTCTACCGGTGAGTTTGGACGATGGACGATGGACGATGGACGAGGGACGATTTTTTCTTCGTCCTTCGTCCGTCGTCCTAGCAGACGGCCGATGACGGGAAGGGAAGACCCATCCGGAACGTGAGACGGTGGGCTGAGTAGTTACCCATCGTCCCGATAGTCGGTTGCGGGCAGGATGAACGACGATAGAGAGATTGTCGTCGTTCGTCCATCGTCCCTCGTCCCGGGTTGTGAGCTGAGAACCGGGATGGAAGCGCCACCCGGAAAACAGTGCGTCGGGTGCAAGGGGCATCAGAGGGAAGGTGAATTTTGGCGATGTGCTTGGGTCTTTGTTATGATTGTTTAGAAGTCCTCCATCCATTACCACTCAGGTCGGCACGCTAACCGCAGATTACGATTACATAGTGGATTACACAGATTTACCAAATAACCAGTAACCAGTTACTAGTTACTAGTTACTAGTTACTAGTTACTAGTTACTGGTTACCAACCCAAAGGTGTGCTATGATTGCTATTGCACCGATCGAACTGATATCCGAAGAACCGTTGGTGGGCGGTAAAAGGTCGGTGTGGGCCCATGTGGACGAAGAAGGGCGACTGGTGCTCCCGCCTGAGGTAGCGACCAAGTTGGGCCTGGTACCGGGTGCCCAAGTGCGGCTGGAAGAGACCAAAAACGGCCTCAAGCTCCATCGGCCCATCACCCATCTGGCCAAGGTCTACATCGAGCCGACCGACGCCTGTAATATCGCCTGTCGCACCTGCTTCCGCAACGATTGGGATGTGCCCATGGGCCGCATGTCAGAAGCGACTTTTGCCGCCATCCTGCGGGGCCTGGAAGCGTGCGACCCGATACCCACGGTCTATTTCGGCGGCATCGGCGAACCGCTCTTCCACAAACGCACTACGGCCTGGGTGGCGCAGGCCAAAGCCCTGGGCGCACGGGTAGAGCTGATCACCAACGGCACCCTGCTGAGCGAAAAACGCAGCCGCGAGCTGATCGAGGCCGGTCTTGACATGTTGTGGGTCTCGATTGACGGCGCGTCGCCCGAAAGCTACGCCGATATCCGGTTGGGCGCCGAATTGCCCAACGTCCTGGCCAATCTCGAACGGTTCCACCGCCTGCGCATGACCATGCACACCGGCACCTTCTGGCATCGGCCCAAGCCGGCGCTGGGCATCGCCTTCGTGGCCATGAAGCGCAACATCCGCGACTTGCCGGCTGTGCTCAGGCTGGCGCAGCGTTTTGGAGCTTTGCATGTCTCGGTCAGCAACGTCTTGCCGGTGACGCCCGACCTGGAAAAGGAGATCCTCTATCGCCAGACCCTGCGCGCGGTCAGCTACTGGCATTCCGAGCAGATTCCCGAAGTCAGTCTGCCCAAGATGGATTTCAACGAGGAAACCCGCGATGTCCTGTACCAGGTCTTCAACAGCGGCTTCAGCGTTACCTTTGCCGGCAACGAATGGGGCAGCAATAACGACGTTTGCGGTTACATCGAGAGCGGCTCGATGACCATCGCCTGGAACGGCGATGTCAGCCCATGCTGGCCGCTCATGCACACCCATGTGGGCTATCTGCGCGGGCGGCGACGGGTCTCCCACCGCCATGTCATCGGCAATGTGCGCGAACGTAGCCTGCTCGATCTGTGGTTCGACCCGGAATACATGGCCTACCGTCGGCGGGTGCAGAGCTTTGCCTTCGCCCCCTGCACCACCTGCGGCGGCTGCGATCTCATTCTAAGCAACGAAGAGGATTGCCTGGGCAACGAATACCCCGTCTGCGGCGCCTGTCTGTGGGCGCAAGGCATCGTCCAGTGCCCCTAAGCCCCGACTCGCCGGCTCAGGGACGGAACAATTGGCGCAGAAAGTCGCCGAATCCCCGGCGCTCCCAGCGCTCGTCGTCATCGTAATGGGGGAGATCGCCCGGCCGTTGGCTGATCATGGCCCTGGCCATGGCGACTTCGTCGAACGCCTCCCGTTGGAAGACCCCGGCCACCTGGCCGTCGCGCAGGATGGTCACCCGGTCGCCGATGTTCAGGGCTTCGCTCAGACGGCGGGTCAGATAGAGGCAGGCGATATCCAAGGCGGCGAGCCGGCGGATGGTGTGCAGGAGCTGGCTGAGAGCCTCGGCCGTCGTCAGGTGGGTGGTCGGCTCATCGAGGACGATGAGCCGAGGATGACCGGCGAAGACGCGAGCGATGACCAACAGGCGCTTTTGCCCGGGCTCGAGTTGAGCGGCTCGGGCCTCCAGGGGTAGCCGCAGGTGAAGCCGTTCGAGGGCGGCCTGGGCCTGCTGACGCACATCGGCGCTGCGCACGAAAAAGGTGTGGCGGCGTTCCCACTGGCCGACGACGATGTTTTCGGCGACGGTGAGCTGGTCGAAGACGGCCAGCGGCCGTGGCACGATGCCGATCCCGGCCCGAATGGCGTCGGCCGGCCGATGCAGGGCCAGGGGTCTGCCTTCGCGGCGGATTTCGCCTTCGTAGGTGCCGGCGGGATGGAGACCTCCCAGGATTTTGAGCAGCGTGGTTTTGCCCGCGCCCAGCTCGCCCAGGATGACGTGAATTTCGCCGGCGCCGATGCTCAGCGAGACATCATCCAACGCCCGCACGCGGGGAAAGTCCTTGGTCAGGTGGACGATCTCGAACAGGGGAGGGGTGGTCATGGATAGACGATGGACGATGGACGATGGAAGCTCCTCAAAGCTCCTCAAAGCTCCCCCAAGCTCCTCGAAGCTCCTCCTCAGGGTGTGGGGTTCGTCAGCTGCTCGACCGAAAGCATGACTCGCGTGGGGCCGTTGCGGGGGGTGTTGATGACCAGGCTCACCCGCAGGTCGGTCAAGGTCCAGTTCGGCGGATGGCCTTCTTGTCGGGTCCAGCCCAAGCGACCGAGCTGGGTCTCGAAATAGGCGATGACCTCTTCGGCCGACAGCGGGGTCAGGAAGGTGACCAGCGGTCCGCTGCCGCGGATGTCGGTACTGCCGGGTGGCGCCAGCAGGGTGCCAGGTTCAAAACCGGGCAGCCGCAAGAACAGGGCCTCGGCGTTGGCTTGGGCTTCCGGCAGGGTGATGGCGAATTCGGCGTTCAAGTCGGACAACACGAAGGACCAGGCGATCTCCTGGCGGGCCAGGACGGTCTCACCGCCGGTCGTGGCCAGTGGTTTATCCGTCACCTGCGCCGTAAAACGCAGCTGGAGAGGGAAAAGGCCATCGCGCGCCACCCAGATATCGCCTGTCAGGACTTGGGTCACGCCTTTGGCCTCGTCGGCGCTCAAGAAACGGTCGAGCACATCGAGACGGGTGAAGGTGTAATGGAGCGCCGGCCGGCCGGCCAGGGTCGTCTCTGCGACGAACTGCAGATCGCCCGCAGCGGGGAGCAGCTCGTCGGGATTGGCAAACACCGCCGGCAGATCGCTCAGCGCCAATTGCTGCCGAGGCAGCCGTAGGTCCTGGTCGCGAAAGCGCATGTAGGCCTCCTCGCCCACCATAACCACCTCGATCTCCGGCGTCGTCCGGCCCGTGAGCATGCGCGCGGCCAGGTCGAAGCCTTCGCCGGCAGTCGTGCGTTTCCAGTCCGTCTCGTAGACGATGGTCTCGGCGGTGGTGGTGTTATCGGGGAGCGTGGTGGTGATCCGCAGCTCGCCGCGGCTGCGATACGATTGCAAGGCCTGCTCGATGGGGGTCAGCGCGGTCAGATGTGGGATGGGAGCCGGCGTCGGCGGTTGGCTGCAGGCGCCAAGGAGCAGCCACATCGGGACGAGCAACCACAAGCGCCGGGAAATGAACCGAAACAACGCAAACGGATGGATATGCATGATTTTAGCAATTTGTAGCACAACGGCTAGTCGTTGTGCTATAAAAATTTCGCTTGCCCGGCGCATTGTCGCTCAACCATTCTGACTTGTAGATGATTGAGATTGTTTCTGAATGCTTTCATTCGTATTGAATCGCGACAATGTAGCGCAAGATGCCATCTTGCACTACGTGAAGCTATATCAATTGCGATAAGACGAATATTTTCAAAAAATCAAAGTCAATGTAGTGCAAGATGCCATCTTGCACTACGTGATGCTATATCAATTGCGATGAGACGAATATTTTCAAAAAATCAAAGTCAATGTAGCGCAAGATGCCATCTTGCACTACACAATGCTACATCTTTTTATAGAGTATTTGAAGATTTTTTGACAAATATATACCAAATTTGCTGTATTCAAGAACACAAAAAAGATTATAAAAATAGCAAAAACTTGACAATATTGTTATTATCCTATCATTTTTATCGATTAGATGCTAAAAAGATTGATGAGTAATTTTTTTATTCTAAAAAACCATTCTTGATATTCTTGATATCTTTGTGATTATAAAAAGAAGATAACAAGCGTTATTTTTCAAACGCCTTCTTACTGTTTTTACGTCCTCAGAATACGATTCACGGAGGAAAACGCAGCGTTGCGGATGGCGTCGGCAACGGTTGCCACAAGGCCTCGGCCCAATCGGGCGCACCGGTGCGGGCCAGTTGGGCCAGCACGCGCGACCGCAGCCCATCGTTGGGGAAGAGCACGGCGATCTGGCTGCGGTAGCAGGCCAGCGCCGTCACCTTGGCCTCGACGTCCTCGCTCTGCAGGCGCCAAATGCGCCGCGCCCAGGACCATTCCAGGTGCCGATTGAGGCTATGCCACAGGGCCGTGACGGCCTCGCTGTAGGGGAAGTCCTCGTAGAAGAGGATGGGGCGGCCGGCTTCCACCCATCGGTCCGCCACTTGTCGGGTAAGCTGGTGGTCCACATGGTTGCCGACGGCCAGCGGCGCGTAGACGAAATCGGGTTGGAGCCGTTCCAGCCAGGGCTCTAGCGTCGCCTGCCAGGCGGTCGGGTCGTCGGCCGGGTGGGGCGGTCCCAAAAGGGCCGCCTCCTCGGTGTAGAGCCAGCGTCCCTCGGCGTCCTGGCGGTAAATGCAGTCGCGCAAAGGGAGATGAAGGGCGCGAGCGCCGAGCTGGGCGCAGGCGGCCTCATCCTCCCGGCGACGCAAGGCCACCACATCGGTGTCGCTTGCGCCCGCCAGCCAACGCTCATGCTGGAAACGGGCAAAAGCGGAAAGCCGGTCCGGCGCCGAACCGGCGCACAGGGTCAGAACGATGACCTCGTCCCCGCGACGGGTCTGACGGGCGATGAGACCACCGCACGAGAGCACGGCATCGTCGAGGTGGGGGCTGAGATAGAGGTGAAGTGGCATCAGTTCAGGCGTACCAAATCGTCTTGGATGTCACGGATGAGGGCGCGAATCGTCTCGGCGTCGGCAGCGTTCGGCGCTTGCTGCAGATAGGTCAGCAGCAAATCCAACGCCCGCCGGCGTTGTCCGTTCTGGTAACACAACAGGCCCAGATTGCGCCGATAGGTAGGTTCCTCCGGTTCGAGGATGAGCAACCGCTCCCCCGCGGCAATGGCCTGCGGCCAGGCGCGCTGGCGGGAATAGGCATTGACCAAGTTGTGCAGGATGCGGGCCATGATGCGCGACGGTTCCATCGGTTGCAACCAGGCAGTCTGAAACGGGCCGCGGTAGCCGGTCGTCTGCGCCACCAGGCCGGCGCATTCGGCCAGGCTGCGCCGTATCCCGCCGTGATAGGGGTCAACCAGGATGATGTGGGCGCCGGCTTCCACACCGACCAGGAAATGGCCGGGCAGACCGATGCCGTGCGCACGCAGGCCCAGCCGTTCGGCCACGGCCATGTACACCAGCGACAGGGTGATCGGGATGCCCAACCGCCGGTCGAGGACTTCGTTCAGATAGCTGTTGCGCGGGTCGTAGTAGTCGGCGCTGTTGCCGATAAAGCCGATCTCGCCGGATAAAAACAACCCCAGGGCCTCGACTTGATCCTCCGTCTCTCCGTAGGGCAGGCGATCGTCGGCCAGAGCCGCCAGTTGGTCCAGTTGCCGTTGATAGGAAGCCACTGCTAGGTCGGGATAGGCCAGCTCGCGGGCCAACAGAAGCGCCGCCAACGCCAAGTCGGGAGGCGAGGCGGCTAGGGCTTCCTCAAAACGCATGGCCGTCATCGCTGTAGAAGGGGGAGCCAAAGAGAGTGCGAAGCGCCGAGGCGATAGACGTGACCCCGGCCGTAGTCGGCCAGGTAGAGATGACCGGCCTCGTCTTCGCCGAAGGTGCTGATGGTGAAGAGCGTGTCGAGCAGCAGGGCCTGCTCCCAGGCGCCGTCGGCCGTGCGACGCAGACCCCAAATCCGACCGCTGCAGTAGTCGCCGAAGACGTAGATGCCCTGTAGGGCCGGTTCAGCGGCCGCACGGGCCACAAAACCGCCCGTCACCGAACAGCCCAGGCTGTGGTCGTATTCGGCCACGGGCAAGACCAGGCCGGTGGGATCGCAGGACGAGGGCCGATAGCACAACGAACCCTCCATCACCCGCCAGCCGTAGTTCTCGCCGCCGGCGCTGCCTGCCGGCTGGAAGTTGACCTCTTCACGCCGATTCTGTCCCACATCGGCCACGTACAGGTCGCCGGTGGCGCGGTCGAAACTGAAGCGCCAGGGATTGCGCAGGCCCACGGCCCAGATTTCCCCGCGGTAACCCGTTGTGGCCGTGAAGGGGTTCGTGGCCGGGATGGCGTAGGGACTCGTACCCGTCTCGGTGTCCAGGCGCAGCAGCTTGCCCAGCCAGGTGGCCGGATTTTGGGCCAAATCGTGGGGGTCGCCGGCGCTGCCGCCATCGCCCAGGCCGATGTAGAGATAGCCATCCGGACCGAAAGCCAACTGACCGCCGTTGTGATTGGCATAGGGCTGCTCGACCCGGAGGATGATCGCCTCGCTCTCCGGGTCGGCCGTGTTGGGCTGCCCCGGCAGCACCCGATAGCGCGCCACCACCGTATCCCCGCGGGGGTCGGTGTAGTTGACATAAAAATACTGCTTCGCAGCAAAGCCGGGCGGAAAGGCGATGCTGAGCAGACCCCGCTCGCCACAGCAGGACACGCGATCGCCGATGTCGAGAAAGGTGCCGGGCAGGAGGATGCCGTTTTTGATGATGCGGACCCGACCGGCCTGCTCGACCACGAAGAGACGACCGGTGCCGTCGCCGGCGTGGGTGATATGGACCGGTCGCTGGAAACCCTCGGCTACGAGTCGCGTCGTCAGTTCGGGCCAGAGCCGGGCCTCCGTTCCGGGCGCAAAGCCGGACCGCGCCGAGGTCGCGGTGTGCGGGATCAGAACGAGTCCGACAGATAAAACGGCGAGGAGACGGAGGGTCATCACATCCCGCAGGCTACCATAAGCGACCGTCTTGAGCAAAGGTCGGCGGGATGAGATGGACGATGGACGAGAGACGATGGACGATGGGGGTTCGTCGTCGTTCGTCCTCCGTCCGGGATGAGGCCGATCGTCGAGTAGCGTTGAAACGTTCTACCGTTCTGCCGTTCTCGCCCTCCACCATTTGCCCAGGGCCGCGCCCATAACGCCGCCGCCGAAGTCCACGAGCAGGTCAAAGGCTTCATCGGCGCCCGGCGTCTGGCCGGTATAGAGCAGCTGCACGCCTTCCTGCAGCAGGGCCACCAGCATCACCAGACCCAACACTACCGCCAACGGCTGCGAGGGGAGGATGCGCGTCAGCAGCCAGGCCAGCACGGCGAAGAGAAAGGCGTGCATGACCACATGGCTCCAGACCGGGGTGAACAGGGTGGTGAAGGCGCGGTCGAAGGTGTCCGAAAAGCGTGTGAACCAGGCCATGGGAAAGGCGATGCCCGCCACCCAAAAGGCCAGAACAACGAGTCGCCGCGTCATGGTCGTCTGTTCGGGTGAGGCGGAGGTTCTCAGGCTGGGGCCGGCGCTGCCCCCGTCCGTCGGAACGTCGGCAGCGGTCGCGGCCGGTCGGTGGCGGCGCCATCCTGTTGGCGTTGGCAACGCACGCACAGCCGCGCGTCGATCACGGCCTCCAGGCGTTCGACGGCAATGGTCTGCCCGCACTGTTCGCAGATGCCATAGGTACCCGCTTCGAGACGGGCCAGGGCCTCATCCACTTGCGCCAGCAAACGCTCGGTGTGGCGGCGCAAGGCGAGTTGGGTGGCCTGATCGAAGGCAGCGCCGGCATCGTCCACCAGGGCATGGCCGTAGCCCAGCCGGGCCATGTTCCAGGTCTCGAAGTGCTCCAGTTCGGCTTCGAGCTGGCGGCGGCGTTCGGTCAGCCGCTGCGCGATGGCATGGTAGAAGGCATCGGTTGTCGTCATGGTGGTCTCCTGGCGAGGGTGGACCGGTGTGCGGGGAGCGACACAACCGAGGGCGGAATCGCAAACCGATGGAATGGCACCATCCTATGCCAAAGCAAGCGAACCCGCTTGGCGTTCGGCCGACGCCGGCCATACGGTTGGGCTACGGAATGCCGGCAAGCGGAGCGAGCCTGTCGTAATCCGCCTCGGCCAACCGTCAGAGGAAGGAAACCACGGATGTCGCGGATTTTGCTTACACAAGATGGGTGTCTTCCCTTCCGCTATCGGCCACTCGCCAAGACGACGAACGAAAGACGGAGAGCAAGATGCCATCTTGCTCTACATCTCCCACTTGTCGTTGAGTCGGGTTGGCGTTACACTTGGGGTATGCGGGCCGTTATTCAGCGTGTCAGCCGGGCCGAAGTCGCCGTGGACGGCAACGTCGTCGGCGCCATCGGCCGCGGCTATCTCGTCTTTGTGGGCGTCACCCATACCGACGGCCGCGAACAGGCCGAGTGGATGGCGACCAAGATCGCCGGCCTACGCCTGTTTGCCGACGAACAGGGTCTGACGAATCGCTCGCTGGCGGATGTGGGCGGCGCCGTGTTGGTTGTCTCCCAGTTCACGCTGTATGCCGATGCCCGCAAGGGCCGTCGCCCTAGTTTCACTGCGGCGGCGCCGCCGGAACAGGCCGAGCCGCTAATTGAGCACCTGGTGGCCTGCCTGCGCCAGCAAGGGCTGCCCGTGGCGACCGGCGTCTTTCGGGCCGAGATGCAGGTCAGTCTGATCAACGATGGCCCCGTGACGATCTGGTTGGAACGATGAAAGCGATGACCTCCTGGTTGGACCGTTTTTTGCACCGCGAATTGCCGCTGCCGCCCTCCGACTCGGCGCCCGAACTGACGGCCGAGCTGATCGAAGCCGAGAAAATGGCGGCCGAGCTGGTGGACTATCTGCTCGGCCCACAGCTCTTCTGGCAGATTGTGGTCGAAACGCCTTTGGGAACGCGGCGGCCGAAGATGACCCTGGGCGGTTTGGTCGAGCGGATCGAGCGCCTACAGGCGGCCGCTCTCGGCCCCAATGACCGCCGGCGACTGGAGGCCGTGGTCGCCGCCTGGGAGGAAGCCCGGCGTCGCTATCCCCAGCAGGTGACGACCAAGCTCAAGCGGGAGCTGGATAGCTTTGTCCGCAACTGGAAGTACTATCTGGAACAACGGGCCCGTAACCCGGAACGCTGGAAAGAGGAGTACGAGGTCGAAGTGCGCAACCGCCATCGCATCGAGCGGGTCTTACGCCTGTTGGGACCGGAAGGACCGCCCGGCCTGCTGGCCGAACTGGAGGAACTCGAGCGCCGAGAACCGGAGGAGGAATGAGCTGCACGGCCCATCTTTGGCCAAACGACCCATTGATTAGGAGAACAACTCTACAAAAGGAGGCTTCTATGACCCGCGATGATGCGCGGTTGCGCCGATTGCTCGAAGAAGAGCGGCGTCAGCTCCTAAATGACATGGCCCACTTTCAGGCCATCACCTATGACGATATCACGGCCGGCAACCATCTGGCCGATAGCGGCACGACCGCTTACGATCAGGCCAGCGATCTGGCCCTACGCCGCCAGATCGAGCGACGTCTGCAACGAATCGAGCATGCGCTGAAAAAATTGGCCACGAACACGTACGGTTACTGCGAAAATTGCGGCGAGCCGATTGATTTCGCCCGTCTCAAGGCGCTGCCGGACGCCCGTTTTTGTCTGCGTTGTCAGCGCCAACGCGAGACGGACGGCGCCCCCATGCTCGGCCCGCGCGCTTTTGAAGAGGGTCGTTTTCATTCCCACAACGAGAAGGACGAGACGATTTGACGGCACAACGGCGTTGGTTCTGGCTTGTTCTCTTGGTGGGTGGGGCCGTCCTGCTGCTGGATCGGCTGACCAAGCTGTGGGTCCTGAAGAACATCCCCTTGTACGAGGCTTGGGCACCCATCCCGGCCCTGGACCCCTATTTTCGCATCGTCCACACGACGAACACCGGGGCGGCCTTTGGCCTGTTTCGCGGGGGTGGCCCTATCCTGATGGTGATCCGCGCGGTGGCCGTCCTGGCCATTCTCCTTTACAGCTACCGGCTCGAACGGGCTCCGGTGGGGGTCTACGCGGCGTTGGGCCTGATTCTGGGCGGAGCGGCGGGCAACCTGTGGGACGGCCTGGTCTACGGGAGTGTGATTGATTTCCTGGATTTTCGCCTCAACGAGCGGCTGGCCTGGCCGACGTTCAATGTGGCCGATAGCTGCGTCGTGCTGGGGGTGATCATCCTGGTGATCGTGCTGTGGCGCCAGGAGCGTCGTCCCGATACGATGACCTCGCCGACGTGAGGCCCCTGGCGGCGTGTGTCTCGGTCGTTTCGACGCCATGAAACGCCTGGATTGGGTCGTCGAGGAAGTGGCGGCGCGGCTCGACCGCTATCTGGCCGAGCGGCTGTCCGACCATTCACGCTCGGCCATTCAGCGCTGGATCGAGCAGGGGCTTGTCCGGGTCAACGAGCAGCCCACCCGCGCCAGCCGTCGGCTTGTCCCCGGCGACCGGATCACCGTGTTGGTCCCCGAACCGCAGCCGGCGACGACCGCAGCCGAACCCATCCCCCTGGTCATCGTCTATGAAGATGATGACCTCCTGGTGGTGGACAAGCCCGCCGGAATGGTGGTGCATCCGGCGGCGGGCCATACCGGCGGCACCCTGGTCAACGCCGTGCTCCATCACTGCCCCGATTTGGCGGGCGTGGGCGGGGTGCAGCGGCCCGGTATCGTCCATCGGCTGGACAAGGAGACCTCCGGGCTGATTCTGGTGGCCAAGAACGACCGCGCCCACGCCTATCTCCAGGGCCAGTTCAAGTCAAGGCAGGTCGAAAAGACCTATTTGGCGCTGGTGAGCGGTCATCTCCACCCGCCGCGCGGCCGTATCGAGGCTCCCATCGGTCGCGACCCGCGTCATCGTCAGCGCATGGCCGTCGTGCCGGCCGGGCAGGGCCGCGCGGCCGTCACCGATTACGAAGTTCGGGCCTATTACGCCAACACGACCCTGGTGGCGGTCTATCCCCGCACCGGGCGCACCCACCAAATCCGTGTGCACCTGGCGGCGGTGGGGCATCCCGTGGTGGGGGACCGGGTTTACGGCCCCGCCCGCGACCCGTGGCGCTTGGGCCGCCACTTCCTCCACGCCCATCGCCTGCGCTTTCGGCGTCCCGCCGACGGCGCCTGGCTCGACCTGGTCAGTCCCTTGCCGCCTGAGCTGCAGGCTGTGTTGGAGACTGGTGGTCCGTAAATTGGATACTGGGTACTGGATGTTGGGAACGGGCCTCCGCTTAGGCCGGCAGGGCGACCAGCATGACGGTTTCTCGGTCGCAAGGACTGACCTCAGCCCCCTCGCCGAGCGACGTTACCAGTCCCCAGTATCCAGTATCCAGTATCCAGCATCCAGTCCCCAGTATCCAGCACCCAGTCCCCATCCCCCAGCCAGTT
This sequence comes from Caldilineales bacterium, assembly GCA_026417535.1. Taxonomy (GTDB): domain Bacteria; phylum Chloroflexota; class Anaerolineae; order J102; family J102; genus SSF26. The sequence goes on from JAOADB010000042.1 coordinate 12,012, forward strand.
GCCGCTCACCCCGCGCGGCGCGGCACTTCATGACAGGCGCGGCAGCGCGCTTCGTACTTCTCGCTGGCCCCGATCAGCACCACCGGGTCGCCGTAATAGGCCGGTTGCCCGTCAATCAGCCGCTGGGTACGGCTGGCTTCGGCCCCGCAACGCATGCAAATGGCATGGAGTTTGTCCACCTGCTCGGCTTGGGCCATCAAGACCGGCATCGGGCCGAAAGGTTCCCCGCGAAAGTCGGTATCCAAACCGGCCACGATGACGCGCAGGCCCCGATGGGCCAGCTCGTTGCAGACGGCGATGATGCCCTCATCGAAAAACTGGACTTCGTCCACGGCGATCACCGTGGCATCGGCGGCCACGGCGGCCAGCAACGCCGACGAATCGGGAACCACGACGGCTTGCCATTGCAGGCCGTTATGCGAGGCGACAATGGTGGCGCCGTAGCGGTTATCAATGGCCGGTTTGAAGAGCTGCACCTTCTGGCGGGCAATGAGCGCGCGGCGGAGTCGGCGCAGCAGCTCCTCCGTTTTGCCGCTGAACATGGGTCCGCAGATGACCTCCACCCAGCCGCTGCGCAGCGGTTGATGATGGTATGGCATGAGAATCCTCCCGATGAACGGCTTTGCCGCTAGGTCTTCCCTTCTGCCGACGGCCAAAGACCGAGACGAACGACGAATCTCAGCTTCTATCGTCCATCGTCCATCAATCGCCAAACAAAAGGCAGGGATGGCGCCATCCCTGCCTTTGTCCGTAGTAGCTCGTTTTACGCTTTCTCGGTAGCACCCGCTTTCGCCTTTTGGACGGCTTTGGCGGGGTCATCGCCCCGCGCCCGCGCCCGGCGAGCCGCCTCGCGTTCGGCCTCACGCGCCTCGGCTTCGGCGCGCACCCGCATGCGGATCTCTTCCTTGCCGCGCAGCCGCTTCATGAAGCGGTCCACCTGCCCGGTCGTGTCCACGATGCGCTGTTCGCCGGTGAAAAAGGGATGGCACCGGGAGCACACATCGGTGCGCAGTTCCGGCTTGGTCGAACCGGTCGTCCAGGTGTTGCCGCAGGCGCAGATCACGATGGCATTGGGATAGTACTTGGGATGGATGCCCTGTTTCATGGTCAACCTCGGGGAGCTGCGGTCCTGTTCAGACCACCGGTTCGGGATACACGCTGACACGTTTCCGTGTGCGCGTGGCGTGTTCGAAGCGGACGAAACCGTCAATCAACGCGAAAAGGGTATCGTCGCCGCCGACGCCGACATTGACACCGGGCTTGATGGCGGTGCCGCGCTGGCGCACCAGGATCGAACCGGCCGTCACGTGTTCGCCGTCGAAACGCTTGACGCCCAAACGCTTGGACTGGCTATCGCGACCGTTGCGGCTGGAGCCACTGCCTTTCTTGTGAGCCATAGAACTGACCTCCTGACGGAAATGGAAAACAACGGCCTTCCTTTACGCCTCGATGCTGTCAATGCGAATGCGCGTGTAGTGCTGGCGATGGCCGGTTTTGCGGCGCAGGGTGGTGCGGCCGCTGTGCTTGAAGTTGATGATTTTCGGGCCTTTGGCAAGACCCAACACCGTGGCTTTGACCCGGGCGCCCTCGACAAAGGGGCGGCCGATGCGGATGTTGGCGCCGTCGCCCACGAGCAGGACCTGGTCGAAGACGACTTCGTCGCCCGCATCCCGCTTGAGCTGTTCGACCTCGAAGCGGGCGCCGGGCCAGACACGATATTGCTTACCGCCGGTAACGATGACTGCGTACATAGCGAACGTCCTTTTCCGTACGGCGCCTTGCCCCAAAGGGGTAGGTCTTGGAGCCGTAGCAGAGGTGAGGGAGGGATAAACGAACGGAAGACATAAAGTGTGGGCCTTGCGGCCCACACAGGCTCAGTATAGCCGCAAGGCCATGTCTTTGTCAAAGTCAGGCCCTGCTCCCGCGCGCAGGAAAGGGGCGGCGGTGAGGCAAGGTCGGCCAGGACCGCACCTCACTCGGAATGCGGACGCGTGGGTTCCTCAACGTGCTCTTCGGGCAACGCCAGCAGGGGATGATGAAAACAGCTCACGGCGCCGGTATGACAGGCGGGTCCCAACGGCCGCACGCGCACCAGCAAGGCATCGCCGTCGCAATCGAGGGTCAGGTCCACGACCATCTGATAGTTCCCGCTCGTGGCGCCCTTGTGCCAAAGCGCACGACGGCTACGACTCCAAAAGTGGGTCTGGCCGGTGGTCAGCGTGCGTATCAGCGCCTCGCGGTTCATATAGGCCAGGGTCAGGACTTGCCCCGTATCGGCGTCCTGGACAATGGCCGGGATAAGTCCGTTTTCATCGAAACGAATCATGAGACCAACCTCACAGGCACGCCGTGGGCATGGAGAAAGGCCTTGAGATCGGGGATGGCGAGCTGACGGTAGTGGAACAGGGTGGCGGCGAGAGCGGCATCGGCGCCGCCGCTGGTGAGGGCTTCCAGAAAATGTTCGGGCCGACCGGCGCCGCCGCTGGCGATGACAGGGACATCCACGGCTGCGGTCACGGCCTGGAGAAGGGGGATATCGTAACCGGCCGTGGTGCCGTCGGCGTCCATGCTGGTCAAGAGGATTTCCCCAGCCCCACGGCGCACGGCTTCCTGCGCCCACGCCACGGCATCAAGGCCCGTGGGACGGCGACCGCAGTGGGTATAGACCTCCCAGCCGCCGTCCGGTCGGCGGCGGGCGTCAATGGCGACGACGATGCATTGGCTGCCGAACTGTTCGGCGCCGGCCGTGATCAGCGTCGGATCGGCCACGGCCGCCGAGTTGATGCTGACCTTGTCGGCGCCGGCCTGGAGCATGGCACGCATATCGTCCACGGTGCGCAGACCGCCACCCACCGTGAACGGGATGAACACGGCGTCGGCCACGCGACGGACGACATCGGCCATGATGTCCCGGCCTTCGTGGGTGGCCGTGATGTCGAGGAAGACGAGCTCATCGGCGCCTTGGGCGTCGTACACTTGGGCCTGTTCGACCGGGTCGCCGGCGTCGCGCAGCTGCACGAAGTTGACGCCTTTGACAACCCGGCCGGCTTTGACATCCAGACAAGGGATGATGCGTTTGGCGAGCATGGGAACAAGAGCGAAAAGGCGAAGGGTTCGCGTGCGAGCAGTGGCCTAATTCTACCACGGCATGCCCATCCTTCGGGTAATGGCTCCGCTCGTTGCGTTCCCCTTGCGGAATCGCACCCCAATCATCGGCCGGTATTGTCACCGACGGCGCAGTCGTGTTACACTGAACCGCTACTTTCGAAGCGGGCAACGAACCGAGGATGATCACCGACTGCGTCTTTCCCGCCGACAGCATGCATGAAGCCTGCGGTATCGCAGGCGTTTTCTTGCCTCCCACGACGGCCGCCGATGGCGATGCCGCCCGGGCCCTCTTTTTCGCTCTCTTTGCCCTCAACCATCGCGGCCAGGAGAGCGCCGGCATGGCCACCTGTGACGGCGAGGGGGTCCATCTCCACAAGGACATGGGGCTGGTGGCCCAGGTTTTCAACGAGACCAACCTGGCGCCGCTGCGCGGGCATTTCGGTATCGGCCACACCCGCTATGCCACTACCGGCGGCAGCGTCTTGCGCAATGCCCAGCCTTACCTCATCGAAACCCTGCACGGCCCTCTCGCCGTCGCCCACAACGGCAACCTGACCAACGTTGGCCAACTGCGTCAGGATCTGCTCCGACGTGGGGTGGGCCTCATCTCGACCTCGGATACCGAGGTCATCACCCAAATGCTGGCCGTGCCCAACCTGGCCGGGGCCACACCCTTCGGCCTGTGGCTGCCCGAGGGCGCCTGGGAAGACCGCATCGCCGCCTTCATGGAGCGGGCCCAAGGCGCCTACTGTCTGGCCATTCTGACCCGTGAAGCCCTCTATGCCGTGCGCGACCCCTGGGGACTGCGGCCGCTGTGCCTGGGCCGGCTCGAATGGAAAGGCGCGACGGGCTACGCCTTTGCCAGCGAATCGTGCGCACTCAGCACCATCGGCGCTACCTTCGTCCGGGAGGTCGAGCCCGGCGAGATCGTGCGCGTGGACGCCGATGGCTTCCACAGCACCCAGGGCCGACCGCCGGAACGCCGCGCCTTTTGCAGCTTCGAGTACGTCTATTTTGCCCGGCCCGATGCCGTCTTCGAGGGCCAGACAGTGCACCATGTGCGTCAGGCTCTGGGCCGTCAGCTGGCGCGCGAGGCGCCTGCCGACGCCGACCTGGTCGTGGGCGTCCCCGATTCCTCGACCCCGGCGGCCATCGGCTACGCCCTCGAATCGGGCATCCCCTTCAGCGAGGGGTTCACGAAAAACCGTTACATCGCCCGCACCTTCATCCAGCCCGGCGACCATCTGCGCAAGATGGGGGTGCGGCTGAAGTACAATCCCCTCCACGGCAACCTGGCCGGCAAGCGGGTGGTCATGGTGGATGACAGCATCGTGCGCGGGAACACGGCTGGCCCCCTGGTGCAGCTGTTGCGCGAAGGCGGCGCTACCGAGGTCCACGTTCGTGTCTCCAGCCCGCCGGTGCGTTGGCCTTGCTTCATGGGCATTGACATGCCCACTCGCGACGAGCTGATCGCGTCTCAGCTCGATGTCGAGGCCATCCGCCGGACCATCGGCGCCGATAGCCTGGCCTATCTCAGCCTGGAGGGCTTGCTCCACGCCATTCGCAGCGGCATCCCGCCCGACCGGCCGTGCGGCCACTGTCACGCCTGTTTCAGCGGCGAGTATCCGCTCCCCCTTCCGACGTCCGGCCCTGAGACCCGCCCCAACGGCCTGTCTTGATGCCCATGTCCCGCGTTTTGCTCCTCGGCTCCGGCGGTCGCGAACACGCCTTGGCCTGGAAACTGGCCCAATCGCCTCAGGTCGAGCGCATCTTCGTGGCGCCCGGCAACGCCGGCACCGCTTGTGAGGCCAAATGTGTCAACGTGGGCCTGGCCGTGACCGACTGGCCCGCGCTCATACGCTTTGCCCGAGAACAGGGCGTGGGTCTCGTGGTCATCGGCCCGGAGGACCCGCTGGCCGCGGGCGCAGTGGATGCCTTTGCCGCCGCCGGTATCCCTGCCTTTGGCCCGACGGCAGCCGCCGCCCGCATCGAGGCCTCGAAAGCCTTCGCCCGCGCCTTCATGGCCCGGTATGGCATCCCTTCCCCCCGCTACCAGGCGTTTACCGACTACGACGCGGCCCTGGCCTTCCTGCGCCGGGCCGATTTTCCGGTCGTGATCAAGGCCTCGGGCCTGGCGGCGGGCAAGGGGGTCATCGTCCCGGCCGCTGCGGATGAGGCCGTCGCTGCGCTCCGGGCCATGCTCATCGAGGACCGTTTTGGTCCGGCCGGTCGGGAGGTCGTCATCGAGGAACGGCTGGAGGGGCGAGAAGTCTCGGTGCTGGCCTTTTGTGACGGCGAACGTCTGGCCTTGATGCCTGCAGCCCAAGACCACAAACGGGTCTATGAGGGCGACCGCGGGCCGAACACGGGCGGGATGGGCGCCTTCGCTCCGGCACCGGCGGACGAAACCCTCCTGGAGACCATGGTCGCGACCATTCTACAGCCGACGCTGGCCGGGCTGGCCGCCGAGGGCACGCCCTATCGCGGGGTGCTCTACGCCGGGCTGATGCTCACGGCCGCCGGTCCCAAGGTGCTGGAGTTCAACTGCCGTTTCGGCGACCCGGAGACTCAGGTCATCCTGCCCCTTCTGGCCAGCGACCTGTTCACCATCCTGCACGATTGTGCCCACGGGGGTCTGCGGCCGGAAACGGTGCGCTGGCATGCGGCTGCGGCGCTCTGTGTCGTGGCCGCTGCGGCCGGTTACCCTGGCGCCTACGACCGGGGCGATGTCATCGTGGGATTGGAAGCCGCCGCGGCCTGCGTCGGTGTGAAGATTTTCCACGCCGGGACGACCCTGGACGCCGACGGCCGCGTGCGCACGGCCGGCGGCCGTGTGCTCGCCGTGACCGCCTGGGGCGATGACCTGGCCCAAGCGCGCACACGGGCCTATGATGCTATGTCCACCGTTGCCTTTCGAGGCATGCACTATCGCCGTGACATCGGTACAAGGAGCTCATCATGACGACATTGACCTTTCCTGACGGATTTCTCTGGGGAACGGCCACCTCGGCCTACCAGATCGAAGGCGCCTGGAACGAGGACGGCAAAGGCGAGTCCATCTGGGATCGCTTCAGCCACACGCCGGGCAAAATCCGCGATGGCAGCACCGGTGATGTGGCCTGCGACCACTACCATCGCTGGCAGGAGGACATCCGCCTGATGCGGGAACTCGGTCTCAAGGCCTATCGGTTTTCCATTTCCTGGCCGCGGGTGTTGCCGGAAGGCCGTGGCCGGGTCAATCAGGCCGGGCTCGATTTCTACAAGCGCCTGGTGGACGGCTTGCTTGAAGCAGGCATCGTGCCGTTCATCACCCTGTACCATTGGGACCTGCCACAGGCGCTCCAGGACGAGGGCGGCTGGCCGAACCGTCGCACGGCCGAGGCCTTCGTCGAATACGCCGATGTGGTCAGCCGTAGCCTGGGCGACCGCGTGCGCCACTGGATCACCCACAACGAGCCCTGGTGCATCGCCATCCTCGGCCATCAGATCGGCGAACACGCGCCGGGCCATCAAAACCCGCGTGAGGCGCTGCTCACGGCGCATCACGTGTTGCTTTCCCACGGTTGGGCCGTGCCGGTGCTGCGCCGCAACAGCCCAGAGGCCGAGGTCGGCATCACCCTGAACTACACCCATTACATGCCTGCCAGCTCCGGCGAACCCGACATCAAACAGGCGCGCTGGCTGGACGGCTGGTTCAACCGCTGGTTCTTCGACCCGATTTTCGGGCGCCACTATCCGGCCGACATGACGGCGGCGTATCAGGCCGGCGGTCTGTTGCCCCAGGGTCTCGATTTCGTCCAGCCCGGCGATATGGAGGCCATGGCCGCGCCTCTCGATTTCATCGGTCTCAACTACTACACCCGCGAGGTCTGTCGAGTCTGGGGCGCAGCGGACAACAAACCCCAGGTCGTGTTTGCGGCCCCGGCCGACCAGCGCACCGACATGGGCTGGGAGGTCTATCCCGACGGCCTCTACTGGCTGCTCAGCCGGGTCTATTTCGAGTATCAGGCCCCCAAAATTTACGTGACCGAAAACGGCTGCAGCTACAGCGACGGCCCCGACGAGACGGGTCGTATCCGCGACCAACGGCGGATTGACTACCTGGCGGCCCATTTCGCTGCGGCCCATCGCGCCATCGGCAACGGCGTGCCCCTGGCGGGCTATTTCGTCTGGTCGCTGATGGACAACTTCGAGTGGGCCCACGGTTTTCGGCAGCGTTTCGGCCTGGTGTGGGTGGATTATGCCACCCAGCAGCGTCTCCCCAAGGACAGCGCCTGGTGGTATCGGGATGTCATCGCCGCCAACGCGCTGACCCTGCCGGACTAGCGCACAGTCAGGAAATCACCCTGACCTGACCAAGCCGATGACGATGGCCCA
>JAOADB010000413.1:0-291 GCA_026417535.1 Caldilineales bacterium
GCGCAGTGGCGATTGTTTCGGGATGCGCACGGCGTTGCGGAGCGAACCGTACCGGATCGCGGTGACGGCGCTGACCGACAGCGTCGGATGGATGATCGATGCGCCGGCGCTACAACGGCTCTATCTGATGTATCCTGACCTGCTGTTACACCTGCATGCGATAGATCGGTAGCAAAGATGAACGGTCGTCAAGGGCGCATTAACCGGTGACAATTGGGCACTGGCCGCCACTGGCCGCCGCCAACCATTTGACAAAGCGGGTTGAGCGTAGTATTATGTTGTCGCGTCGGG
>JAOADB010000413.1:301-983 GCA_026417535.1 Caldilineales bacterium
ACCTTCGGCACCACAATGGGGGATAGTTTAAGGGTAGAACGCCTGGTTCTGGCCCAGGTAGTTGGGGTTCGAATCCCTGTCCCCCAGCCAATTACATTTACCATTACCCCTCTTTCACAATGGCGTGAAAGAGGGGTTTTTACATAATGCGATGGCAATGGATGCGGCGCGCGAAGCAGATTACAAGCCTGCCTTTATCGCGCCTCATCCCACAACCAAACCTTATGGCCCGCCTACACGGGTGCCACAGCTTGGGCAAAAGATGGCGGTAGCCGGCATCTGAAAACCGCACTTGGGGCAAGTCTTGGGGCCTGAAGCGACAGGGGGCGCTTCACTGATCGGCACCGGCCGGACAGTTGGCGGCGGTGAAGATGGCGTGGCTGGCGCCGGTTCGACGTAAACCTCGCTCTGAGCCTGTTTAAGCTCTTCCTCGCGCGCAACTAAGGTCGCGCGCAGTTGATCGAGCGCAGCGGCCAATTCGGCTAGAGTAGGCGCATGGATCTGGCCGGCCCGTTGCAGATCGTAGGCGCGCTGGCCCAACTCTATTAGCTTCTGATCGATCTGGCGGCGCAATTCGTTAATCTCGCCTTGCAAACGAGTTGTCTTCTGAAACTTCTCGGCCTCGAATCTCGCCCGATCGCTAACCTGCGAAATCGTTTTACTCAGTTGATCGAGCAGTCCC
>JAOADB010000414.1 GCA_026417535.1 Caldilineales bacterium
AGATGATGCTCCCCATGAACACGGGCGCGGAAGCTGTTGAAACGGCGCTCAAAGCTGCGCGCCTCTGGGGGTACCGCGTCAAGGGTGTACCGGAAAGCGAGGCCGAAATCATCGTCTGCACCAACAACTTCCACGGGCGCACCATCACTATTATCACCTTCTCCACCGAACCGCTCTACCGTGACGGCTTTGGTCCCTTCACGCCGGGCTTCACCATCATCCCCTACGGCGATGCAGCGGCCCTAGAAGCAGCCATCACCCCCAACACCGTCGCCTTCCTCGTCGAGCCGATTCAAGGCGAAGCGGGTGTGGTCGTCCCGCCGGAAGGTTATCTCAAGCAAGTGCGCGAGATTTGCACCCGCCACAACATCCTCTTCATCGCCGATGAAATCCAGACCGGCCTTGGGCGTACCGGCAAACTCTTTGCCTGTGATTGGGAAGACGTCAAACCTGACCTTATCACCATTGGCAAGGCCCTTTCGGGCGGCATGATGCCCGTCTCCGCCGTTGTCGGTCGGCGCGACGTCCTCATCCAATTCAAGCCCGGTAGCCATGGCTCGACCTTTGGTGGCAACCCCTTAGCCTGCGCCGTCGCGCGCGAAGCACTGCGCGTCATCGTAGAAGAAAACCTTGCCGAACGCGCCGCCGAGCTTGGTGAGTACTTCCGCGAACAACTGCGGGCTATCAACAGCCCCTACGTGAAAGAAGTGCGCGGCAAGGGCCTTCTCACCGGCGTCGAACTCAAACACGAAGTCGGCTCGGCGCGCCCCTTCTGCGAAGCCCTGATGAAACGCGGTATTTTAGCCAAGGAAACACACGAAAGCGTCATCCGCTTCGCCCCGCCGCTCGTCATCACCCGAGAAGAAATTGATTGGGCCATAGACCAAATCCGCGCCGTTTTGAGCGCGTAACAGCAAACGGGGGCGCTTGTGGGCGCCCCCGTTCGTTTATCC
>JAOADB010000415.1 GCA_026417535.1 Caldilineales bacterium
AAGAGACAGAGACGATGGTGGATATGCTTCAGCCGGACGATGAGGTCCTCGGCCGCCTGGACGCCACCCAGATTTTGATAGGTAAAGCCGATGCGATCGGAGAGGTCGTGGTCACGAAAGACCAGGCTGACAGGCCCGGCCGGGGTCAGCAGGCGATAGGGCCGGTAAAGCCGGGCCGGATCGTGGACGAAACCGCTGCCGTCGCGGCTGAAAAAGAGACCCAAGCTGCGGCCCAGGATGGCTTCATCCGTCGCCAGCCAGCGCAGACCGTGGCGCGCGGCCAATTCGGCCACTTCGGGCGAGACGGCCCCCTCGCTGGGCCATAGCCCCTGCGCCGGTCGGCCGAGCAGCCGTTCGTGATAGCGCAACGCTGCGGTCAGTTGGGCCTCGGCGTCTTCGGGATGGCGGAAGGGCGGGTCCGGCACGGGCAGACCGGGTGTGGCGCGGCGGGCGCTGTTGCTGTCGATCAGGAGCGGCAGGATGGGATGGAAATAGGGAACGGTGATGACCTCGATCTGGCCGCGTTCCTGCAGCCGCCGGTAGGTGGGTACCACCTCGGCCATGATCGCCCGATGCCGTTCCAGCAGGCCCTCGATATCGGCCTGGTTGAAATCGCTGCCCTTGGCGATCAGCCGTTGGAAGAATGGGTCCGTCTCTAACAGGTTGGGGTCCGTCCAGGCCAGGTTGAACCAGACGATCAGGTCGCGATAGGCCTGTTCGGAAAAATAATCGGGATTGAGCAGCGCCAGCGGACGACGGGCCAGGAGGGCGGCATAGGGCGGATACTGCCGGATGATACGCCACTGCAGGCTAAAACAGACGTTGAGCAGGTAACGCTTGTCATCGGGGCTGAAGTAGCTTTGCCGGGCCAAAACCATCAACCGGTCCTGCAGCCGGCCGGCGGCGTATTCCTCGAGCTGT
>JAOADB010000416.1 GCA_026417535.1 Caldilineales bacterium
GGTTCCAACGTGTTCGTTCTGGGCAGACGGAAAACGACCTCTCTTCGTCCTCCGTCTTTCCTCCGTCGTCCCTCGTCCGTTCATCGGCCGCCGGCGGAGGTGGAAACCGTCCACGGAATGGGAACACAACCAACTCGCAACAAATCGGCCCGTCGGCGTGGGGTAACCGACGGGCCGGAAGTGGCCGCTGGGACATCGGAGAATGCCATCAGCCCAGTTCGGGCTGGAGCAAACCGAAGTTGTTATCGCGGCGCCGATAGACCACGTTGACCGTGCCGGTCTGGGCGTTGAGGAAGACGAAAAAGTCATGACCAAGCAGCTCCATCTGCTCGATGGCTTCTTCCGGGTCCATGGGCTGCATCTCAAAGCGCTTGATGCGGACGATCTGACCGCCATGCACCGGTTCCTCGACCGGCTCCGTGGCCTCGGCCACGGCGGCCGTTTCCAAGGTGGCTGCCTGGGCCACGGCGCGCTTGCTGTTGCGAGCGTATTTGCCCTTGTAGCGCTCGATGCGACGTTCGAGCTTGTCGGCGACCGCGTCAATGGAGGCGAACATATCGCCGGTCCGCTCCTCGGCGCGGAGGATGGTGCGTGGGCTGCGCAGCGTCACCTGCGCCACGGCTCGGTCGGCTGCGCTGCGGGTTTTCTCTTCGCGTAACTCCACAAACGCTTCTTCCAAATCGGGCAAATAGCGGTCGAGTTTGCCGATTTTCTTGTCAACATACTGCTGCAACCAATCGGTCAATTCCACATTGTGCGCCTGAATCGTGAGCTTCATAGGGCATTCTCCTTGAGATAACGATCCGACCTCCGGTGCTCAACCGTGGTCAGAGGATGATGAAGCCATTCTACGGCTCCGGACAATGGCTGTCAATCTTTGGACGAAGGACGGACGGAAGACGAAGGGGTTTCGTCC
>JAOADB010000417.1 GCA_026417535.1 Caldilineales bacterium
GTGCCGAAGTTGGCCTTGACCCGCTGGCCGTCCCCGTCGTAGACGAAGCTGGCGCTGGCCCCGCCGCTCACCCCGGTCAGCCGGTTCTCCGCATCGTAGGTCAGGGTGTAGGTCGTTGCCCCGATCTTGCGCCGGCGCAGGTTGCCGTTCTGGTCGTAGCAGTAGGTGTTGCTGCCGGCCGTCACCACGGCATGGGGTTTGCTCAACGCCCCTTCCGGACACCCCCCCCCCCCCGCGCCGTCGGGGTAAGAACCCACCCCCGTTTTGCTCATGAGATTCCCGCTGGCGTTGTAGGTATAGCTCTCGCTGTACTGCCCCTGCCCGCTGCTGCCCCCGCTGGCACCGGCACTCAGTAGCCGGTCCAGAGGGTCATAAGTAAAGCTTTGCGTCTGGGTGCCTCCCGTCACCTTGTAGTCCTTGATGGTCAGGACGTTCCCCACCGCATCGTAGACGTACTCCAGGTTCTGCAGCCCCTCGTAGGGACTGGTGGGCCCGGTCTTGATCCACTGCAGCCGGAAGTTGTCCGTGCGATAGAGGTAGTCGGTGGTCAGCACCCCTGCGGTGCTCCCCAGCTTCCGCAGCTCCACCTGCCCCAGGGCGTTGTAGGTGGTATCGCCCACGTAGTAGGTGCTGCCATGGCTCTGCACCTGGCGCAAGAGGCCCATGGCGTTGTAGGTGAAGTTGACCTGCTCGCCGATCTGGCCGCCGTTGCCCCCGGGGTACTTCATCCAGGCCACCCGGTCCATGGCGTCATAGCCCCACTGGGTCTTAAAGGTGCCCCCATCTGTGCCGCTAACGACCTTCGTCTCCTCGGTCACCCGCCCCCGATTGTCGTATTCCCAGCTCGTGCTGCCCGAAGGGTCGGTCATGCCTGTGCGCCGGCCGATGCC
>JAOADB010000418.1 GCA_026417535.1 Caldilineales bacterium
CTGGTAGGGCCTACCGGCGCCGGGAAGAGCACCATTGCCAACCTGACAGCCCGCTTTTATGAGGTGAGCGAGGGCGCAGTCCTGATTGACGGCATTGACGTGCGCACGGTGCGCCAGGACAGTCTGCGGCGGCAAATCGGCATCGTGCCGCAGGATTCTTTCCTCTTTGCCGGAACAATCGCTGAGAACATCCGCTTTGGCAAACCCGATGCCAGCGATGCCGAGGTGGAGCAGGCGGCGCGGCTGGCAAACGCCCACGAGTTCATCATCAACCTGCCTGAAGGCTACAACACCCCGATTCTGGAAAATGCCACCAACCTCTCGGTGGGCCAGCGCCAGTTAATTTGCATTGCCCGCGCCATCCTCACCGACCCGCGCATCCTCATCCTCGACGAAGCCACCGCCAACATCGACACCGTCAGCGAGGCGCTGATTCAGGAAGCCCTGGAGCGACTGCTGGAAGGGCGCACCGCGCTGATCATTGCTCACCGGCTGTCCACCATCCACAACGCCGATGTGATTCTGGTCATTCAGGACGGGGAAATTGTTCAGCGCGGTACGCACAGTGAGTTAATCGCGCAACCCGGCTTGTACCGCACGCTCTACGAAAAACAATTCCGTTTGGGGTAAAAAAAACAAGTTTTGTTTCTGCATGGAACCGCGGCAAGCCCGGTGCAGGATCAGAAGACAGTGAATCGAGCCGGACAGAGCGGTTTTCTTCAGTTTCCCTTGGGGAAGACAATCAACGGGTGCACGGCGCTGATGCGCGCCTGCACGCGCGTCCCCGCAGGCAGAACCAGGGTGTGCTCTTTGAAAGCGTGCACCACCTC
>JAOADB010000419.1 GCA_026417535.1 Caldilineales bacterium
GCCTGTACTGGATGGAGGACCAGGTTAAGGTTGGCTAGTTCGGTGGCGCTGAAGCTGACCGTTTCATCCGTGGCGTTGAAGAGTACGACCACGCGCGGATAGCTGTAGCCCACCACTGCACCGGTTGGGTCGTGCAGCTCCATGACGATGAGGCCCGGAATCTGTTCGGGACCGACGTTGTAGAAGTGCAGCATTGTCTCGACCTGTTCGGCCGTCTCCAAACGGAAGAGCGGAGAACTCTTGCGGATGCGCAACATCTCGCGCAGGTGGTTCACGCTCTTGAGAATGTCTGCCTGCGCAGGTTTGTAGGCGGAATTGGCTAAGAACGGTTGCATCAGGCTCCAGTTCTCGCTGTTCTTTTCTGCGGGCGGCAGGCCGACGCCGAAGTTGTTGTCTTGATACGTGAAGTCAAGTTTGTTGAACCAGTCGCCAGAGTTGTAGCTGTCGCGGTCGAAAGACTTGGAGCGCAGCATGTCAATGCCGGCGTCGAAGAAAGGTACGCCTTGCGAGAGCGCTACGATGCTGATGCCCATGTTCTGCGCGCGTACGCGCTCTTCCATGGTCGCATCCGCCGGCATCTTGTAGGTATTGTTATCGAACAGGGTCTGATTGTCGTGCGCGGAGATGTAGATGATGTGCTCCTGCGGATCGGCAGTGTAACCGGCGGGCTGCCCGTTGTAGTCCACTTGCTTGCCCTTGACCGTGTTGCCGTTCATGTCCACGAGAGAGTACTCCGCGAGGTTGCCCGCCAACCCCACCCGGATAAGGTCGGCGTAGTGCAGGAGGCGCGCTTTTTCATCGTTATTGCC
>JAOADB010000420.1 GCA_026417535.1 Caldilineales bacterium
CAGATGTGTATAAGGGACAGGCATAGGCCCGCGCCACGGCGTAGGAGACGTCCCAGGTGCGCGGCACCCCCGGCCAGCCTGGCCAGTCAGTAAGCGGCGGCACCCAACTCCCGCCGACGTTCTCGTAGGCCAGGGGCGCGTTGTTCCAGGTGATGGTGTCCTCCCGCCAGTCCGCCGAGGCGATCAGCACCTGAATCCACGAAGGCCGCGCTTCGCCCGGCCCTCCGGCGTTGCCAAACTGATAGAGGGTCAGCGTGGCGGAGATGATGCTCTTGCCGCGCGGGATGGAATCCAGCGGGAAGGTGACGTAGTATTTGGCGAAACAGGGCCAATCCGCCACGTCCGATTGGTTCTGGATATTGAAGTCGGGCGCGCGGCCGTAGTTGCGGTTGCCCCACTCGTTCCAGATGTGGAACTCGTCTCCGGGACACTGGTTGGCGATAGCTCCCCCCACATCAGCGTCTGGCACCAGCGGGCTGTTCTCGGTGGGACGGCGGATGACCACCGTGCCGGTCGGCGTGGCTGTGGAGGCGTAGGTTGGCAGGCCGAAGCGCAGCAACCCCCAGCAGGCAGGACTTCCCGGAGAGGCGGACGGGGGCCAGGATTGGTCGCCCACCGGCGGGCCAGCCCGGGAGTCCCGATCGTGAAGGATGATGGCCATGCGCCAGAGGGTGCCTTCCGGGGGCGCCGAGGCCAGGCCCAGGCTGGTGAAGGGGATGGTGAAGCCCATTGCCCAGCCCCGGTCGCTCTGGTCGTCGTTGTTGAGGGCGTTGCCCCGCCAGCCGGGGACGGCCTGGAAG
>JAOADB010000421.1 GCA_026417535.1 Caldilineales bacterium
TCCTATTACACCACCTGCATGTTGGACATCAACGCCATCGGTAAGATCACCTACTACGACACCTATCCGTACAAGCCATACGAGAATAATGTGAAGTCGCTGGAGATCAACGGTCAGCTCGTGGACTTCAACGATGCCAACACTTACTACACCGTGTCCACGGTCAACTACTTAGCTGCCGGCTCCTGCAACTTCAACGATGGTGGCGTCAGCCTGTGGCCGCTCGATCAGATCGTGCACGACACACAGTACTACGTGCGCGATGCCGTGATCGAGTACATCAAGGCGCAGACAGCACCCATCAACCCGCAGATTGAAGGCCGCCTGGTGTTCGAGCCAACCGCGCTCGAACCGCAAGTAGAGTCCGTCACGCGCTTGGACGCCAGCCCGACCAGCGCCGCGACCGTGAGCTACAAGGTTGCCTTCAACGTAGGGATGAGCGGTGTGGATGTTGATGACTTCGTGCTCAGTACAACCGGCACCATCACCGGCGCCGAAGTACTCGAAGTCACCGGCAGTGGTCGCTTCTACACCGTGCTTGTCAGCACCGGCACGGGTAACGGCGCCCTGCGCCTCGACATCCCGGAGACCGCCACCATCAGCGATGAATTCGGCAATGCGCCCGTCAACATCCCCTACGAGGGTGAGGTGTACACGGTCAGCAAGCTCAAGTTCATCTATCTACCCATGGTGAGCCGCGCAGGCAACTAACTTCCTGATCCAAACGGGGAGGGCCAAGTG
>JAOADB010000422.1 GCA_026417535.1 Caldilineales bacterium
AGGCTGAAGCCCTGCGCCGCCTGCGCCATCCCAGCGTTGGCCATCGCTTGTATGGGTATCTTGATTGATGCAGCACAGGCAGGTAGAGGTAGGTTAACGCCTTGCCCCTATCTGCCCGCTCTTCACGTATAACTTGCTTGCTCTCTCTCCGCCAATGGCTCCCGCCCGTAGAGCGCCGTCAAGTAGGCTAAATGGTGCGCTTGATCGATATTGAGCTGGTCGGGTCGCATCCGCCACGCCCAGTTGCCTTCCGCCCTTCCCGGCAGATTGAGCCGCGCCCACGAACCAAGCCCCAATACGTCTTGCATTGGAATGATTGCGGTGTCGGCCACCGACATCAATGCTGCCCGAATGAAATCCCACGCAATGGTTTCATCGCGCGCGCCGAGATAATTGCGCACATGTTGGCGCGTGTACTCATCGAGCGTTGACCACCAACCCACCGTGGTGTCGTTGTCGTGGGTGCCGGTATAGACCACTAAATCGCGGGTGTAGTTGTGTGGCAGGTAGTTGCTGGTTGCGTCGCCGCCCCATGCAAACTGCAACACCGCCATCCCCGGGAAACCGAGCCGCCGGCGCAATTCGTCAACATCGGGTGTGATCAGACCTAAATCCTCGGCAATGATCGGCACTGGCCCTAACTGCGCGCGCACCGCCTCGAACAACGCCGCGCCGGGGCCGGGAACCCAACGGCCTTCCATCGCCGTTGCTGCCTGCGCCGGCACTTCCCAATAG
>JAOADB010000043.1 GCA_026417535.1 Caldilineales bacterium
AGATGTGTATAAGAGACAGTAGACTGCGCCGGGAATGTGGCCGGCTTGATAGGCGCGACGCCCGTATTCCGTATCCTGAAGCGAAAAGCGGCAATCCACGACGGCCCAATCCGGGTCGTCGAGATGGGCCGCCAATACGTCGGGGGAGACAAGGGTGGTGTACACGGTCAATCCGGAAAGGCGGCGACGATATCGGCGAAGACGGCCGGCGCCAGGGGTTCGACCAGTTCGAGCATGGCGCGGGCCACCCGGCGGATCTCCCATTGGGCGGCCTTGTCGAGCCGTAGCCAGAAGAAATGGCGCAAAGCGCCGTAGTCCATGCTCATGACCAGGCGGGTCTCGGCGGCATTGGGGAGGAGAAAGCGGGCATCCTCCTTGCGGATGCCCAGCTCGCGCAAGCGGGCATAGGCCGCCTGCAGGGCGGCCCAGGCCTGCTCGAGTACGGCGTTGGCCTCGGGGTTGGCGGCGATGGTCGGGGGCACCACGGCTTGCCAGCCGCCCTTTTCCAGGCTGACATAGCGCTGCGATTCCTGGCTGAAGGAGGCCAGGCGGTGGCGCACGATCTGATGGCTGCACGCCCGCGAAATGCCTTCCACGAGGAACGTGGCGGCGCCGTGTTTTTCCGGTTCGACCACTCCGTCCACCGGCACAAAGCCCAACAGGGTCACGTTGGCGCGTTGGCACGTTGACACGTCCGAACGTTCGGACGTGTCAATGGGCCCACGTTCTAGCGGGGTTTCCACATCGGCATAGACCGAAGGGACAATGGCTGCGGCCAGACGCAGCAGTTCCCAGGCCAGGGCCGAGCGCGACTTGCGCCAGAAATCGCGCACGTTGCGGGCGTTCATGCTGACGATCCAGCTCCCGTTGCCCAGGTCGGTATAGGCCACGGTGGGCTGCGCGGCCAGCAGGAGCAGGTCGGCGTCGAGGGGGACATCTTCCAGGCGGAAGATGAAACGCACGTGCTCGACGATGTCCTCGTGGCCCTCGCGCACGCGGGCGCGGATGAAATCGGGGTTCTTGCCCATAAGCGCGTCCGAACGGTAACAGACACGCCCGGCGTATTCGATCAGCCCCTCCTGGAGCGTCCCGGCCCCCAAGCGCACCGGGTGCTCGTTCGGCAGATTGGGGTTGATATGGGTGTAACTGAGCAGGGTTACGCGCACGGTCGTCTCTTGTGTGGGAACGT
The DNA here is from genome assembly GCA_026417535.1 of Caldilineales bacterium. GTDB lineage: Bacteria > Chloroflexota > Anaerolineae > J102 > J102 > SSF26. The sequence goes on from JAOADB010000043.1 coordinate 1,190, forward strand.
TAGAACGTTGGTAACGATTCAGGCCGATGACGAGGATGGCTCAGTTGCCGAGAGAATTCCCTCACAGGCAGACGAAAGCTGTCGTGTAAGATGGCATCTTGCTCTCCGTCTTTCGCCCGTCGTGCTAGCGCACAGCCGATGGCGGCAAGGGAAAAACTCCTAGTGGGCTGAATCGTTATGAACGTTGGCGTGTTGGCGGAGGATTCCGGGCCGGTTGGGAGAAGGCCCGGCTTGGCTGGCTCCGACCCGGCATTGTAACGGTAGAGACCGCCCGCAGCCAAACGGGGAAGCGGACCCCTCACCTCCTCGGTCCTCCTTTCTTCCACGAGCGGCAGAAGGACAACGCCATCGTGCGGATGGGTTGAGCCGGGTGTCTTCCTGTTGCCGACCATGCCGCTGCACGGCCATGCACTGCGCGGCCGACCGTTTGCTCCCCTCGCCGTGCTTTGCTACAATTGTGCCATCGTGCGCAAACACATCGTCCCGGCCCCGTCCGCAGAACCGGCGGGCCGACACGCGTTCGGCATTGAGGCAAAGCATGACTCTGGCAACAGCACGTGATCTGGCCCTCATCGTTCTGGCGGCGCAGGGGTGTGTGCTCATATTGGTGCTGGGAGCCGGGCTTTTTCTGGCCACGCGTGGCTTGGGCCGGGGATTGGGTTGGTTGCAGGGCGTGGGCTTTCCCCGGCTTCGGCATTGGACGCAGCTTGCGGCCGAACGTACGCGTTTTTACAGCCAAAAAGTCACCGCACCCTTGCTGGCACTGGAAACCGCCCGCTATCAGGCCGGATTTAGCCTTGGCCTCATCGTTCGTCTCTTGCGACAGCGTCGTCGCTCACCCTAAGGAGTTCTCATGATCGAGCGTCATCGTTTCTTCAGCGATCATCAACGCGTGCTTTTGCTCGGCACGGGGATCGGTGCGCTGGTGGGGTTGGTGGCGGCCCTGATGGTCGCCCACGCTTGGGAGGAACGTCGCCGACAGGATGCCGACGCTGGGTTCAAGGCGCCGGGCATCGGTGAGATCGTCAAATTCGCCATTTCCGCCCTCATGCTGGTCCGTCAACTGGGCGATCTGCTGGCCCCCAAGGACTGAACAGACCGGCAAGGCAGGGTAACCGACCGTTTCTTCAACGAGGAGGAAAACCATGTCGTCTGCGTTGGGTACACCGGAGCGTCCCCTGCGCGTGGCCATCATCGGCGCTGGGCCGTCCGGTTTCTATGCGGCGCAAGCGCTGCTGGCACAGCGCGATTACGAGGTTTCCATTGACATCATCGAGCAGCTGCCGGCGCCTTACGGCCTGGTGCGCTATGGCGTGGCGCCTGATCACCAGAAAATCAAGTCGGTGACCAAGGTCTACGACAAGATCGCCGAGGACCCCCGCGTGCGCTTTCTGGGCAATGTCGCCTTCGGCAAGGACCTGACCCACGAAGACGTGCGCCGCCATTACGACCAGGTCATCTACGCCGTTGGCGCACAGACGGACCGACGGTTGGGCATCCCCGGCGAAGACCTGATCGGCAGCTATCCGGCCACCGAGTTCGTGGCCTGGTACAACGGCCATCCCGATTACGCCGACCGCACCTATGATTTTTCCTGCCGGAGTGTGGCCGTCATCGGCGTAGGCAACGTGGCGATGGACGTGGCCCGCATCCTGGCCCTCTCCCCGGCCGAACTCGAACAGACCGACATCGCCGACTACGCCTTGGAGGCCCTACGCCAGAGCCGGGTCGAGGATATCTACGTCATCGCCCGCCGCGGGCCGGCCCAGGTCAAGTTCACCAACCCCGAACTGCGCGAGCTGGCCGACCTGGAAGTGGCCGATGTCATCGTGGACCCGACCGAACTGGAGCTTGACCCGGCCAGCGCGGCCTCGATCGCCGACAACCGCGAAGCCCAGACGAACATCGAAATTCTCCGGCACTACGCCATGATGGGGCCGTCAGGCCGCCCCAAGCGCATCCACTTCCTCTTCCTGCGTTCGCCTGTCGAGATCATCGGCGACGAACACGGCCGGGTCAAACAAATCCGCCTGGAGCGGAACGAGCTGCGCCCGGACGAGCGCGGGGGACTGGTCGCCCACGGTATCGGCCAGTTCGAGACCCTCGATGTGGGCATGGTCCTGCGCTCCATCGGCTACAAAGGCGAGCCGCTGCCGGGCGTGCCCTTCCACAGCCGTTGGGGCATCATCCCCAACGAGGGCGGTCGGGTCGTGGACGACAAAACCGGCGCCGTCGTTCCCGGCGAGTATTGCGTGGGCTGGATCAAGCGTGGGCCGACCGGCATCATCGGCACGAACAAACCCGACGCCGTGGCGACCGTGCGGCTGATGCTGGAAGACGTGCCCCATCTGACCCCGGTGGCGGCCGCCGATGCCCGACCCGAAGCGGTGACGGCCCTGCTCCAACGCCGCGGGGTGCGCTACATCACCTGGCAGGAATGGCAGATGATTGACGAAGCCGAAACCGCGGCCGGCGCCAGATTGGGTCGCCCGCGCGTCAAGCTGACCTCGGTGCGGGCCATGCTCGAGGCCGTCGAACGGGCGCTGGAGGCGGCCACCCTCGATGTCCTTGTCGTCGGCGGCGGGCCGGCCGGTCTCTACGCCGGCTTCTACGCGGCGCTGCGCCAGCTCAAGACCCGGGTGCTCGAAGCCATGCCGGTGGTGGGCGGCCAGCTGTCGGCCCTCTACCCCGAATTGACGGTGTACGACGTGCCTGGCTTCAGCAAGATCGACGCCAAAGACCTGGCTGAAGCCCTGCGGGGACAGGCCGAGCGTTTCCGACCCACCATCGAGATCGAGACGGATTGCCGCGCCGAGCAGATCGAACGGCTGAACAACGGCGTCTTTGCCGTGCGCGACCAGCGCGGCCGTGTCCACCGCGCCCGCAAGGTCATCCTGGCCGTCGGTATCGGCGCCATCACGCCGGTCAAGCTCGACAACCCCTCGGTCACCCGCTTCGAGGGCAAAGGCGTGTACTACTTCGCCCGCGACCGCGCGCCCTTCCGTGGGCAGAAGGTGCTGGTGGTGGGCGGCGGCGATAGCGCCGTCCTATGGGCGCTCAACCTCAAGGACTACGCCGACAGAGTCACCCTCATCCACCGCCGCGAGACCTTCCGTGCTCGCGAGGCCTTTGTCGCCGAACTCATGGCCAGCGGGGTGGATGTCCGCCTATGCCATGAACTCAAGGAAGTCCAGGGGAAGGCCCGGGTCGAGAAGGCCGTCATCCTCGACAACCGCACCGGCGCTGAAAGCGAGCTGGAGGTGGATGCCGTCATCCTGGCCCTCGGTTTTCGCAGCGACCGGCGCCTGGTCGAGGGCCTGGGCCTCAAGATGAACGGTCAGGGCATCGAGGTGGATGGCATGATGCAGACCAGCATTGAGGGCATCTACGCCATCGGCGACGTGACCCGGCCGCGCGACGGGGTCAATCTCAAGTTGATCGCCACGGCCCTGGCTCAGGCTGCCGTGGCGGCCAACCACGCCTGTCACGCCCTCAAACCCGACAAGCCCATCGTCCCGCCCCATAGCTCGTTCATGCGGCTGTAGCACGACCTGTGCTACGAGCGCGGCGGCCAGAAACGCCGCAACCGTTCTCGCCAGTTGGTCGATCTCCCCGCCGCCATTTCCGGGCCGGTGAGGGTATCCGTCTCTTCCGCGGCTGAGACCGCGGCGGGGAGATCGGTCGTATCGGCCGTGGTTTCTGCTTCCGGCGCCGGTATGGCCTCGCCGACGGGTGTCGGCGCTTCCGTCTCGGCAGCGGCCGACCGGTCGGGCAGGGCCGGCGGCACGGGCAGCTGGCCGGCCGCGTCGGCCAACGGCAAGGCCCGCCCGTAAATCGGGCCGAGGACGGCGCCGGCCTGACGCATGGGCATGGCGCGGCGCAGGGGCGTATCGCTTTCCTCCCACAGCTCGAACAGGGCCGGGTAGTCCCATTCCGCTGTGATGACGCCTTCGGCCAGGGGGCTACCCACCTCGATCATGACGCCGCTGAAATGCCGGGTAAAATCGGCCGGCGCAAAGATAGCGCTGGCGCCAACGAACGGCGGCGTCTCGCCGCTGCTGAAGGGGTCAGGGCCGGTGAGAAAACTGACCATGCCGTAGAGCTGATTCTCCTGGCAACGGGCCAGAGCCGCCTGTCGGATTTTCTGATAGGCGACGGGCCGGCGCACGGCCGCCAGGGTGAGCAGCATATCGGCGCCCTGATAGGCCAAAATGCGCCCAGCTTCGGGGAAAAGGGCGTCATCGCCGATGAGCAGGCCCACGCGCCCGACCGGAGTGGGGATGACGTTCCAGCCCGCGCCGGCCGTGATCAGGTCGCGCTCGTCCGCGCCGGGTACGACCTTGGCCTGGCTGCCTAGGAGACGCCCGTCCGCGCCGAACACGCAGGCCACGTTGTAGAGCCGTCCGCCGTCGGGAAAGGTGGCCGTCAGACCGCCCGGCAACAGGGTACCGACGACGATGCCCATCTCGAACTGACGGGCCAACCCGGCGTAGGTGCTGACGAAGGCCTCGGCCAGCGATTCGGGCATACTGACGAGGGCCTCGGCCAGGGCCTGACCGAGATCGGCCTCCATGACGCTGGCGGCGCTGCCGGCCATGGCGGCCTTGACCCGATCCCACAGGCCGGCCTTCGGGTTCAGGCTCTGGCCGGCCGTGCGCAGGATGCGGTTGCGCCAGCCGCTCAGGCTGGGGATGGCCGTGACCAGGCCGCTCAATTCGGGAAATAGGGCCAACGCAGCCCCTTTGGCCTTGGCCGTGCGCAGAAAACGGCTCAGATAGCCCACGTATTCATCGGGCGTCTGCGGCACGATCAGGTGCTGTTGGATGCAGGCGACGATCGGTTTATCCATCGGGGAAGGAGCTTGGGGAGCTTAGAGGAGCTTGGGGGAGCTTGAGGAGCTGTAGCTCCGGATGCCATCCGGAGGGGCGTGAGGAGCCGTAGCTCCGGATGTCATCCGGAGGGGCGTGAGGAGCTAAGGGAGCTTGGGGAGCTTCTGACGACGGACGAAAGACGAAGGACGAAGAAAAGTCCTCCTTCGTCCTTCGTCTTTCGTCCGGCCATCGGCCTCCATGCGGCATAAGAGGCCAGTAAACCAGTAACCAGTAACCAGTAACCACCCTACTGCCCCTTCACCTCCGTCCAAATGCGGTCGTAAAGGGGGGTAGCCTCGCCCACGTCCTCGACGCGATGCCCGCGTTTCAGGACCTCGGGCGGGATGTTGGTGATGGGCGAGCCCATATAGGTCTCGTAAAGCTCCGGCTGGTTGGTGCGCGCCCATTCCAGGGCGGCCTTGTGGGGATTGTTGTAGGGGAAATCGCGCAGCGTCAGCCAGAACAGGTCGGGTTGCAGGGTGTAATTGAGCCAGGCATAGGCTGCATCGGGATGGGGGGCATTGACCGGAATGGCCCAGTTGTCCTGCCAGAGGATGGGACCTTCGACCGGGTAGATGTACTCGAAGGCCGGGTTTTCCTGGTGGGCCAGCGCGGCCTCGCCCGTCCAGACGATGCCGAGGTCCACATCGCCGCCGATGAGAGCCGTTTTGGGGCTGTCGCTGTCGAAAACCTTGATGTTGGGGATGAGTTGAGCCAGTTTGACCCTGGCTTCCTCCAGTTGGGCCGGGTCTTTCGTGTTGATGTCGTAGCCCAGGGTGAGGAGGGTGATGCCGATGACCGTGCGCGAATCGTCCACGGAGACGATGCGACGGGCGAATTCGGGCCGCCATAGGTCGGCAAAGGCGGTCACCGGCTCTTTGACCTTGTCCGTGTTGACGATGATGGCGTCGGTGCCGGCCTGGTAGGGCACGGTGTACTCGTTGCCGGGATCGAAGGAGAGGTTGAGATAGTTCGGGTCGAAATAGGAAAGGGCAACGAGCTTGCTTTTGTCCAGTCTCTGGAGCATGCCCTGTCGCACCATCAGCCCGACGAAGTAATCGGTGGGCATCACCAGGTCGTAATTGGCGCCGCCGGCCCGCAATTTGGCGTACATCTCCTCGTTGGCCGAATACTCATCCCGATTGACGCGAATGCCGTAAACCCGCTGAAAACACTCGATCATCTCTTCGGGGATGTACTCCGTCCAGACGAACAGGTTGAGCTCGCGGGACGTGACCTCCATCCGCGGCTGCGGAGCCGGGCACACGAAACCGGAAGCGGTTCTGATCGGACCCTCCGCAGGCTGACCGCTCCCTCCGCCAGCGCAACCGGCCAGCAGCAGCGCCAGCGCCAACAACAGGCCGATGCGAAACCGTGCCATGGTTCTCCTCCTATGGACGTAACGAAAATCGGCTAGCGTTGTTGCCCTTGCACGCGTTGAATGACAACGAGCAGCAGGAACACAAGCAGAATCCAGATGGTCGAAAGGGCATTGACCTCGGGTGTGATCGTCCGGCGCAACAACCCGTACACGTAAATCGGCAGCGTGGTGGCGCCGGGCCCGGTGGTGAAAAAGGTGATGACGAAATCGTCCAACGAGAGGGTGAAGGCGAGCAACGCCCCTGCCAACACACCCGGCGCGATGTTGGGCAGCGTGATCCGCCAGAACGTGATCCACTCGGTAGCGCCCAAGTCGCGCGCCGCCTCTTCGATGGCTCGGTCGAAGCCGTGGAGACGGGCGCGCACCACCAGCGCCACGAACGGGATGCTAAAGGCGATGTGCGAGACGATGACCGTTCCCAGGCCCATGCCCAACCGGGCGTTCCCTTGCAGGTCGAGGGCCGTATTGATCGCGCGAAACACGGTGGTGAACAGGACCAGGATGCCGATGCCCATGACCAGTTCCGGGATCACGATGGGGATGTAGAGGGCGCCTTCCGAAAAACGCTTGAGGGGAAATTCGTAGCGCTGCAAGGCCAGCGCCGCCATGGTCCCGATGACGGTGGAACCCAGGGTCGAGATCGAAGCGATGATCAGCGAATTGCGGGCCGCGTTGATCACTTCATGATTGCGCGATAGCTGACAAAACCAATAAAACGGTCCACAAGGCTCAATATTGACAATTCCTTCAAAACGTACATTTACACGCGAAGCGTTAAAAGAATAGATGATCAGCACCAAAATCGGTGCGTATAGAAAAATATAAACCAAAACGACAATCAGATACAGCCAAAACGGACGTCTGTGTTTCATGCCGAGGTGATCTCTTCGCCAAAACCGAAACGTCGCGTGTAGTACAAGGTGATGGCCAAGGTCAGGACCATCAGGATGATGGACGCAGCCGAACCGAAGGCCGGGTCACGGGCATCCAGAAACTGGCGTTGGATGAGGTTGCCGACGAGGATGACCTGACGCCCGCCCAGGATGTCAGAGACGATGAAAGTCCCCATGACGGGGACGAAGACGAGGATGGTGCCGGCGACGATGCCCGGCATCGAGAGCGGGATGATCACCCGCCACAGGGTGCGCCAGGTGTTGGCGCCCAAGTCGGCGGCGGCTTCGTACAACGACGGATTGATTTTCTCCAACGAGGTGTAGATCGGGAGGATCATGAAAGGCAGAAACTCGTACACCATGCCCAGCAGCACGGCGCCGGGCGTGTAGAGCATCTCCAACGGCTGAAACGGCAGGTTCACCAGCCCCGCCAGCCACCCCAACACCGTATTGAGCACGCCCTGGGTGCGCAAGATGATGATCCAGGCGTAAAGCCGGATGACGAAATTGGTCCACAAGGGGACGAGAACCAGGAACAGGTAAACATTCCGCCGCGAAGCCGGCGCCCGCGCGATGAAATAGGCCAGGGGATAGCCGATGAGGATGGTGAGCAGGGTGGTCTGCAGGCCCAGGACGATCGAGCGCCAGAGGATGGTCAGATAGAGGGGATCGAAGCAGGGCGGCGGCGTGCTGCCGCAGGGATAGGTCCGGCTGAAACCGATGAGCCGCAGGTAGTTATCGAGGGTGAAGGTGTAGATGACATTGCCATCGGTGTCGCGGCGTCCAAAGGAAACGACCAGAACCAGCCCAAGGGGAATGATCAGCAGCCCCAGCATCCACAAAAGGCTGGGCAGCATGAGCCAAAAGCCGCGGCGACGGCTACCCGTGGACACGAATTCAGCGGCCATCTCTCAATCCACCAGGATGCGGGCGACCGCCGCATCGAAGCTGACGCTTACGGCTTCGCCGAGGAGGGCCAGCCGCGGGGAGAAGACACCGCTGTTCTGTTCCCGCACGCGCACGATGGGGCCGGCCTCCAGCGCCACATCGTAGTGGGTATCGGTGCCGATGTACACGATTTCTTGCACCCGGCCGGGGATGTGGACGTGGTTGTCGGCGTATGGACCGAAGCGACGGGAACCGTTCAGGTGCATTTTTTCGGGGCGAATGGCGACCACGACCTGTTGTCCGGGCTGCAGGGGGTGTTCGCACGAGGCCATCAGCATGGCGCCGCCTTCCAGCCGCACCAGGTAACGGTCTGGCTCATCCGTCGCCATCACCACCGTGCCTTTCAGGAAATTCGTCTCGCCGATGAAATCGGCCACAAAGCGGTTGACAGGGCGTTCGTAGATTTCGGCCGCCGTGCCAACCTGCAACACTCGCCCGCCGTTCATCACGGCGATGCGGTCGGACATGGTCAGCGCCTCTTCCTGGTCGTGGGTGACATAGACAAAGGTGATGCCCACCTCGCGCTGCAGTTTTTTCAGCTCCAGCTGCATTTCCTTGCGCAGCTTGAGGTCGAGCGCGCCGAGAGGTTCATCGAGCAGGAGCACCTCCGGCCGCTTGACCAGCGCGCGGGCCAGGGCCACGCGCTGCTGCTGTCCCCCGGACAGCTGATGGGGCTTGCGGTTTTCGTAACCCGACAACCGCACCAGCTCCAGGGCTTCGCCCACGCGGCGGGTGATCTCGGCCCGGGGCAGCCGTTCCATCTCCAGTCCGAAGGCCACGTTCTGCCCAATGGTCATGTGCGGAAAGAGGGCGTAGTTCTGGAAAACCGTATTGACCGGCCGTTTGTTGGGCGGCGTGGCGTCCATGGGTTTGCCGTGGATGTAAATTTCGCCCGCTGTCGGTAACTCAAAGCCGGCGATCATGCGCAAACTGGTCGTCTTGCCACAGCCAGAAGGTCCCAACAGCGAAAAGAACTCGCCGTCCAGGATTTCCAGCGTCACATTGTCAACGGCAACAACCTCGGTGCCGGCAGCGGTTGTAAACCGCTTGCTGACATTGCGCATTTCGATGGCGTATTTCACGAACGGTAACCTCCCCGAGAAAGGAGGGGGAGCTTCCTCGGCAAGGCGCTCGCGCGCGGGCGCCTGTGCGGCCGGTCGAGGGAACGCTCCCAGGGCGTATGGAACAACATGGCGTCCCGACAGCAATCGTTGCCACCACGTTGCCTGCGGCGGGCCCGGTTCTGCAGCGGGATGGGCGGACTTCACCTCCTTGGTGGTTACTGCCCCACGCGAAGCGACGCCTCCGACCTGGGCAGAGACGGCGCGCGGCGATGACCCCTCAGGGCCGGGAGGGGTCCATGCGGCAGCCGATGCCTGAAGAACGGCGGCGGTAGGCTTTGGGTGGGCAGGGTGAGACACGGTCAGGCAGGTGCGAACAGACGGATGGTTTGAACAAAAGTCAACTTGCCCCTCAACTCAGGGTGCACACAAACACCCAAGTATACTCGAAATGGGCCCCAACCCCAAGATCGCTTGCGAAAAGTGTGTAACGACTCAGCCCAAGGCCCTCCTTCCCGGATGGGGCTCCCCTCCCCGCTGTCGGCCGCTCGCCAAGACGACGGCCGAAAGACGAAGGACGCAGAACAGTCGCCGTGCGTCCGTCGTCTTTCGAGCGTGCTACAACCCGCAATCTCCGAACGCTCTCGTGCCGGTTACGAACCCTCTCCGGCGGGTAGGACCGTCGGCTGTGTTACCCGCAGCAGTTCGGCTGTCGGGATCCGCATCATCGTGCGATCGTCGCCGCCGCCCCCATACACCACCTCCCAAGCCAGCAGGGTCGGCACGATCAGCACGGGTACCGTCCGGCGATGGCCGAACGGCGGCACGCCCCCGGCCGGATACCCAGTGACTTCCAGGACTTCATCGGGACGAGCCAAGCGAATCTGGCGCTTGCCCACCCCGAAATGGTCGGCCAGAACCCGTTCCCGCACCGGCGCCGTGCCGTGGGCAATGACCACGTAGGGCTCCGATCGCACGTAAAACAGCAGGGTTTTGATGATTTGGTCGGGCTGTACACCCAGGGCTGCCGCTGCCGCCGGTACGGTCGGCGTCTCACCGATATCGGTGATCAGCTGGGCGTCAATCCCATGGGCCGCGATGAACGCGGCCAAATCGGCCGGGGTGTACATTAGCCCTCCGGTTCGATGCTGAACGTGAGCGGAAACCGTTCCAGTCGGGCGGCGATGTGGGCTTTCGCCACCAGGCGTTCGGCCTCGGACCGTGGCCGCACCATGACGAGGGCCACCCCGCGCACATGGGCCGTCCAGGTGACGTGTTCGGCCAATTCCGGCGAAAGCCCAAAAATCGTCCGCAAGACCCGGATCACGAAATCGAACGGCGTCACATCGTCGTTATGGACGAGAATCCGATAGGGCGGTTCGTAGGTCGTATCCGTACCGATGAGGATATCGGGCAACGTGGTCGTAGTCATAAAACCTCTTGGCAATAGCGATTACAGTCCTTTTTATAATCACAAAGATACAAAGACACCAAGAAAATGATTAAGAATGTTTCAATAAGAATACGAGACAAAAATTTTAGAAATATCAAAAATCTAACAAATTATTATCTCATCGATTTGATTAATATCGAGCGAATCTTCTTGACATTTTTAATCGAACAATCTTGATAAAATTACGTGATGTGATGATGTAGCGCAAGATGCCATCTTGCACTACATGATACAATATCCATTTGCAAACGATTGTCGCGTTTGTCATTCGCTAGCCGTCCATGGCCGCCGTGAGCAGGGCGGGTAGGCGCTCGATGTCGGGCGCCAGATGCAACTCGTAAGCCGGACAGGATTCGACCAGCCGGCGCAGGGCCTGAAGGTGGGTCGGGATGGTGGCGGTATCCCACCGTTCGACGGCGTGGGCGATCAGGCGTCGCAGGGCCTCGAAGCGGTCCAGGGGAAAGAGGGTCGAGGCCGCCAAACCCGGCACGACCCGCGGGAAGAAGAGCGCGCCCGGTTGCGCTTCGTACTGCCAGGCCTCGGGCCGGATGGCATCGAGGGCAAAGGACAGCTTGGCAGGGGGTCGGTCGGGCGGAAGCTCGGCCAGCAGACCCGCAAGCGCCGGAAACCGGCTCAGGCTATCGGGATAGGCGCTGAGCAGGCCGGGATAGGCCAGCACGTCCACCCCGCCGTCGGCCTTGAGCCGAAGCAAGGGCGAATCGTTGGCGCATAGCCGATAGCCGGCCAGCAACAGGGCCAGGCCGGTTGTCGTCTTGCCGGCGCCGATATCGCCGGCCAGGATGGCCGCACGCCCCTGCCGGGCGGCGGCAAAGGCATGGATGGTGAACAACCCACGGCGGCGCAGCAGAGGGGCCAGGGCCATGATGACCACGTCCTCAAAAACGCCGTAGGCCTCGAAACAGGATTCCAGCAGCCGGCCCTCCACTATATTCGCGGCCAGATGGATATCACAACGCCCCCAACGGGGCAGATAGAGCACCAGGCGATCGCCGCTGCGATGGTAGGCGACGAAGGGCCCTTCGGAAACGACCGCTTCAGCTGGCGGCGGCGGCAAGGCGAGGGCAACCTCCAAACGCACGACGATGGGCGCGGATGACACGACCGGAGCCGAGGCGAACGGCGCCCATTGCCGGTGCCAGCGCGCGGTCAGACGCGCGTCATGGCTTTCGAATTGGATGGGAACGCCGTGCAACGCGTAGAACATCCGACGGCAAAGGGACTTTGGCAACGAATGGGCCGACGGGCGCCATTTTGGCACAAATCCGGACAATCACCAAGACGAAAAGGGTAGGCCCCTCAGCCCTCCGGGCTGTCCGCCGCGAAGGCGGCATGCACGGACTCGGCCACGTGCATCGCTGCCGCCGGGTCGGTCCAGACCAGGCTGCGAATCTGCACGGCCACCGCGCCCCAACGCAGGCAGAGGAGGGCATCTTCGGCCTTCTGAATGCCGCCAGACGCGATCAACGGCACGTCGAGATGGAGGGCGGCGACGGCCCGCAGTCCCCGCAGCGTGAACGGCAACGCCGTTGGCCCGGCCAGAGGTCCTTCCAGCGGGGTGCCGTCGGGCGCCGGGTACACGACCGGCGGCGGCGTTCCGATGACAAGGGCATCGGCGCCGGCCACCACACAGGTCTCAGCCAGATGGGCCGCCCGGGTTGCCGGCAATCGCACCAGCAGGGGCAGGGTCGTCGCCCGACGCACAGCCGCGATGAAGGCGCTCGCCTCGCCCAAGTTGACGTCTTCGGGCACGGGCAACTCGATGCCGGCAATGCCCGGATCGTCTTCTTCCAGCCGCGTCGCCATCCAGGCCCGGTCGCCGGGTTCGGCGCCGAGCAAACTCAGGATCACCGGCACCCCTAGCCGCCGCCAGAGCTCGGCGTATTGGGCCACGACTCGGCGATAGCCGGGGTTGTGGTCGCCGGTGGCCAGGAGAAAGCCCAAGGGCAGCTCGGCCAGGCGCGGCGGCTCGCGGCCCGACCGCGGGCGCATGGTCACCCCGGCGGTGACGATGGCGCCGAACGCGCGCGGGTCCAGGCCGGGCGGCCAGCAATCGCCGTAGCCCACAGCGCCGCTGCCGGCCATGACCGGCGACCGCAAGGGCAACCCTCGTTTGTTGCGCGGGGCCAGCTCGATGGGCATGGACGATAGACGATAGACGATGGACGATGGTGGTTGGTTTTCGGGGTTCTTCGGCCCGAATGTGGGCCGAGGGGCGGGCCGGAGGACGAAGGATGCCTCTCAGCGGTCGCTGACGACGTCTGTCAGGTCGAAAACCGGACCGCGCAGGCAGACGCGGCGCCGGCCGCCGGCCACATCGGCCACACAGGCCAGGCACGCGCCCGTGCCGCAGAGAAAGGTGGCGGGATAGAGCACCTGGGCAAACCCGCGCGTGATCACGAAACGGTGCTCACGGATGGCTTCGGCCAGCCGCCGGTAGAAGGCCAACGACCCGGCCGCGACCACGACATCGGCCCAGGGGAGCAGCTCAGCCCAAAACGCATCGAGCCGCCCGCGGCCTCCCTCGACTGTGGTCAGCCGGTACTCAACGGCGGCCGGCAATCGCGCCGGTGGAATGGCCTGCCGCGGGGTGATGACCTCGGCGGCCAGGGCGACGGCCAACTGAAAGGCGTCGGCTTCGACCACGACCGGCAGCAACGTCCAGGCAGCCTCGCCCTCGCCCAGGGCCAACACCCGACGCACCCCGTCGGGCAGCCGAAAGCCGATCCCGACAGGCCCCAGACAATCGAGCTCGCTGCCTTCCGGGGCCAGACGTAGCCAGGCATGACCCAAGTCGCCATCGGGCGGCAAGCGCAAAACCCAGGAATCGGCGGCGATCGCGATCGGGTAGAACGAACGCCGCAAATACGGGATCATCCCCCACCCCGTGCGCACCAGCACGGCCTGACCGGCGCCAAGCCGGGCGGCCAGCCGTGGGTCATGCAGACGCAATTCGTGCACGGCCCCGATGACGCGGCGTTCGACCAGCGTGGCCCTGGTCTGAACCATCCCCCCGGTCATGCCTTAGCCGCTGCGGGCCACGGTTGCCAGCTCGTCGGGCGCCAGGAGGATCACCCGACTCCGGGCATTGGAAACGAGTCCTTGTTTGCGGAAACGGCTGAGCACCCGGATGGCCGTTTCCACGGTGGTGCCGGTCATCTCGGCGATATCCTGCCGGGTGAGGGGCATGTCAATCAGGATGGCGCCGGGATGACCCTCGTAAGGCCGACCGGCCAGCTCGGCCAACCGCAACAGGGTGCGGGCAATGCGCTGCTCGACCCGGTCCACGGCCAGGCTGCGCACCATTTCGGTTGCCAGACGCAGCCGCCGGCTTAACTCGGAAATGACCCCCATCGCCACGCGCGGATAGCGCTCCAACAGGGTGTAAAAGTCCCGCCGGGCAATGGTCACCACGGCCACCTCTTCCAGGGTCTGCGCCGTCGTCGAATAGGGCCGGCCGTCGAGCACGGCCATTTCGCCGATCAGCTGCCCTGGCCCCAGCACCTCGACCACCACATCGCGACCGTTATCGGTGTGACGCACGAGCTTGACCCGTCCGCTCCAGATGATGTAAAGGGCATCGGGCGGATCGCCCTGGAAGAAAATGTAGGCGTCCTTGGGATAGCAGTGGCCGTGGAGCAACGGCGCAATGTTTTGCCAGTCCTCCTCGCTCAGGCCGCGGAACAACGGCACGGTGCGGACGACCTGCACCATATTCCATTGCAGTTTGTCCAGGCGGGGACCGGCACGCGTGGGAGTCTCAATCATGGTTCGGCACTCGCTCGTTCTCCGACCGGCGACGCTGCCGGAAAAGGCTCTGACAGCGCCTTTATCTTACCACAGGAGGCCCCATGCGGCAATTCATCACGAGTCGTTCGTTCCCCGCAACCACTCAGGCCGATGAAAGCGGTAGCGCAAGATGGCATCTTGCTCTGCGTCATTCCCCGTCTCGGATGGGGAAAGCCCCATTCCGAGGTCTGAACGTTTGCGGCGGGCCGCTGGCGTCTTTCAGACCCACGACCGGGATGAGAGAAGGGCACGAGCGAAGACGATCATCCCCCATCGTCGTGGCGACGGAACAGCGGGTCGGTAATGACCACGAAATTGTCGGTGCCGTAGCGGTTGATCACATAGGCATCGGCGTCACCGTCGTTGAGCCATTGCCCATCGCTCCAATAACGAAACTGATACGCCCTGCCCGGCTCCAGCTCCAGCACGAAAATCCAATTGCCCTCGGCGTCGCGGGCAAACGGATGAGACGTGGTGTTCCAATCGTTGAAATCGCCGACGAGAAAAATTCTATCGGCTTGTAGCGAGGCCGGTAAGGTAAACGTCACGCGCACAATCGTACCTTCAGGTCGGGTCAAAAATGTTTTGTGGATCATAAGGGCCTCGTCAGAAGAGAAGCCGGCATCGGAAAAGTCGGGCAGGGCAATGGCTCAGGCCAGATTCGTCCTCCGGCCCGGATTGGGGGCGAGGGTCAGGATGAAGGACGAATGACGGCGGACGGAGGAGTTTCGTCGTTCGCCCTCCGTCCCGAATTGGGGACGAGGGTTAGGAGGAACGGCATCGTCCATCGTCCACCATTCAGCTGAGTCCGTACACGGGGATGGCAGCGCCGTGGATGGCCCTGGCCCCGGCCGAGGCCAGGAAGAGGATGACATCGGCGATGGCCGCCGGTGCCACCCACCGGCTCGCATCGGCTTGGGGCATGGCTTCCCGGTTCTGGGGGGTGTCTATGGTGCCGGGGAGCACACAGTTGACGCGAATGCCGCGGCCTTTCAGCTCGGCGGCCATGCTTTCCGTCAGCCGCACGACGGCCGCCTTCGAGGCGGCATAGGCAGCGTGCTGAGCCGTCCCGGCCAAGGCCGCACGGGCCGCCACGTTGACGATGGCCCCGCGACCGCGGGCGAGCATGGCCGGGATGACGGCCTGGCAGGGGATATAGACCGAGCGGGCATTGAGATTCATGAGGAAATCGAAGGTGGCTACCGGCGTTTCGTGCAGGGGTTGACCGGCCCGGTAGCCGCCGACCGTGTTGACCAGGACATCCACCCGCCCGAAATGGGCCAGCACGCGCTCCACCAGGGCCTGCACCGCCGCCGGGTCCGTCACATCCAGGCCCGTGATCGGCAGATGACCGGCCGTTTCATTCAGTTCCGGCGCCAACACGGCCAGTCGATCGTCCGCGCGATCCACCGGGACGACGTGGGCATGGGCGGTGGCGAACGCCCGCGCCGTGGCCAGGCCCAGGTTGCCACCGGCGCCGGTCACGATGACGACGTGGTCGCTGAAATCGTATGTCAGAGAGGCCGTGGGCATGGTTCAACCGGAGGAAAGGCGCTCCAGGCCGTAATAGGTCACCCCCAAGAGGGCAGCGCGGGGGTTCAGGATGACATGGACGGGCATGCGGATGAGCAGGCTGCTCATCCGGCCTTTGTGCAGGAAGGACTGCAAGAACCGTTGATGGGTGAGCGCCGGCAGGATACGGGGCGGAATGCCGCCGCCCAAATACACCCCGCCGAAGGCGCCCAGCTTCAGGGCCAGATTCCCGGCCTCGGCGCCGAGGATCGAGACGAACATCTCCAGGGTGATGGTGCAGATTTCGGGCGGCGGTTGGCGCTCGAGCGCGGCCCGGACGATCACCGGGGTCGGATCGGACGCCTGACGCAGCTCGGCCGCCAACCAGGCCGGTTCGCTGGCATAGCCGGTATCGCGCAAAAAGGCGTAGATGTTCGGTAGCCCCGAACCCGAACAGAACCGTTCGTAGCTGACATGGTCCATCCGCTCCAGATAGTAGCGCAACATCTCCATCTCCAGGGCATTGGTCGGCCCGAAATCGGCATGGCCACCCTCGCTGGCATAAGCGTGGTAACGCTCGCCGTCCCAAGTGAGGTAGGCTTCGCCCAGACCCGTACCCGGCGCGATGACGGCAATGCTCCCGCCGGGCATCGGCTCGCCAGGATGCAGGGTGTGCAAATCCTCGGGTTGGAGATGGGGAACGGCATAGGCCGTGGCCTGGAGATCGTTGAGCAGGGCCACAGCCTCGATGCCCAGGGTCTCCTGCAAGCGCCCGACGTTGATGACCCAGGGCAGGTTGGTGATGCGCGATTGGCCGGCGATGACGGGGCCGGCCACGCCGAAGCAGGCCCGGTCAATGGGATAACTCAGGTCGGCCAAAAACTCGGTGACGATTTTCTCCAGGCTGCTGTACTGTGCACTGGCAAAAGTCTTCTCGACCAGGGGCTCACGGGCGCCCTGGGCATCGGCAATGACGGCCAGAACCGTTTTGGTGCCGCCGATGTCGCCGGCGAGTAGCATAGACACGTCTCCTGAGCGAGGGCGAGGCTGACGACAGCCCGATAACGGCTGTCCATGGGCGGTTTTAGGTCACACTTCGGATGAAGGACGCCAAACGGAAGCGTTTTCGTCCTCCGTCGTTCGTCTTTCGTCTGTTCCGGGGCCAAAACGGCCATCGGCCTGAATCGTTCCGGTGGGGAATAGGGAAAGGGAAGCCGCCCGGTGTATGATGGGCGTTCAATCCCTCTGTTTCCCATGCACGATGCCTATGCCGATACCGGTTGCCTGGTTGGACGAGCTGAGCGCCCTGGCCGCAGTTTGGGAGGGCGGCGACCGTGTTGACGCGGCCACGGCCTTGCAGACGCTGGAGACATGGCGGGTGCGCCTGGGACGACCGGCCGCGCCCGGCGAAGAGTGGCTGGATGTGGTGAGACCGGACGGCGAGCCCTACGGGTGGTCGGCCCCACGCTGGTTTTGTCATCTGGTCGGCCTGCGCCACCGCGTCGTCTATGTCTATCTGACCACACCGCAGGGGCTGCTCGCCTTGCAAATGCGGGCGCACACCAAACCGGAATGGCCTTCGCTGTTCGATACGACGGTCGCCGGACATGTGAAGGCCGGTCATGGCTGGGAGGAGGGCGTGTGGGCCGAAATCGAAGAGGAACTGGGGCTATCGGTCGAGGACGGGGAGCGCTGGTTGGCCGAAGGACGTTTGGAGCCGATAGGCGGTTACGAGCGATACGGCGTGGACGACGGCCTACCGC
>JAOADB010000423.1 GCA_026417535.1 Caldilineales bacterium
TGTCCCGGAGTGGGGCCGATTGCTAGGACGGAAGACGAAGGACGAACGACGAAATTCCTTCGTCCTCCGTCGTTCGTCTTTCGTCCTGAAATCAGTCGCAACCCGTGATGACGGCCGAACGCCACATGGCGCCAACCCCTCCGTCGTTCGTCCTTCGTCCTGAAATCGGCCGCAACCCGTGATGACGGCCGAACGCCACATGGCGCCAACCCCTCCGTCCTCCGTCGTTCGTCCTTCGTCCTGAAATCGGCCCAAACCCAGGACCACGGATGACCAACGAACGACGAAACCCCCTTCGTCCGAGTGAGGACTCGATCATAAACAAAGCCATCTTACCGACCTTTTTGGCGCTGATTGCGCTTTACATCGCCATCGGTCTGGTTTTTCACTTCGGCTGGCAAAGTTCGATCAAAGCCTGTCGGGAAATTCGGGCCGCGCGGGGCGAATTCGTTGAACCGGAGTGGTCGCCGGTGATCGCCCTCCCTTTCGATGTCACGTTCTGGCCAGTCTATGCCTGGGCGAATTGGTATCACTCCGGCCACGTGTTCCCGCCTTGCCCGGAGTGATCAGGGTGTCGGCGACGGGGTGGGGGACGGTGTGGCCGTCGGCGTGGGTGTGGGCGAGGGGGTAGGCGTGGGAGTGGCCGTCGGCGTCGGCGTAGGCGTCGGTGTCGGCGTCAGGTCCGGAAACAGGAACGGCGCGATGCCTGTCT
>JAOADB010000424.1 GCA_026417535.1 Caldilineales bacterium
TCAGATGTGTATAAGAGACAGGGTAGAAAAAGGGCGAAATGCCGCCGATGCGGGGAATCCGCTCCAGACCCAGCGGGCCGGTGAAGGGGCTGCCGATGTACGTGGTGAGACCGAAGGCCACCACCCAAATGCCCATTCCGCTGACGACCTGGTCGCCGCCCAGGGTGATGGCGAAAAAGCCGTGCATCAGGCCCAGGATGGCGCCTACGAGCAGGCCCACGAGCAGGCCGATGAGATAGCTGCCGGTCAATTTCGCGGCGATGAAGCCCAAAGTGGCGCCGAAGAGCATGATGCCCTCGATGCCCACGTTGAGCACGCCTGCCCGCTGGCCGAACAGCTCGCCCAAGGCGGCCAGGGTGAAGATGGTCGAAGCATCCAGGCTACGGTTCCAGAATTCCCACATCGGTTCGCTCCTTTTTGCGCCAGGTGATTTCGTAACGATAGAAGAACTGAAAACCGACCAGAACGATCATCAAAACGCCCAACAGGGCGTAGTCCACCCCGAAGCTCATATGGAATTTGCCCTGCACGAAACGACCACCGATGGACAACCCGCCGAAAAGGAACGAAACCGGGATGGCGGCCAGCGGGTCGCCCAGGGAGATCAGCCCGCAGATGATGCCGTAAAAGGCCAGATCGCCGAAATAGCCGTAATTTTTGGGAATGCGATAGACGCCCGGAACGGCGGCAAAATAGTGGTATCC
>JAOADB010000425.1 GCA_026417535.1 Caldilineales bacterium
GGGCCGGGCAAGGCTTCCCCCCAGGTCGTCCAGGAGCCCAAGCAGGGCAAAGCCCAGCCCCAGAAGCCAAAGCCCCAAGAAGGCGTCCTTTCCCGTGGCCACATAGGCCAGGAAGGCGGCCAGCAGAAAGGCCACCCCGCCCATGCTGGGGGTGCCCTCCTTGGTCAGGTGGGTCTGGGGACCGTCCTGGCGTACCCTCTTCCCCAGGCCCAGACCCTTCATGAGGGAGATCCAAAAACCAGTAAAGATCCAGGATAGGAGGAGGGCTAGGGCCATACCACCTCCTTGCAGGAGAGGACCCTGGGGCCGGGGGTGAGGTACAGGGCCTCGCCCCAGGCCGCAAAGTCCTCCGCCTCGGCCACGGCCTTTACCCCTTCCGGCCGCACCAGGTAGAGCCTAGAGCCCAGGAGGGCCGCCACCCCGCAGGCGCTGGCCTGGGCTTTCCGCGGGGGCTCGGGTAGGGGCTGGCTTTGGCCTTCGGGGAGGAAAAGGGCCACCTCTCCCAGGGCCACCACCCGGCCCTCCCAGGCCACCACCTGGGTGAAGCGGCCCGGGCGGAGGAGACGGCCTTCCAGGTAGAGGCCTTCCCGCCCCACCCAGTAAAGGCCTCCTTCCGTCAGGACCCCGTCCAGGGCGGGGTAGGGCAGCAGCCCGGCCTCGATGTACACGGCGTTTCCCAGGCCCAGGACCAGCCTGGGCG
>JAOADB010000426.1 GCA_026417535.1 Caldilineales bacterium
CCTTTGACCGTCTGCAGGCCAAGCCTGCGATCTTCAAAGCCTTTACTGGCGTTAACGAGTTTCAGGCCCTCCTGGCACAGATGACCCCGCTGGGGGTTGAGCATGAATTCAGGCGGCGAAACCGCCTGAGCCGTCAACGGGTGATTGGTGGCGGTCGCAAGCCGATCTTCGGCTTGCGCGATCAGCTGAGGGTCGCCCTAGTTTGGTTACGGTTTTCCTTGACCACGGAAACGTTGGGGTTTCGGTTCGACATCGACAAGTCCGCCGTGAGTCGTTATACGCGCACCGTCCCCATCTTACGGCCGGTGGGTGGAGCGTTACCTTGGGCTGGTCAGAACCCCCAAAACGGGGGCAGGGCAGGGATTTGGCTGCGGCGCGAGTCGCCTACCCCGACTTGTTCGCCTTGGTGGGCACCATCGCCGCGGACAACTCTCACACCTGCGCCTTGACCACGGACGGCGGGGTCAAATGCTGGGGTTGGGACGCCTATGGTCAGCTTGGGCTGGGCACTTCAACCTACTGAACAACCCCGGTGGACGTGGTAACTTTATTGAAGGCTTACCTGCCGTTGGTCGCCAAGGGCAACTGATTTGAGAGCAGCGAGCGGGTCAAAGAGACCCGCTCGCTGCACCGTTAAAAAATGGCCTAAGCGGCTTGGCCGATAGCCTTCTACACTGTGCTCTCG
>JAOADB010000427.1 GCA_026417535.1 Caldilineales bacterium
ACACCTGGGCGCCTATCCACTACGGCTCGCTGGCGAAGCTGCTCAACCTGTCTGATGAGACGGTAATCCTGCCGGGGCACTTCAGCTCGCTGCGCGAGGCGGATGAGAGCGGCTTGTTCGCCCAGACGCTGGGCATGCTGAAGGCGCAGAACGAGGGCTTGCAGATGGTGCAGCACGGCGAGGAGGAGTTCGTACGCTACATCCTGAGCAGCCTGCCTACCTTCCCGCCGCAGTACGTGGACATCAAGCGCGTCAACGCAGGCTTGCTCCTTCCCGACGAGGACAAGGCGTCGGAGCTGGAGCTGGGCAAGAACATCTGCGCCCTCGCGCAGGCATACAAGGACTAAAGGGGTGACTCGGTGGCATGGGCAGGATGCCCATGCCACTGGAAAAACGAAGCGTACGGGAGTGCATACTACAAACCACAAGTTGGGAGGTGTGAGGATGAACTACGACCAGCTGCTGGATGTTCGTGGGCTCTCCTGCCCCATGCCGATTGTGAAGGCGCGGCAAGCGGTGAACGGCTTGCAGCCCGGACAGGTGCTGAAGGTGCTCAGCACAGACAGGGGTTCCGTCAAGGACTTTCAGGGCTGGGCGCAGTCAGCGAAAAACATCGAGCTGCTCGCCCAGGAGACCGAGCAGGACGGCGGTCAGGAGATTTACGTGCATTACGTCAA
>JAOADB010000428.1:0-429 GCA_026417535.1 Caldilineales bacterium
GCCGCGCGCCACGCCTGACTCGTCTCGTTGGCGTCGGCGGGACGAATGACGGTCAGATTGGGCATTGCTCGCAGCGCAGCCAGATGCTCGATGGGCTGATGCGTCGGGCCATCTTCCCCCAGGCCGATGCTGTCATGGGTGAAAACATAGATGACGCGCAAGCCGCTCAGGGCAGCAAGACGAATCGCGCCGCGCATGTAATCGCTGAAGACGAGGAAGGTGCCGCCGAACGGCAACACGCCGCCATGCAGCGCCATGCCGTTGAGGATGCCGCCCATGCCGTGCTCGCGCACGCCGAAGTGAATGTTCGGACCGCCGAAATCGCCGGGTTTCATAAAGGGCGCGCCGGTGATCGTGGTTTTGTTGCTGCCGGCAAGGTCGGCGCTGCCGCCGATCAGATTGGGAAGAACAGACGCCAGCGCGTTGATC
>JAOADB010000428.1:439-676 GCA_026417535.1 Caldilineales bacterium
GCTGTTGCGCGTAGCGTCCCCTTTGGCAGACGGCGGGAAGACGGGCAGTGCCTCCTCCCAGCCTTCCGGCAGCTCTCCACGAATGAAGCGTTGCAGCTCGGCGGCCAGCGCGGGATGAGCGTCGGCGTAGGCATCCATTAACTGTTGATGTGCGTCTTCGAGCAGACGACCGCGTTCGACCGCCTGCCGGAAATAGACCAGCACATCGTCGGGAATATAGAAGCGCGGCTCCAGCGG
>JAOADB010000429.1:0-311 GCA_026417535.1 Caldilineales bacterium
CCGCCAGATCATCATAGGGGACGCGCACAAATCCCTGGACCAAGGGCTCAAAACCGGCCTGGACCCTGCGGTTACCAGTGGCCGAGAGCGTCGCTAGGGTGCGTCCATGAAAGCTATGCTCGGCGACCAGGATGCTCGGGTTTTCGACCCCGCGCTTGTGACCATAAAGGCGTGCCAGCTTGATCGCCGCCTCATTGGCCTCAGCGCCTGAGTTGGCAAAAAAGGCCCGCTCCGTGCCGCTGCAGCGGGTCAAGAGGTCAGCCAACCGTTCCTGCTCAGCAATGCGATAGAGATTGGAGGTATGGAGCAGT
>JAOADB010000429.1:321-671 GCA_026417535.1 Caldilineales bacterium
GCAGTTGGCCGGCCTGCTCGCAGATCGCCGCTGTGATCGCCGGATGGGCATGTCCGAGCCCACAGACGGCGATCCCCGAGAGCGCATCCAGATAACGCCGGCCCTCGGTATCCCACACCCACACGCCCTCGCCGCGGGCAAAGGTCACCGGCAGGCGGTTGTATGTAGCCATCAAGGGTTCGCTCATAGGGCATGACCCTGTAAAAACAAAAAAGGCGGTTTCCCTAAGGGATAACCGCCTTGATATAAGGCGAATGCTGAATATAGTGCAAGGCCTAGTTGCTTGACAAGGCGCTTGGCTTAAGGTCCCTTAAGCCTTAAGCGGAGGCATAGTTGGCGGCGACAAACTC
>JAOADB010000430.1 GCA_026417535.1 Caldilineales bacterium
ACCTCACGGTCAATCGCCAGCACCTCGGTCACCTTCGTTGTCTTGGCCGTCCCCAGCTGGCCTTCCGGCGCGTCCAGCTCCATCCGTCCCAAGACCTGGCCCTCCCGCACCTTTCGCACCAGGGGCTGAGCCCCAGGTTCCTCCCGTCGCAGCTCGACCTCGCCGGAAAGGATAAAAAGCAGCCGGTCCACCGGGCTATCCTGGGTGAACAGCGTTGTCCCCGCCCGAATTGGCGGCGGCTTATGCACAGCCAGCGAGATGCGCCGCAAATCTTCCGGGTTCATACCCCGGAAAATGGAAAAACGGGCCAATTCGGCGCTGTAGTCGTTCATGGGCGGAACCGAAGGAGGTTGGCTGATGGCGGTTCTTTCACATCCTCGCCATCGCCCTCGTCCGAGACGGAGGACGGACGACGAAGCCTGTTTGTCCTCCGTCGTTCGTCTTTCGTCCTGTTGATCGGCCAAAAAGCGGGATGAAGGACAAACGACGAAAAAACAAAAGGGCTTGCAGACAGGCATTGCACAGTGACATCTGCAGTATAAAACCGGTTGGTGTCTGCGTCAATGCCGTCGGACAGGGCGGGGCCCCTTGGGCTGCGATGGGCCGAAAGGGGCCATTCCGGCGATCCGGAGCGGACGGGATGTGATGGTACTGTCTCTTATAC
>JAOADB010000431.1 GCA_026417535.1 Caldilineales bacterium
CAGATGTGTATAAGAGACAGCCTGAGTTTTGCTGGAGCGGAGGTCGGCCACCAGGCTGTTGCGGTTGACGAGGTTGGCGCCGAAGAGGCGGAGCTGCTGGCGCCGCGGCGGCTCCGTCTGGAGGTGGACGAGGCAGCCCGTGGCTGGCTGCTGGCCCAAAACGAGCATCCCGAATGGGGCGCCCGGCCCTTGCGCCGTATCCTGCAAAAGCACCTGCGCGAACCCCTGGCCGATTATCTGCTCGCCCACGATCCACCGCCCGACGCGGTCGTGCGGATGCGCCTGCAAAACGGCCGCCCGGTTTTCAGCGTGGGGTGAGGAAGGAAGAAACGGAAACGGAGAAACGGGGAAGGGGGAAACGGAGAGGCCCTTTGCGAAGTTCCTCCGAGTCCCCCAAGCTCCCCCAAACTCCCCTCTTCATGCCGCCCGCTGCCGCAGGGGTACCGTCTGCACGGAGGCCACCTCGTCCAGGGTCAACGGCGGATCGGGATCGTCTTCCGCGTTGAGCGGCCCCCTTGCGGTTTGCGGCGTGCTCCTCTGGCCGCCTGTGGGTTTCGGCCGCGGCGTAATCTCGATCTCGGGTCCACCGCCGGGTATGACGCGGGCATTGACCTCTGCGGCGCCTTCGCCCCCGGGAATCTGGATCGGCGGCGGCTCCAAAC
>JAOADB010000432.1 GCA_026417535.1 Caldilineales bacterium
CTTGGGGACGATGGAAATTGAATCGGCATTGGTGTCCCACCCTGCCGTTGCTGAAGCGGCCGTTGTCGGCAAACCCGATGAAGTCAAAGGCGAGGAGATTGTTGCCTTTGTGATTCTCGATGGGTCGGCAACACCGAGCGATGCTCTGCAACAGGAGCTAAAGCAGCACGTTGTCAATGAAATTGGTGCGTTGGCACGGCCGGCGGAAATTCGCTTTACCGATGCGCTGCCCAAGACGCGGTCGGGCAAAATCATGCGGCGGCTGCTCCGTTCGCTGGCGGCAGGCCAAGAAGTGGCGGGGGATACTTCGACATTAGAAGATCGTTCAGTGCTGGATAAGTTGCGCCAAGGGGCTTGAGGGTTTCCCCGATCAATGAGCTTATCAAATGAGCTTATAATTGATAAGTAATGGCAACTGGCATCCGCACAAAAACGCTAGTTCTTTTAACAACGGCGGCCATTTTGGGGGGCGGTCTCTATTTCTTTGAGCAGCAATTGCCCCCTTCCAATAGCAGTGATACGAAAACAAGACAGCCCCTCTTTAGCTTTCAAGAGGCGGATGTTGTGGCCTTGAACATTATTGCCCCTGACTACAGCCTGAACCTCAAAAAGTTGGATACAGGGAACTGGGTGATTCATCGGCAGAAG
>JAOADB010000044.1 GCA_026417535.1 Caldilineales bacterium
AGAGACAGGTTCAGCTCTTGCCATCGGCCGAACGTCGGGACGAAAGATGAAGGACGGAAGACGAAGGCTTCTTACTGAACGGTCACGAAGAGAAACAGCAGGTCGTTCACGTTCGTGCGCGTGGGACCCGTTTTGAGCAGGGCGCCGACGGCCTCCAGGTAGGGATAGGCGTCGTGTCGCCGGAGGTGGGCGTGGGCATCGAGTCCCAAAGCGGCCCCGCGGGCTAGGGTCTCGCCATCCACGACGCCGCCGGCGGCATCGGTCGGGCCGTCGGTGCCGTCGGTGGCCAGGGCCACCAGGGTGATCCCGCGCGTGCCGGCCAGGGCGATGGCCGCGGCCAGAGCCAGCTCCTGATTGCGACCCCCGCGGCCCGATTGCGGCCCCAGGGTGACGGTGGTCTCGCCGCCCAGGATGAGGCAGGCCGGGGGCGGCGCCGGCCGGCCGTGGGTTTGCACCTCGCGGGCCAGGGCCACGGCGACACGGGCCACCTCGCGCGCCTCGCCTTCGAGAAAGGTGGTCAGGATGAGGCTATGATAGCCCTGACGTGTGGCTGCTGCCGCCGCCGCGGCGGCCGCCACGGCGTAATCGCCGACGAGGCAGACCTGGCTACGGGCGAAGAGGGGGTCGCCGGGCTTGGGCGTTTCGGGCACGGCGCCAGCCAGACCCGCCTGGAGATACGCCCACACGGCCGGGGGCAGACGGTCCGCCAGGCCATAACGCTCTACCACGGCCCAGGCGTCGGCCCAAGTGCTCGTATCGGGCACGGTGGGGCCGGAGGCGATGACGTCGAGGGGGCTGCCGACGACATCGGACAAGACCAAGGTGAGGAGCGTGGCCGGGGCCACCGCTGCGGCCAACCGACCGCCTTTGAGCAGCGAGAGGTGTTTACGCAGGGCGTTGATCTCGTGGATGGTGGCCCCGGAAGCCAGCAGCAAGTCGGTGGTCTGTTGCAGGTCGGCCACGCCGATGCCTGGCGGCAGGGCCTCGAGGAGGGCCGAGCCGCCACCCGACAACAGGCAGATGACCAGGTCACGCTCGCCGGCCTGCCGGGCCAGGTCCAGTATGGCGGCGCCAGCGGCCAGACCGGCGGCGTCGGGCACGGGATGACCGGCCTGGAGAACGCGCACGCGACGGGTCGGGGCCTCGTGGCCGTATTTGACCACGATGCACCCGTCACTCAGGCGCTCGCCCACCACGCTTTCGACGGCCTGGGCCATGGGCGCAGCCGCCTTGCCGGCGCCGATGACCAGGATGCGGTCGTAATCGTCGTAGGCGTAGAAACGCTCGCCGGCCCTCAAACCCCTTTCGTCCCCACGCAGACAGGCGCGCACGGCGGCGAAGGGGTCCACGGCAGCTAACGCCGCCTCGACGACGGCACTCATGGCTGAGGTAGGCATGGGGAAAGTGTAGCAGGAAAAGAGAGAGAAGTGGTAATTTGGTCACTGGTAATTGGTAATTGGTTATTGGTTATTTGATTTAATTTTGCATATAATTATACAATTTGTGATTTTTTACTTTTACCAGTTACTAGTTACTAGTTACCAGTTACCAGTTACCACCGAACAACGGAAGACGAGCTGCTCTCCATCGTCCATCGTCCACCGTCCATCGTCTTCTGATATACTTTTGTCATATCGAGTGGGGGGAAAGTGAGACTTACTCGCCGTGCAGGGCCGATCCAAGCCTTTATAATGAGGGTCAATTAGCCGTTTTGTTTTGCGTTCCTCAGCTTCCGGCATGGAAGGGCTTACCATTCGTCAGCGCAACCTGTTGCAGTTCCTACTCGAGGCGGAGCAGCCCGTGAGCACGGCCGAATTGGCCGCCGAACTCCGGTTGACTCCCCGCCAGGTGAGCTATGGTCTCAAACAAATCGAGTCCTGGCTGGCCGAGCAGGGTTGCCGACTGAGCGCCAAGCCAGGGATCGGCGTCATGCTGGAGGCCTCGGCCGGGCAACGTCAGGCCCTGCGCAAAGCCCTGGGGATGTCGTCTCCCTCCCGCTACGTCCACACGGCCGATCAGCGTCAGCCGTTGCTGGCCTTGCTGCTGCTCACGGCCAACGAGCCATTCATCTTGCAGCAGCTCCAACAGCTCACGGATGTCTCGCGTTCGACCGTCCTTGCCGACCTGGAGGGGGTGGAGGCATGGCTGCAGAGCCAGCATCTCGGTCTGGCGCGGCGGCGGAATTACGGTTTTTGGGTGGAAGGGAGCGAGTTCCATCGGCGGCAAGCGCTGGCGGCCTGGGTTTGGGGGCATACGCCCTGGCCCAACACGATGGTGCGGGTCAGCCACCAAGAAGGATTGACGTTCGAGCTGAGCGCCGACCCGGAAGCGCCGCCGATCGTGGGGCATGTCCAGGCCGTCCTACGCCGTTGCGATCCGGCCCACACCCTGCGCTATGTGGCCGAGCTGGAAGCTGGCCTGGGCGGTCGTTTCAGCGATGACGGCGCTCTCTTTCTGGCCCTCATCCTGGCCATTCAGGGCTATCGCCTGAGCGCCCGCCACTATGTCAGTCTAGCTGCCGAGTCCCTCGAGCGGCTGCGCCAGATGCCCATCTGGCCCGTGGTGGAAAAAACGGGGCGTCGGCTGGCCTGGACCGTCGCTGGCGAGTGGCGTTCCGAAGAAAGCGGTTATCTGGCCATGTACGTGCTAGCCACCCCTCGCAACGAACGCTGGCCGGGCGATCTGGAGACCCATCTCGCTTTCGATAGCCTGGTCTCCCAGCTGATGCAACGGGTGGCAGGTGCCTACGGCCTCTCCGGTCTGGCCCATGATTCGACCCTGCGCGATGGGTTGCTGCTCCATCTCATTCCGGCCTATTTTCGCCGTCATTTCGACCTTTGGTTGCCGCCGATGACGCCCACCCCCGGTCCGCGGGCGCCCCGCACGACCGAACACCGTCTGGCCTACGAGCTGGCGCTGGAGGTCCACAACCACACCGGGGTGATGATCCCCGCGGACGAGATCGAGAACATCGCCATGCTGCTGGAGGCCGCCTATATCCGCGAACGCCCGACGGCGGCCCGGCAAATCCTGGTCGTCTGCCCCAGCGGGATGGCCACGGCGCAATTGCTGGTCGCACGCCTCAAAGCCCGTTTCCCCCACATGGGCGCCTTTGTGGTGCGTTCGTTGCGCCATCTCAGCCCTTACGACCTCGATAACGCCGATCTGGTCATTACCACGGTGACGCTTCCCGAAAGCCTCGTCGGTCAGCGAGACGTGATCCAGGTGCATCCGTGGCTCCTTTCCGAAGATATTCATCGGATCACGCAATGGTTACACACACACGGTCAAAAGTAACATGCCGGCTGTTACTTGCGATAGGAGAGGGCGACGTCTCCGCCAAAAACCTGCGGGTTGATGGCAATCTGTCGCAGATTCGTTCCTTTTTATCCGTTTCTCTCACTTTATGGAGGTTGAACCATGCGTGAACGTATGCAGCAGTTGGGCGGTTTTCTGGCCGGGATGGTCATCCCCAACATCGGGGCGATCATCGCTTGGGGTCTGATCACGGCCCTGTTCATCCCCACGGGCTGGCTCCCCAACGAGAACCTGGCCAAACTGGTCGGGCCGATGATCACGTACCTGCTGCCCGTGCTGATCGGCTATACGGGCGGCACGCTGGTCTACGGCCAGCGGGGCGGTGTGGTCGGCGCCACGGCCACTATCGGCGTTGTCATCGGCGCGGGCGTGCCCATGTTCCTGGGCGGTATGATCATGGGGCCGTTGGGCGGCTGGCTGATCAAGAAGATTGACGAGCGCATCAGCCATCGCGTGCCGGTGGGCTTCGAGATGCTGATCAACAACTTCAGCGCCGGTCTGCTCGGTGTGGTGCTGGTGTTGTTGGGCTATCTGGCCATCGGCCCGCTGGTCGAGGCGCTCAATGCGGTCATGGCCGCCGGGGTCAAGTTCCTGGTGGACCGCCGGTTGATCGCCCTGGCCGCCATCTTCATCGAACCGGCCAAGGTGCTCTTCCTGAACAATGCCATCAACCACGGCATCCTGGCGCCGCTGGGCGTGGCGCAGGTGCAGGAGGCCGGCAAATCGCTCATGTTCTTGCTGGAAACGGACCCCGGTCCCGGTTTGGGGCTGCTCGTGGCCTACTACGTGGCCGGCCGGGGGATGCTGAAGCAATCGGCGCCGGGCGCCATGATCATCCACTTCCTGGGTGGCATTCATGAGATTTACTTCCCTTACGTCCTGGCGCATCCCATCATGATCCTGGCCATGATTGCGGGTGGTTTTGCCGCCGATTTCTGGTTCTCGGTCACCGGGGCTGGTCTGGTGGCAACGCCTTCGCCGGGGTCTATCTTCGCCTATCTGGCCGTTATCCCGCGCGGTGGGCACTTCGCCGTGTTGACGGGCGTGCTCATTGGCGCCGTCGTCAGTTTCCTGGTAGGCTCGCTCTTGCTGCGGATCCGGCCGGTCAAAGAGGTCGGTGAAGCCGCCTGATTGCAGCCTGGGGAATCGCTTGCGGCCGTGGGGGCCGTGTCCCCCCGGTCCCCACGGCCCACTTGTGCCGAAGGAGTCATACCATGCCTCAGTCCATTCCTGCCTCTCAAGTGAACACCATCATCTTTGCCTGCGAAGCCGGGATGGGTTCCAGCCTGATGAGCGTCAACGCGCTCAAGAAGAAGCTGCAGCAGGCCAAGGTTGCCAACGTGACCGTCGTCCACAAGCCAGCCCGTGCCATCCCCAAGGACGCGCAGGTTGTGGTCGTGCACAAGGGTCTGGTCCAGGTGGCCCGCAAGGCCGCGCCCGATGCCGTTGTCGTCGCCTTCAACCACTTCTTCAACGACCCCGTCTTCGACCAGATCGTCCAGGCTTTTGTGAGCGGCGGCGAGATCGTCGGCGTGAAGGAGTNGGGTCATGGACATCCTCACCCTGGACCGCATCCGCCTCCAGGCTACGGCCGCCGACAAGACCGACGCCATCCGCCAGGCCGGCGAGCTGCTGGTGCGGGGGGGCTGCGTCGAGCCGCCCTACATTGACGGCATGTTGGCCCGCGAGGCCATCATGTCCACCTACCTGGGCAACGGCGTGGCCATCCCTCACGGGCAGAACGACGATCGTCCCTACATCCTGCGCACCGGGGTTTCGGTGTTGCAGGTGCCCGAAGGGGTGGAGTGGGAGGACGGCGAGCGGGCCTACCTCATCATCGGCATCGCCGCCACGGCCGATGAACACGTCGGCGTGCTGGCCAACCTGGCCGAAGTCGTCGAGGACGAGGCCATCACCCAACAGCTGATCACGACGGACGATCCGTCGCTCATCCTGGCCTATCTCGGCCGCGAGCGCACCGACGAGGCCTAAACCCGCCATTGCGACCGGCCCCGCTCCGGCAAGGGGAACCGCGTATGAAAGAACTCCATTTGACCATCCACAACGCCACCGGCCTCCACGCCCGGCCGGCCAAGGTCTTCGTCAACACGGCCAAGCAGTTCAAGGCCGACATCCGGGTGCAGCACGGTGATAAGCGAGCCAACGGCAAGAGCCTGATCTCCGTCCTCACCCTGGGGGTCGAGCGCGGCCAACAGATCAGCCTTTTCATCGAGGGCGAAGACGAAGACGAAGCGGCCGCTGCGCTGGCGGCCATCGTGGCCGCCGGGTTGGGCGAAGGCGCGGCCGAACCGATGCCGGCTGCCGTTGCGGCGCCGGCCGCCGCGCCGGTTACAACGCCGACGGCTGCGCCTGGCATGGCGCCGGCGGCGGCGCCCGCCAACGTCATGCGCGGGGTCCCTGCAGCGCCGGGTATCGCCATCGGCCCCCTGTTCCGGCTGCGGAACACGGCCGAGGTTCCCACGGGCTTGCTCAGCGCGGTCGTCGGCACCGACGCCGAAGAGGCGCAGCGGCTGCAGACGGCCATTGCCCAGGCCAAAGACCAGCTGGTTGCCCTGCGCCGGCAGCTCGTCCAGCGCGGGGCCGTGGCCGAGGCCGCCATTTTCGATGTCCATTTGGAAATCCTGGAAGACGAGGACCTGTTGAGCGCCGTCGGCGACCGTATCCGCCGGGGGGAAGCGGCTGCCCATGCCTGGCAAAGCGTCATCACCGAGCGGGCCCGAGCCGTGGCCGCACTGGATGACCCGCTCCTGGCCGGTCGCGCTGCGGACCTGCACGACGTGGGCTATCGGGTGCTGCAGCTCCTGGTCGGGGTGGGTGAAAGCGGCCTGCGGCTGCCCGACCATCCCGTCATCCTGGTGGCCCAGGACCTGACGCCGTCGGAGACGGCCAACCTGGACCCGAACCGGGTGTTGGGTTTTTGCACGGCCGCAGGCGGTCCCACGGCCCACGCGGCCATCATTGCCCGCGCCCTGAGCCTGCCCGCCGTCGTCTCGATGGGCGCGGGGGTGCTTGACCTGGCCGACGGCACCCTGGCCGTGCTCGACGGTCAGAACGGCGTTCTCATCGTTGCGCCCGACGCCGTGACCCTGACCCAGGCCCAACAGCGCCGTGAGCGTTGGCTGGCCGCGCGGCTGGCCTCGGAACAGACCGCGACCGAGCCGGCCATCACTACCGACGGCGTGCGTATCGAGGTCGTCGCCAACATCGGCGGCGTGGCCGAGGCCGAACGGGCCGTACAGGCCGGGGCCGAGGGTGTGGGCCTCTTGCGCACCGAGTTCCTCTTCCTCGACCGCAATGACCCACCCGACGAGGAGGAGCAGTTCCGCGTTTATCGCGACATCGTCCAGGCCATGCAGGGCCGGCCGGTCATCGTGCGCACCCTCGATATCGGTGGCGACAAGCCCCTGCCCTACATCCGCGTGCCTGTCGAGGCCAACCCCTTCCTGGGCGAGCGGGGCATCCGCCTGTGTCTGGCTCGACCCGACTTGCTGCGCCAGCAGGTGCGGGCCATCCTGCGGGCCTCGACTTACGGCCCCTTGCGCATCATGTTCCCCATGGTGGCCGATTGGAACGAATGGCAGCGGGCGCGGCAGATGGTTCTGGAGACGGCCCGCGAGTTGGGTGTGCCGCCGGTGCCCCTGGGCATCATGGTCGAGGTTCCTGCGGCGGCGTTGCTGGCCGATGTCTTTGCCCGCGAGGTGGATTTCTTCTCCGTGGGTACCAACGATCTCACCCAATACACCCTGGCCGTTGACCGCCAGCATCCCTCGCTGGCCGGGATGTCCGACGGCCTGCACCCCTCGGTGTTGCGACTCATTGCCCACACCATCGAAGCGGCCCATGCCGCGGGCAAATGGGTGGGCATTTGCGGCGAGCTAGCCGCCGATCCCCAGGCCATTCCTATCCTGGTCGGCCTGGGCGCCGATGAGCTGAGCGTGGGCGTGCCGGCCATTCCCACCGTGAAGGCCCAAGTGCGCACGTTCAGCCGCACCGAAGCCGAACAACGCGCCCGGCAGGCGCTGCGTTGCGCCACCGCAGCCGAAGTCCGGGCTTTGGTGCCCGTCGCCTAAGAGCTTGGCTGAAAAGTGAGGCCAAATCCCATTTTGCCTTACGTCTGAACCCACCTGAAAGGGTCGTTTCAGACCAGCTCTGAGGAAGTCAGGGCCTACTAAGGAGATGCTTTTATGTCCGCTTACCAACGCTACGCGGCTGCCCAGGAGCCCTTGCCCACCGAGACCTGGGCCTGGAACATGTACGGCGCCGGGCTGGAGAACATCGGCCGCAACGGCCAACCCGAACGCCTGCCCCTCCCCCAACCCGGCCCCGATCAGTTGCTCATCCGCATTGACGCCGTGGGCATGTGTTTTTCGGATGTCAAGATCATCCAACAGGGGGGCAAACATCCCAAGCTGTACGGTCGCGATCTGGCCGTCGAACCCACCCGCCTGGGTCATGAGGTGTCGGCCACCGTCGTCGCCGTAGGCGAGGCCCTGCGCGACCGCTACCACCCCGGCCAGCGCGTGGCCATCCAGCCCGACCTCTACCAGGCCGGACGGAGCACAGCCTACGGCTACACCATCCCCGGCGGCCTGACCCAGTACCAGGTCATCGGCCCCGAGGTCCTGGTGACCGACGCCGGGCCGGGACTGTTGCCCCTGGAGGGGCCGATGGGTTACGCCGAGGCAGCCTTGCTGGAACCGTGGGGTTGCGTCATGGCCGCCTACACCCAGCGCCGCCGCCTACAGCCGCTGCCCGGCGGCATCATGTGGATCATCGGCCATCCCGGCGATGAGACGGCCTATCGGTTCTCCAACGGCCTGGAGGCGCCGGCCCGCATCGTCCTGACCGATGCGCCGCCGGCCGTGCAGGCGCTGGTGGCCAACACGCAGGCCGAGGTCATCGTGCGAGATGGCCTGACGCCGGACGCCTACGCCGCGCTGGCGGCCGAGCTGACCGGCGGCCGGGGCTTCGATGACATCATCATCCTGGACCCGCGCACGGCCGCGCAAGTGGAAGCGGCCGCCCGCTATATCGCCCGCCGCGGCACTCTCAACCTGGTGGGCCAGGAGCCGTTGGACGGGTCGGTGCCCGTGGACTTGGGCCGGTTGCACTACGACTACATCGCCTTTGTCGGCAATCGTGGCCCTGACATCGCCGCCTCCTACGGCGAGGCCCGCAACCGCTGCGAGCTGCGGCCCCATGGCGTGGCCGTGTTCGTCGGCGCCGGCGGCCCCATGGGCCAGATGCACGTGCAACGGGCCATCGAGCTGACCGACGGCCCCGATGTCATCATCGCCACCGAGGTCAGCGACGAACGTCTGGCCACCCTGGCTCACCGCTACGAGGAGCTGGCCGCAGCCCACGACCGTACCTTGCTGCTCTTCAACCCCAAGACCGCCGATCTCTCGCTCCATCAGTTCGTGATGCAGGTCACGGCCGGCCGCGGGGCCGACGATGTGGTGGTGTGTGTGCCGGTGGCGAGTGTGATGGCCGAGGCGGCCACGCTGATGAACCCCGACGGCATGTTGGTCCTCTTTGCCGGTGTGCCCATCGGTACCCTGGCGCCCCTCGATGTGAGCATGGTCTATCTGCACAACGCCCAATACACCGGCACATCGGGCCTGACCATCGAGGACCAGGCCGAGGTGATGCGACGGGCGTTGGCCAACACGCTGTCGCCAGAGCGGATGGTGGCGGCTGTGGGCGGCATGAAGGCGGCGCGCGAGGCCTTGGCCGCGCTGATTGAGGGCCGCTATCCCGGCAAGATCGTCATCTTCCCCCATCTGTTCGACCTGCCGCTCATGAGCCTGGAGGAGGTGGCCGCCCGTTGGCCCGAGGTAGCCGCCCGCCTGGGGCCCGGCGGCGTGTGGACGAACGAGGCCGAAGCCGCCCTGTTCGAAGCCGTTCTGCGCGAGGCCAGCGAGAGGGCTACGTCCTGAACCTCGTGGTCCGGCCATCGGCCCGATGTGGGGACGACGTCCCCCAGTTACCAGTATCCAGTATCCAGCTACCCCATGCTCTACACCGTCACCCTCAACCCTGCCGTTGACCGCGAGCTGACCGTGCCCGAGCTGCGCCTGGACACGGTGCTACGGGCCACCGCCTGGCGGGTGGACTACGGCGGCAAGGGCTTCAACGTGGCCCGCATGTTGCAGGCCTTGGGCACGCCGGCCGTGGTCCTGGCCCTGGCCGGCGGCTACAGCGGACGTCTGTTGTACGACGGCCTGCGAAGCCTGGGCATCGCCGCCGAGTTCATTTGGACCGAAGGCGAGACACGCACCAACGTCAGCATCGTCAGCCAGGCCGATGGTCGTCACATCAAGGTCAACGAGCCGGGGCCGGTCTTGGACCCGGCCGTGGTCGAGATGGTCCTGGGCCGTGTGACCGAGCTGGCCCGGCCGGGCGATTGGTGGGTGTTGGCCGGCAGCCTGCCGCCCGGCCTGCCCGCCGAGACCTATGCCCGGCTGATCGAGCGGATCCACGAGGCCGGCGGCCGGGCCGTGCTCGATACGAGCGGGCCGGCGCTAGCCCACGGCTGCCGGGCGCGGCCCTATCTCATCAAGCCCAACGCCGAGGAACTGCAGCAGCTCACCGGCCTGCCCGTGGCCACGGCCGATGAAGTCGTGCGGGCGGCGCAGGCCGTGCAAGCCGAGGGCGTGGCGCATGTGGTCGTCTCGCTGGGCAAGGCCGGCGCCGTGGCCCTGAGCGGCGCCGGCGCCTGGCTAGCCCGCAGCCCGTCCATCCACCAGATGAACCCCGTCGGCGCAGGCGATGCCATGGTCGCCGGCCTGGTCTGGGCGCTGAACCGGGGTGAGGACTTGGGCGAGGCCCTGCGCTGGGGTGTGGCCTGCGGCGCGGCCGCGGCCTCGCTGCCGGGCACGGCCATGGGCGACCGCGGCCTGGTGGAGCGGTTGTACCGCGAAGCGTCTGTGGAACAGTTGCCCGTTTGAACGTTTGAACGAAGAAGGAGCGACACCATGCCTTTTGAAGTCCGCGAAACCCGTACCTATACCGCCCAACCCGATGCCGTCTATCGGGCGGCGCTGGCCGCGGTCGAGACCCTGCGCGGCCAGGTCCTGCAGAGCGATCCTGCCCAGGGCCGACTATCCGCGCGTTTCGATAAGAAGCTGCGGGGCAAAATCCTGGGCGACCGCACCCAGATCGAGATCGAATGCGCCGCTGCCCCAACCGGCCAGACGAGCGTGGCCGTGCTGGTCTATCCCCTCGACGCGCTCAACCGTAAGCTCATGTTCGGCGCCCGCAAAGGGGTGCCCGAGACGGTGATGAGCTGGTTCTTCGAGGATTTGGAGCGGCATTTGAGCGCATGAGGGGCGGAGGGAGTTTGGAGAACACAGCGCAAGATGCCATCCTTCCCGCCAGCGGCCGCTTGCCAGGGCGACGGACGAAAGACGTAGAGCAAGATGGCATCTCGCGCGATCTCATGGCCAGACCACGCGACCTTACTCGACCCGAACCGCGATGGTGGTCTGGTCGGTGGACGAATCCACGAAAAGGGTGAGGCTCAGGGTGAGATTATCCTTGGTGAAGGTGAGCAGTGTCATGTCCTCGAGGCCCATGGAGGCCTGTTCGTTTTTGACCCAACCCAGGGCGGGGAGGGCCTCCTCGTAAAAGGCCGCAACCTCCTCGGGCGACAACGACGAGAGCCACATCATCATCCCCTCGCCAGCCATTTGCATGGTGGTATCGGCCGGAACAGGGAAGGCCTGGTTCTCAAAGCCGGTCAGGCTTACGCCGGCTTTGGCCGCCTCGGGCAGCTCGATGCGGATGGGCTTGTTCACATCCGTCACCTCGTACTGCATCTCGGCCGTGCCGTTGGTCAAACCGGAGAAGGTGTCGGGAGTGCTGCTGTTCTTCACATCGAGGACAAAGCGATAGCGGGTCACGTAGTCCCCGTCCTTGGCAATCCACACGTCGCCTCGGGCGGTTATCGCCGTGTTGGTCTGGTCAATCAACTTGCCGAGCATTTTCTCGGTGAAGCGATAGCGCCGGCTGGCTATGCCGTTGACGGTTTCATCAGGCCGCACCCGCTCCATGTCCTTCATGCTCGTGAACACATCGCCGCTCGTGAGCATCGCTAAATCGGGATCGCCCAAGGGGGAACGCTCCTTCGTGACGCGCATCCAGCCGACATCCTCGCCGCCGTACAGGTACACGTCCTGACCGATCTCATACACTTCTGAGACGTTTTGGCCGTTTCCGGGGGCGGTATGGTCGGTATAGCGGATGAGTACGTGGCGGGCGTTGGCATCCCCGGCGTACT
This sequence comes from Caldilineales bacterium, assembly GCA_026417535.1. Lineage (GTDB taxonomy): Bacteria > Chloroflexota > Anaerolineae > J102 > J102 > SSF26. The sequence goes on from JAOADB010000044.1 coordinate 11,621, forward strand.
CCGTGGTGATCTCAAGGGTGGAGTCCATGGGCTTGCCTTCTGCGCCTGTTCCTTTGACGGTGAAGACCATGAGGGTGCGAAAGCTGTTGAGTTCCCCCAACGCCTTCAATCGGGATTCGTCGAGAGGCTCGTCTTCCTCCGGTTCGGGCGTGGGTGTGGGCGGTACCGGTGTGGGCGTAGGTTGGGCCGGGGCTGCCGACGTTGCGGCAGGAGTGTCGGCCGCAGGGGCGGGGGTGTCAGCATGCCGATCACCGCCGCCACAGGCGGCGAGCACGGCCGCAATGACCAACAACAGGATGCTTGCGCGGATGAGCCGCATGGGTTTATCTCCTTGCCGATGAGTGTGAACGGTACGGACGTGCACCCCATTCTCCTCGGCCCGATACGGAGCCCCGGTTACGCTCAGGTGATGAGCATTCCGCAAGTGGACGACGGTTTCGAGAGGAAGAGAAAACGGGCATGCTGTAGGGTTCGTTCGATTGTATGCAACGGGACGGGATGGGCCAAAAACGACAACCGCCCGACAAAGCGAAGGGGGTCGAACCGAAAGGGATGGACTCCAACCCGGAAAACCGCCCTGCGCAGCGGTTGCCGGCGCGCAGGGCCCATGCCCGCGCCAGCGGTGATGACGCCGAGCCGCGCCTGACGGTGGGGATTGGCCGTACGCGTCGCGTTGGGGGGCGGCGGGGCGGCGGAGCCGCCCGGCCGCCCCTTTGGCCGCGCGTGGCGCCAATGCCCGTTCCCGGCGATGCGCTTCGCCCGAACCCTTTCCATGGAGACGCCCTGTAACGCCGCCGCCTGCCTCGATGCCGCGTCATGCCTGGTTGTGGACGGCTTGGTCTGGCTTTGCCCACCCGTTTTTGCGCCACACCGTGAGTTGTTCTACACTTCGTCAGGCGGCCAACACCCAAGACGAAGGACGAACAACGAAAGACAAAGCCTTTTCGTCTTCCGTCCTTCGTCTTTCGTCCCGCCAACGGCCAACACCCGCAAAACGCCTCCCAATTACCAGTCACCAGTCACCAATTACTCTCATGCCCTTCAACCTCCGCCATCGCAGTTATCTCAAGGAACTCGATTTTACTCCGGAAGAACTCAAATTTTTACTCAAACTTTCGGCCGATTTGAAAGCGGCCAAATACGGCGGATATGAACAACCGCGGCTGAAAGGTAAAAACATCGTCCTCATCTTCGAAAAAACCTCGACCCGTACCCGTTGCGCTTTCGAGGTGGCCGCCTACGACCAGGGTGCCCACGTGCCCTATCTGGGGCCGGAAGGCTCGCAGCTGGGGCACAAAGAGTCCATCAAGGACACGGCCCGGGTCCTCGGCCGCATGTACGACGGTATCGAATACCGCGGTTTTGCCCAGGAGACGGTGGAGCTCCTGGCCCGCTATGCCGGTGTGCCCGTCTGGAACGGCCTGACCGACCGTTTCCATCCCCTGCAGTCGTTGTGCGATGCCTTCACCATGATGGAGCATTGCGACAAACCCCTCTCCCAAATCGCCTACGCCTACTTGGGCGACGCCCGCAACAACATGGGCAATTCCCTCATGGTCATGGGCTGTAAACTGGGCATGGACGTGCGCTTGGTGGCGCCACCCGCGCTTTGGCCGGAGCCTGATTTGGTTGCCACCTGTCGGCAGATCGCTGCGGCCACCGGCGCTCGTCTCACCCTCACCGCCGATGTCGAGGAGGGCGTGCGCGGGGTGGATTTCATCCACACCGATGTGTGGGTCTCGATGGGTGAACCGGCCGCGATTTGGGATGAGCGTGTGCGGTTGCTCAAGCCCTATCAGGTGACCATGGACGTGCTGCGTCTGAGCGGCAACCCGCGGGTCAAGTTCATGCACTGTCTCCCCTCCTTCCACAACCGCGAGACCCGCATCGGCGAAGAAATCTACCAGAAAACCGGTCTGGATGGCCTAGAAGTGACCGACGAGGTCTTCGAGTCCGAACATTCCATCGTCTTCGACCAGGCCGAAAATCGGGTCCACACGACCAAAGCCGTCCTGGTGGCCACACTGGGCGATTGACGCCGCTTCCTGCTCGTAGGCGGCACAGGTCCTAGCGAATTCCCCCATGCGCTACCGGCTCCTCTTTCTCGTCCTGTGGGTCGGCCTGCTGGTCGCCTGCCAGCCACAGGTGACGCCGACGCCCACGCCGGCGCTGACGCCAACTCCGACTCTTGCGGCCACGCCCACGTCCACCCCGTTGCCGGTCGAGCAGCGGCTATGGGTGTTGCCCGATGACGGCATGCAGCCCTTGCTCGATCTCATTGCCGCCGCCCAGAGCTCGATTCGGTGCAAAATCTACCTGTTCACGGTCGCCGAGGTGCAGGAGGCCCTCATCCGGGCGGCCAACCGCGGGGTGGATGTGCGGGTCATCATCGAACAAAATCCCACAGGCGACGGCGCCGAGAACCGGAAAACGTTCGACCGCCTGCAAGCGGGCGGGGTGAGCGTGCGCTGGGCGCCGGCTGCGCGCTACCGGCTCACCCACGAGAAAAGCTTGGTCGTGGACGACCGTCGCGCCCTGATCGGGACCTTCAACTTCACAGCCAGCTCTTTCCGCAGCAACCGTGAATACGGCCTGCTCCTGACCGACCCCGCCCTGGTGGAGGAAATTGCCGCCGTCTTCGACCGGGATTGGGAGGATGCCGCCTACGACCGGGTTCGTCATCCGGCGCTGGTGCTCAGTCCCCTCAACAGTCGCCGTCAGATCGAAGCCCTCATTGACGGCGCCACCGCCGAACTCTGGCTGGAACAGGCCACCCTGCTCGACGACGCCATCGCCGACCGATTGCTGGCCGCGGCCCGCCGTGGGGTGACCGTGCGCTTCCTCGGTCCTTTGCGCCAGGGCGAGGAGGACCTCTCGCTGCCGAACTACCGTCGCCTGGTCGAAGGCGGGGCCGAAGTGCGCCGGTTGGGCCAGCCCATGGTTCACGCCAAGGTCATCCTCGCCGATGGCCGCCGGGCGCTGATCGGCTCCATCAACCTGACCCGTTCGTCCCTCGACCTCAACCGCGAGCTGGGGCTGATCACCGAGGACCCCGCCGTCATCGCCCGGCTGCGCGCCACCGTGGAACGGGATTGGGCGGTGGCGCGCTCGTTGATCGAACCGCCCGGCGGCGTCATCTCCTGGCAGGAGGCCGGGCGCTACATCGGCGCCGAAGTCACGGTCGAGGGCGCGGTGGTGCGGGCTTACGATTCGGGCCGGGCCACCTTTCTGAACTTCACCCACGATTGGCGCGGCACATTCACCGTGGTCATCTTCGCCTCGGCCTACAATCGCTTTCCCGAACGCCCTCGCGACCTCTATCGCAACCGGGTCATCCGCGTGCGCGGGGTGGTGCGGGAGTACCAGGGCACACCGGAGATCATCGTCGAATCCCCCGCCCAGATCGAGATCGTCGGCGAGGTGGCCGCGGCGCCGGCCGAAACGGCGCTGCCGGTCATCTCCTGGCAAGAGGCCGACCGTTATGTGGACCAAGACGTGGTGGTCGAAGGCCGGGTCGTGCGCGCCCACGATTCCGGCCGGGCCACCTTTCTGAACTTCACCCCGAACTGGCGCGGGACTTTCACCGTCGTCATTTTCGCCGGTGATTACGACCGTTTTCCTGCCCCGCCCAAAGACCTGTACCTGAACCGGACCATTCGCGTGCGCGGCCGGGTCAAGCTTTACCAAGGCGCGCCGGAGATCGTCGTGGAAGCGCCCGACCAGATCGCGGTCGTGGACGGCGAGGAGACAGCGCCGCCACCCACTGCACCGCCGACACCGGTCGGCATCGTGCCCTGGCAGGAAGCGGGGCGCTACGTGGGTCAGACGGTTACGGTCGAGGGTCGCATCGTGTCCGCCCGCGATATCGGCTCCATCACGTTCCTCAACTTCAGCCGCGAGCGGGATCGCTTTGTCGTGGTCGTCTTTGCCGAGGACTACGCGGCCTTTCCGGCGCCCCCGGCCGAGCTGTACGCGGGCAAGCGGGTGTGGGTCACGGGCACAATCGAGCTTTTCCAGGGCGTCCCGCAGATCATCCTGCGTTCGCCCACGCAAATCGAGGTGTTTCCCTGATGACGACCCTTGCCGACCTGCCCCTGACCACGCTGGCTGCCCTGGCCGGCACCCGCCTGCGACCGGATGGCCGTCGTTTCGCCGTGATCGGGCTACCCTCCGCGCAGCGCGGCCAGGCCCTGGCCGCAGCCGGCGCTGCCTTTGTCTTCGCCGCCGATGACGGCGTCGAATTCACCCTGGTGCTCCCCGAAGCCGACTTGCCGGCCGTTCGCCCCGAGGCCGGCCGGGTGGCCACCGGCTTTGAGCTGCTCCATCTCGATGCCATCCTGCCGTGGGATACGGTCGGTTACGGGGCGGCCGTTCTGAAGGCCCTGGCCGAGGCCGGCATTGCCGTGGGCTTCTACAGCGGCTACGCGCACGATTCGCTGCTCATTCCGGCCGCGCAGATGCCGCAGGCGCTGGCCGTTTTGACCGCGCTGATTGCGGAAGCGCAGCAACGTCTCTGACGCCGAGAGGGATAGACGAGGGACGAAAGCCATAACAAACGACGAACGACGGAAGCGGTCTTCGTCTTCCGTCGTTCGTCCTTCGTCTTCTTTCCCGCGCGAGGCCTATTGCCCGGACGCTGGCGGCTCGCTCTTGCTCTCCATGCGGGCGATGATTTCATCGAGCTCGCGGTTGAGCACTTTCAGGCCCTTCAACAGGCTCTCGCGCAGATCGGCCGTGACCTTGCCCGTGCGCACGGCTTCGACGGCCTTGGCCGCGCGCTCCTCGACCTGCTTGGCCGCTTCTGAGGAGCGGGCTTTGGCCAGCGCTTCATTGACTTCCTGGACGATGTTCGTGAAGCCCTCGCGCACTTCGCTTTCGACCTGATGCCACTGGGGGCTGTTGATGGCCGTCTGAATGGTGGCCGCCAGTTTCTGGCCGAGGGCGGTCAATTCTTCAAGCACGGAGGCTGCAGGACCGCCGGCCTTGGCGCCCGTTTCGGGGGGCGTTCCGGTCTCGGGGGTGGGGGTGGTTTCCGGTTCGGTGCTCATGGTTTAAAACCTCCGTTGAACGAGAGAAAGGGCGAATACAATCCAAGTATACCACAGGGGATGGACGATGAATGATAGACAAAATCCATCGTCCGTCCTATTTCCGCAGGTGGCAGACTCCGCAGGCCTCGCAGAGGTCGTCGGCCTGGGTGCCTGTGAGCAGGCCGCGGGCGGCCCGCCACTCGACCAGTTTGGCCGCCTCTTCGACCGGCAACGGCGCGGCGCCGCCCAGCTCGACGATCGCCTTCGTGATCAGGGCCGCATGTTCCAGCCGCTCCAGCTTGAGATAGGCCTCCCATGCGCTTTTGCCCACGGTGACGCTGCCGTGACGCTGCAGGATGAGGGCGTCGTAGGATTCGATCAGACCGGCAATGACCTGTGCACCTTCGGGCGAGGCCGGCGTGGCGTAGGCCGTGGTCGGGATCAGGCCCAGGCTCATGATGACTTCCGGCAGCACGCACCGCGCCAGCGAGATCCCGACGATGGACAAGGCGATGGCAAGGGGCGGATGGGCATGGACTACGCTGCGGATGTCGGGCCGCCGCCGATAGGCTTCGAGATGGAGCAGGATCTCGCTGGACACGCGCAGGTGTCGGGCCGGGCCATAGCGGGCCACGGGTTCGCCCCGCCCGTCAATGACCAGGAGCTGATCGGGTTGCAAGAAACCCTTCGAGAAACCGCTCGGCGTGACCAGAAAGCGGTCCGTATCGAGACGGACGCTCACATTGCCATCGGTGGCGGCGATGTAGTCCTTTTCCCACATGAGCCGGCACACCTGCACGATCTCCTGACGCCATTCGTGCTCGCTCCGTGGCCGTTCCGCTTCACCGCTGGCGCCGCTATGTCGGATGATGGTCATGGTTCACCTCCCCTGCGGAAGCGAGATGCCTACATCTGCGCCAGCCCGCGGTTATGGGCCTGGCGCCGGATGAGCACCAGAAGTGCGGTTGTTAGCGCCATGCCGAGGGCGCCGAGCAAAAATACGGCGGCAAAGCTCGTCCACTCCGCCACATAGCCGCTGGCGAAGGCGCCGAGAATGGAACCCAGGCTGACAAAGGTGTTGTAAGCGCCCACGGCGGCGCCTTCGTTGCCTTTGGGCGCCAGATGGGCCACGGCGGCATTGCCGCCGACGGCGATCCCGGCCCAGCTGAAGCCGCTGATGGCCTGCAAGACGGCCAGGGTCAGCTCGGCTGACCAGCCGCGCAGGGCCAGCACGGATACCAACGCAAAGCCGCCGAACACACCCACGCGCAGCACCACGGCCAGGATCTGAATGCCCATGCTGCCGCGACGCCCTGCGCGACGTCCCATCCACCGATAGAAGAGCGTCGCCGCCAGGCTGTTGATCAACCCCATCAGGAAGACGCTCGTCGTCGTATTGCCCAACTCCTGCCGTTGCCACACGGCAAAAACGGTGTAGGCAAACACCGAAGCCGTGAACAAGACGAATGTGGCCAGGTAATAGGCGATGAGCGGCTCTCGCAGCATCGGTACCCACTGCCGCGGGGAGGTCCGACCGGCATTGAGTCCGTTCCAACGCGTCCGCAAAGCGGTCAGCAAATGGGGTATCCCCTTTTGCCGGGCCGCGGCGAGGCGCCCGCGCAGCGAGTGGGGTTTGGGCGCATAGAGTCGCGGGGTCCACCACCAGGCCAGAACGACGCTGACCAACCCCAAGGCGCCGCTGAGCCACCATAACGAGCGCTGGGCCAGCGCATTCCCCAGCCATACCGTCACATAGGCGATCCAGCCCAGGCCCAGCACCCGGCCGATGACCACTCCCCACCCGGCGATCTGGTTGAAATGCCCAAAGGCGTCCTCCCATTCTTCCTTGGGTACCAGGTCCATGATCAGCGTGCTGCTCACCGGCGTCCCGGCCACGCTCCAGGCCCCGACGAGAACGGTCAGGAGCACGAACTGCGCCACATCCTGGCTGAAGCCCATCAGCAACGTGGGCAGCCCGAAGCCAAGGAAGCCCAGGGCCAGATACAGCTTGCGCGAGCCGACGCGGTCGCTCAGCCAGCCCCAGGCCAGCGCGGCTGGCGCGCCTACGGCGCTGCCCAACGCGCTGACCAGCCCCACCTGGGCCACGGTTCCGCC
>JAOADB010000433.1 GCA_026417535.1 Caldilineales bacterium
GCATCAGCACCAAACCGCGTGGGAAGCTGCCGGTGTTGTTCTCGCGCAAACTAAACTCAAACGTGTTGAACGCTGCGGCAACTGTTTCGGGATCAATGCCTTGCTCGGCAAGTTCGGTCAGCGTGCGCAGGATCAACTCCTCAACCTGCGCTGCATTGGCCGGATCAATCCCCTTCATGCCCACCGAGAAGGTCTGCTGGAGCAGATCGCTTTCGTAGCCGCCAACCACCTCTTCGCCGAGACCCGAATCGATCAACGCCTTGCGCAACGGCGCTGCCGCGTTCCCCAGCAGGATATAGCTCAGCAGCTCACGCGCCATCAACTCGGCTGGGTCACGATTATCGTCGATCAACCAGTTGAGCATAACCATGCCCTTCTGGTTGTCTTCATCGGCGCTAAAGGTATACTCAAACACGCGCGGTTCGCTAAAACGAGCCTGCTTCTCGATCTGCGAGGGCGGATCGAGCCGCTCGAACTGGCTGAGGTACTCGTCGAGCTTGCGCAGCCGCTCTTCCGGCGGGTCATCGCCGTAGAAGAAGATGCGCACATTCGAGGGATGGTACAGCGTCTCGTGGAAGCGCTTAAACGCCTCATAGGTGAGATCAGGGATAGCCTGCGGGTCGCCCCCCGACGAATGGCCGTAGGT
>JAOADB010000434.1 GCA_026417535.1 Caldilineales bacterium
AAGTGATACCGTGTTGGGAAAGTGGTGAGTTTGATACCGCGATGGCAAAGCAAACTCACCATGTTATTATATGCCCAGATTGGCTGGATGTCAAGCAGAGCACGAAGGTGCCGTACAGGGAGGTGTTTGCGCACACTAGATAGAGACTCAGAAACCAGCGGGCCATGCTGTAGCCCAGATGACGAAAAACAGCCCCCTTCTCGTCGCAGGAGAAGGGGGCTGGAGGTGAGGTTTACTTATCCTGCAGCGCAGCGACGCCGGGCAGTACCTTGCCCTCCAGGAACTCCAGCGACGCGCCGCCGCCCGTGGAAATGTGCGTCATCTTGTCGGCGAAACCGAGCTGTTCCACCGCAGCGGCAGAGTCGCCGCCGCCGACGATAGTCACCGCACCGGAGTCTGCCAGGGCCTGAGCCATCGCGCGGGTGCCGACGGCAAACTGGTCGAACTCGAAGATGCCCATGGGCCCGTTCCACACCACCGTTCCCGCGCCTTTCACCGCCTCGGCGAACGCCTTCTGCGTTTCGGGACCGATGTCCACGCCCTGCCAGTCGGCGGGAATGGCGTCGACGGAGACCACCTTCGTCTGCACCGCGTCGGGTCCCTTCTCAAACGGATTGCCATCGGCGACCACCACGTCTACGG
>JAOADB010000435.1:0-381 GCA_026417535.1 Caldilineales bacterium
TGGGGGAGCTGTAGCTCCGGATGCCATCCGGAAGGACGCGTTTAGGGGAACTTGGCGAAGCCTTCCATCCATCGTCCATCGTCCAGAATAAAGGATCACGGCCCCCGTGTCAACATTTATTTTCTATTTTGCTCAAAAATACGAATAAAAATAAGTCAAAACGCCTTTATACTTTACATCATTCGGACCCCTGGCGGCCTTGTCATCCCCGCTTCAGGCGCGCCCAACCCGGTGCGAGGGCGCTTCGCACCGGGGTTTCAAGTGGGGCGGAGGGTGGACATGGGCGAGGGGATTACATACACGATGAAGGAGCCAGATAGACCCCGACCACGACTCCGGCGATGAAGATCGCCATGATCCCGATGATGGCCAGAAACACCA
>JAOADB010000435.1:391-637 GCA_026417535.1 Caldilineales bacterium
TAGTCATCCTGATGGAACATAGCTCACGCTCCTAGAGGGATGGAACGGGGTGGGCTCGCCCGCGGCGGCGAACCCATCGGGGAGAGGAGGAGACGGCGGAGCGGGTGACGCTCAGCCGCACGGGCGCAGGCGATGCAGCGGGTGGCTTCGGGATAGGCTTCCAGCCGTTCCGGGCTGATGAGCTGGCCGCAGTCCTCGCAGAAACGGTGCTGTCCTTGGCGGGCCCGCTCGTAGGCGTGCCGGAGG
>JAOADB010000436.1 GCA_026417535.1 Caldilineales bacterium
CAATTCAGGCTGGCGTGCTCGGCGGCGAGGTGAAAGATGTGCTGCTGCTCGATGTCACGCCCCTTACGCTTGGCATTGAGACGCTCGGCGGCGTGATGACGCCGATTATCGAGCGCAATACGACCATTCCCACCCGCAAGAGCCAAATCTTCTCGACTGCCAGCGACAATCAGAGCAGCGTCGAGATCCACGTCTTGCAGGGTGAGCGGGCCGAAGCGCGTTACAACAAGAGCCTTGGCCGGTTTGAGCTGTCGGGCATTCCACCCGCGCCACGCGGTGTGCCCCAGATTGAGGTGACATTCGACATTGATGCCAACGGGATCGTCAGCGTGAGCGCCCGCGATAAGGCCACCGGTAAAGAACAGCGGATTACGATCACTGCTTCGTCAGGCCTGTCGCAGGAAGAGATCGAGCAGATGGTGCGCGACGCCGAGCTGCACGCCGAAGAGGATCGCCGGCGGCGTGAGTTGATCGCGGCGCGCAATCAGGCCGATAGCGTGTTGTATGCTGCCGAAAAGGCCTTGCGTGAGGCCGGTGAGAGCCTTGATCCGGCCCTGCGCAGCAACATCGAAGAGAAGATGATCGCACTGCGCAGCGTACTCGCCGATGATGATGAGCAAGTCATTCGCAAC
>JAOADB010000437.1 GCA_026417535.1 Caldilineales bacterium
GTCGAGACCTGGTTTGGCCAGAAGAACACGGATTTTGCGTTCCATAGGATGGATGATTGGGGACTGGTGATTGGTTACTGGTGACTGGGGACTGGGGACTGGTGATTGTTAGCGGGGTTTGGCCGATGGCCGGGACGAAGGACGAAAGACGGAGGACGACGGATTTTCGTCTTTCGTCGTTCGTCCTTCGTCTCGTTTACAGTCTTGCTGGATAATTGGCAACAAAACACGAAATCGGGGAGTTTTCGTCTTCCGTCCTTCGTCCTCCGTCTCGTTTACAGCCTTGATTCACAATCGGCAACAAAACACGAAATCGGAGGATTTTCGTCTTCCGTCCTTCGTCCTTCGTCTCGTTTACAGCCTTTCTGGATAATCGGCAACAAAACACAAAATCGGATCCATTACCAGTAACCAGTCACTAAAAAAACACCGGTTCGTGATAGACGCCGAAGACTTCGCGAAAAACGTCGGTGATCTCGCCCAGGGTGGCGTAGGTTTTCACGGCGGCGATGATGGGCGGCATCAGGTTTTCAGAGCTGCGGGCGTAGTCGGCCAGCTCGCGCAGGGCCTTTTGCACGGCCCCGTTGTCGCGCTCGGCCCGCACCCGCTGCAGCCGCGCCCCCTGACGCTCG
>JAOADB010000438.1 GCA_026417535.1 Caldilineales bacterium
GTGTTGGGCAGCTTCAAATCAAACCTGGCGGTAGTCGGCGCTGTTAGGGCGCCTATTACCGCAATACCTGCGGCAGGAAGATTCTGTTGAAAGGGGTGGCGCTAAGTTTCAGCGCGACGATGTCGCGGCCTCCACTGTGCGCGTGGAGCGGGTTCGCGCCGCCATCCCCCTGCCAGGTGATGTCGCTTTCGCCCGTGATGTAGACGTTGCCGCTCCCATCGACGGCAATGCCATAGCCAATGTCACCAGAGGATGACCCGTAGAAAGTGTGCCATTGGTACGCGCCCGCGTCGGTCAGTTTCAGCACGACGACGTCGTAGGAACCGCTATGCGCGTGAAGCGGGTTCGCGCCACCATCCCCCTGCCAGGTGGCGTCACTATACCCCGTGATGTAGACTTTGCCGCTCCTATCGACGGCAATCCCATAGCCAATGTCACCAGAGGATGACCCGTAGAAGGTGTGCCATTGGTACGCGCCTGCGCTGGTCAGTTTCACCACGACGACGTCGTAGGAACCGCTATGCGCGTGAAGCGGGTTCGCGCTGCCATCCCCCTGCCAGGTGAAATCACTATACCCCGTGATGTAGACGTTGCCGCTCCCATCTATGGCCATGCCGAGGCCATAGTCA
>JAOADB010000439.1 GCA_026417535.1 Caldilineales bacterium
TGCCAATGTCGTGCAAATCTCCTTGCACTGTGCCAATCACCACCTTACCGATCGCTTGAACATTCGCAGCGGCAAGTGCGGGACGCAACAATTCCAAACCACCTTTCATCGCGCGCGCCGAGACAAGCATTTCGGGCACAAAGTATTCGCCCTGCTCGAACAAGCGTCCCACTTCTGCCATCGCCGCAATCAAACCCTCGTTCAAAATTTTTTCGGCAGGCACTCCTTCGCTCATCGCTTGCTTGACGAGTGCTTGTGTCTTGGGCGCATCACCTTCAATCACACATTGACGTAGTTCATCGAGTACAGCCATTGGTATCCTCCTGATGATTTTGACGAAGGACGAACGACGGAGGACGAAGGAAAAAACTTTGGTCATTCGTCCTTCGTCTTTCGTCATTGTTCACGCTCCGAATTTTCGATACTTGTTCACCACCTCAAAGATCGCGCGCACGTTTTCATCTGGTGTGCAATCATCCAGATTGATACAACACACGGCGGCGCGTTCGAGCGGTTCCGCCGCGCGCAACAGCGATTCCACATCGGCGGCAACTTCGCGTGGTGTGAGCGTTGCCACGCGCACAGGACTGAGCCGCAGACTGAAAATTGCATTCGGCAA
>JAOADB010000440.1 GCA_026417535.1 Caldilineales bacterium
TTCGAGGCGCTGGAAGAGAACGGGCTGATCACGGCACAAACGTTGAGCATGGAGGTGTCCGGAAACCTGCCCACCCGGCTGGTGGCGGTGCGTCTGACCGAAGAGGGGAAGAAGTGCTGCCGGGCGCTGGGCTGGCAGGTGCGCGACAGCGTCACGCCGTTTGTGTGCGCGCGGCCGCCGCAGCCGCTGGCGGCCGACCGGCTGCGCGGGCACGGCATCAAGTTGCGCGATGCCAGCTCGTTTGGGCTGCCGGGCTGGTGGCGCTTGAGCGCGCAGCCGCCCCAGGCCGTGCAGGCCCTGGTGCAGGCCTTGCGCGGGCTGCCGGCGGCGGAGGTGGCCGCCCAGGGGGGACCATGACCGCCCGCTGTGTGATGGTCTGGGGCACCAGCAGCGCAGCCGGCAAAAGCTGGCTGACCACCGCGCTGTGCCGTTGGTACGCGCGCCAGGGCTGGCGCGTGGCGCCCTTCAAGGCCCAGAACATGAGCAACAACGCCCGTGTCGTGGCCGCGCTGGACGGCACCGAGGGGGAAATCGGGGCGGCCCAGTATTTTCAGGCGCTGGCAGCCGGCGTGGAGCCGGATGTGCGGATGAACCCCGTGCTGCTCAAGCC
>JAOADB010000441.1 GCA_026417535.1 Caldilineales bacterium
GAGGGCAAGCGCCTGTTGGGCCTGGTCACACGACAAAGCCTGGCCATCAAACCCGACACCCTGGCCAGCCTCAACGTCTGGGAGATTTCCCGTTTCCTGGCCACGATGACGGTCGAACGGATTATGGTCAAGGCCGACCAGGTCATCACCATCACGCCCGAACGCACGGCCGAGCGGGCCGCCCGGATCATGACCGAGCACAAAATCGGCTGCCTGGTCGTGGTGGAGGACGCCCACAACCCCATCGTGGTGGGGATTCTCACCGAAACCGACCTGCTGGCGGCCTTTCAGGAGATGTTGGGCCTGCCGGGGGCGGGTGTGCGGGTAACCATGCGGGTACCCAACCGCAAGGGAGAATTCGCCAAGATCGCCGGGGCCGTAGCCGCTCAGGGCTGGGGCATCATCGGTGTGGCCAGCTACCGTTCCCGCCGTGCGCCCGACCGCTACGATGTGGTGCTCAAAATCACCGACGTGACGCCGGACGAGGTCAAAGTCGTCCTCGGCCAAATCCCCGACCAGGAGATGATTGACATCCGCACGGTGGTGTGAGAGGATAGCTGGTAACTGGGGGTTGGTCCCATACCGGTGTTAGGCCGATGACCGGACGA
>JAOADB010000442.1 GCA_026417535.1 Caldilineales bacterium
GTACAGATACCTCAAGGAGCACGATGCCAGCAAGCAGGCGGCTCGAGCGCTGCTGGACTCGATTGCTGCCAGGCCCATTGCAAAGGTTTACAAAAGCGCCTTTGAGCGCTGGAAAGCGGCCCTGAGCGGTGCGGTTTTCCTCGAGGCCACCGCCCGCACCCCCCTGGCTATCGGCCTGGGCAACGCCAGCCCGATTGAAAACGGTCTGAGCATTCACCACACCTACGGCACGCCCTACCTTCCGGGCAGCGCCCTCAAGGGCCTGATGGCTCGGGCCGCGCGGCACTACGGCCTGGACGAGCGCCAGCAAGAGATTCTGCTCGGCACAACCCAGAACGCCGCCCACCTGATCTACTGGGACGGCTGGCTAGACCCCAGCAGCCATCAGCCCTTCCAGAAAGACGTCATCACCGTGCACCACCCAGACTACTACAGCAGCGGCCAGCGCTGGCCCACCGACTTCGACGACCCCAACCCGGTGGGTTTTCTGAGCGTGAAGCCGGGAACCAAGTTTTGCCTGGCGCTCTCGAGTTTCTCGGACAACGCCGCAGACTGGCTGTACCCCGCAGCGGAAATCTTGCGATGGGGGCTGGAGCACCTGGGCC
>JAOADB010000045.1 GCA_026417535.1 Caldilineales bacterium
GGTAACTGGTAACTGGTAACTGGTAACTGGTAATCGGTAAAATTGATGAGCATCAAATCGTTATGTTACAACAATCCAAATTACTAACTAATTACCAATTACCAGTTACCAAAAAAAGAGACCGCGGGAGCGCGGCCCGACGGCCATTATAAACGGTGAGATAAGCCTGCGCCAAAAGCGCCATCTTGTGTGAATGTGGTATAATCCCGCCTGTCGGTGCGCATAGCCCTCACCCCCTCCGGACGTTTGCCCCCCACCTGCCGACATCGCTTTCCCCCTGTGCCTGTCCCCAGGCCAAAACAGGCACATCATCCCCCACAAGGACGAAGCCATGGCCGGATACCCTTACGAATCGGAGTACCTCTACGGCATCCATGACCCCGGCGGTGAGCACATCATGCTCGAAAAAGGGATTCCGGGGTGGGTCTTGTTCACCGAAAAACTGGGCGCTGATCCCAACGACCAGAGCAGCCGCAACTACCGCCCCTGGTCGGACAAGGGGCTTGGGGTGATGGTGCGGCTCAATTACGGCTACGAAGAAGACGGCACCCTGCCCTTCGAGGCCCGCTACGCCGACTTCGCTCGCCGTTGCGGCAACTTCGTGCGCCAATCGGCCGGGGCCGCCATCTGGATCATCGGCAACGAGCCGAACCATCCCATCGAATGGCCAGGCGGCAAGTGGGATTGGAGCCGGGCGCAACCCATCAGCGAGGATCGCCGTGGGGAACCCATCACGCCCCAACGCTATGCCCGCTGTTTCCGCCTAGTGCGCCAGGCCATCAAGAGCCAGCCCGGCCATGAGAACGACCTCGTGTTGCCGGCAGCTGTGGCCCCGTGGAACGCCCTCACCCGCTACCCCGGCAACGAAAACGGCGATTGGGTCAAGTACTTCGTGGACATGCTCAACGCCATCGGCGCCGGCAATTTGGACGGTATCACCCTCCACACCTACACGCGGGCGGGCACGGCGCTCCAGGCCCAATCGCCAGAGCTGATCTGGTCGGAGGCGAGGGAAGGCGCGGTGGGCTATCAGCACCTGCGCGCCCAGTTTCGGGCCTATCAGGACTTCATGAACGCCATCCCGGCGGCCATGCGGCGGTTGCCGGTCTATATCACCGAGACGAACCCCCATCCCACTTGGGAAAACCGCAACACGACCTGGGTACAGCGGGCCTACGGCGAAATTGACTACTGGAATCGGAACAACCGCCAGAAAATTCGTTCGCTGATCCTCTTCCGCTGGACCGCGGCCGATCCCCAATGGGGATTCGAGCACAAGCAAGGTGTCATTGACGACTTCCGCCAGGCCCTGGATTACCGCTACAAGTGGAACGTCGGCCCCACCTGGGAGGAACCCATCCCCGTGGCGCCCGAATACAACGCCGTCCTGGGCTGGAAACAACCCCCGCGCGAAGCCCCGGCCGGCTCGGAAATCACAGTGGTGGTCACGGCGCGCAACGCCGGCAGCCGGGAGTGGCCATCCGGCGGCAGCAACCCGGTGCGCCTGGGCTACCGCTGGTACGATGCCGCGGGCAAGGCCGTGGCCGCTGTGTCCGACCTGCGCACACCTCTGCCGAACACGGTCAAGCCCGGCGATGCGGTGGAATTGACGGCAAAGGTGGGGCTGCCTACCACGGCCGGCACCTATCGTCTGGCCATGGACCTGGTGCACGAGGGCATCACCTGGTTCGCCGACCGCGGGAGCGCGCCCCTCGAAGCCACGGTCAAGGTCGCCGAGGCCCCGGCGCCGACCGAGTATTTCTTCCCCGAGACGAAGATCTGGGTGCGCGGGGCCTTTTGGGAGTTCTTCCGGCGCTACGGCCTCGACATTTGCGGTTACCCCATCACCGATGTGTTCATCGAGAACGGGATTCCGGTGCAGTACTTCCAGCGCGTGGCCCTGGAGGAGTACGAAAAGGGCAAGGTGCGCCTACGCCTGACCGCGGCCCAAGCCCTGGAGGCCAGCAAGCGTATCGCTGCCCTCGAACAGCAGGTCCGATTGCTCAACGAACGTCTGCGCCAGGGCGCTGGCGCGGCCCCGCGGCCGCCCATCCAGGATGTCATCGCCCAGCTGCCCCGCGATGCGGCCGGCATGAAGCCGCGACCCGACGAGCAAACCCGCTATCTGATCATCCATCACACGGGCATTGCCGGACCCATTTCCCTGCAACGGGTGGCCCAAATCTACCGCCAGCGGAACTACCCGGCCATCCTTTGTCAGTACTACGTGGATCAGGACGGCACCATCTACCAGACCAATCCCCACAACGAGGCCGTCAGCGAGGCGCGCTGGGCGCAGGAGGGCATCAACATCTGCGTGGCGGGCAATTTCACCGACACGGTGCCCAATCCGGCCCAGCTGGAGGCCCTGGCCGCGCTGTGCGCCTGGCTGCTCGACAGTTACGGCCTGGAGACGAGCGCCATCCGTGGACTGAGCGAGGGCTTTTCGCCCACCCAGTCGCCGGGCCGCCAGTGGTTGAACGACCAGCGCTGGAAGGACCAGCTCCTGGCCCGCGTCGAGGAGCTGCGCGGCAAAGGCCCGGCCGTTGACGAAAAGGCCCTGGCGGAACTGCGCCGACAACTCGACCAGATGCGCCGGGAGCGAGACCGGTTGGCCGCCCTGGCCGAGGCCACCGGCCAAGAGCGCGACCGGCTGCGGGAACAGGTGGCCGAACTGACCCGGCAGATGACCGCCCTTCAGACCGAGATCGCCGCGCTGCGCGCGGCCTTGCAAGAGGCCGGCAAGGGCGCAGTCCCGCAACCGACCGTGCGCGATGTGATCACCCAGCTGCCGCGCGACCCGGCGCGTATGGCCAAGCGCACCGAGGCCGATATCGCCTACATCGTCATCCACCACACGGCCGTCCCGCCTTCGGTGGGCGTGCAACGGGTGGCCCAGGCCCATCGGGCGCGCTGGCCCGCCATCCTTTCCCAGTTCTTCATTGACGGCGAGGGCGCCATCCTGCAGACGAATCCCATCCTGGAGGTGGTGGACGGCCAGGTAGAGTGGATCGCCCGCGGCATCAGCATCCACGTCGCCGGCAATTTCAACGAGGACATCCCCTCCGAGGCCCAGCTGCAGGCCCTGGCCCAGTTGGTGGCCTGGTTGCAGCAAACCTACAACATCCCCGATGAAAACGTGCGCGGGGCCCGCGAGTTCATCGTCACCCAGTCGCCAGGCGAGCAGTGGCTATCCGGGCGGCGCTGGAAGGCCCTGCTCATGGAACGGGTGCAGGCCGTGCGGGCGGCGGCGCCGCCGGGCGGGACGGCTGCCGACCGCGCCCAGATCGCGGCGCTCAAGGCCCAGCTCGATGCGGCCCGCGGCCAGCTGGCCCAGGTGCAGGCCCAAAACGCCGAACTCAATCGCCAGATCGAGACCCTGCGCCGTCAGCTCGAAACCGCACCCGGCGATACCCAGGCCCTGCGCAACCAGATCGCCGCGCTCCAAAGGGACAAACAGACTCTCGAAGCCGAGCGCAAGACCCTTCAAGACACGGTCAGCGGCCTCAACACGACCATCGCCGCCCTGCGCAAGGAAATCGAGACCCTGCGCAGCCGGCCCGGCCCGACCACCCCGGTCAAAGTCGCCAAACCCGACATGATCGATCTCGTGGACAAATTGCCCAAACATCCCACGAATCGCTACCCCACCCGTCCTCTGAGCGCCATCACCCATATTGCCATCCACCACAGCGCCGCACCGGCCAACATCCCGCCCGAACGCATTGCCCAGTACCACGTCAGCAATCCCGAACACCAGTGGCCGGGCATGGGCTATCACTTCTACATCGGCCCGGACGGGACCATCTACCACACCCAAGACCTGGGCCTGGCCAGCTTCCACGTCTATCAGAACAACGAGTACACCATCGGCGTGTGCGTGGCCGGCGATTTCACCGAGGTCATCCCCACCCCGGCCCAGATTCAGGCCGCGGCCCGGCTGGTGGCCTGGCTGATGCAGGAGTTCAACATCCCCTTGGGCAATGTCTGGGGACACAAGGAGTTCCCCAAGAACATGACGGCCTGCCCCGGCAAACAGTGGCTGGAAGGCCAGAAGTGGAAGCAGATCCTCTTCGAGCAAATCCAGGTCGAGCGCGGGGAACGACCAGCCGCGGCCGTCAAGCCGCTGGAACACTACCTGCTCTTCTGGCAACGGGGCGATGCCTGGGCCAAAGAGGATTGGCTGGGCGCCATCAACTACATCGCCCGGTTCCGGCCGACCGCGGGCTTCTCGCTGGACGACGCCAAACAGGCTCGGCGGGTGACCATCGTCGGCGGGCCGGCCGGGGTTAGCCCCGAGGCCGAAAACGAGCTGCGCGCGGCCGGGGTGCAAGTGGAACGCCTGGCCGGCAAGGACTATGCCGAGACGAAGGCCATGCTCGACCGATTGGCCGCCACCGGCCGACGTTTTGCCACGCTAGAATAGCACCGGCGCCCTGGGCGCATCCCGCCGTGACCCTTTCCGATTTCACCATCAGCCTGCGCGTCGGCACCGAGAAGACCTTTGCCGGCCCACTCGACCTTCTCCTCCATTTCATCGAGAAGGAGGAGCTGCCCATCACGGCCGTGAGCGTGCGCCNGGTAATTGACCAATTCCTGGCCTATCTGGCGCAGATGCCGGAGCGCCGACCGGAGCCCATTGCCGACTTTTTGGAGATGGCAGCGCGGTTGCTCTACATCAAGTCGCTGGCGCTGTTGCCGCAGGCTCCCAAACCGACGGACGAGGACGAGGAAGTGGATCCGGCCGAGGCGCTGGCACGGCAGCTGCGCGAGTACAAGCAATTCAAGGTCAAGGCTGAGTTCCTGCAGACGCTGGAGGCGGCCGGGCGGCGGGCCTATGTGCGAATGACGATGCCGCCGACGGGTGCGAAAAAGCTCGACCCCGAGGGCTTGAACGTTCAGGCCCTTGTCCAGGCCGTTATCGCCGTGTTGCAGAACGAGGAGCTACCGCCTCTGCCGAACGGCGTCATCACCCCGCATACCATCACCATCGAGGACAGGATGGCCGCCCTGGTGGAGGCCTTGGCACGGGAGAAAGCGGTGCTTTTCCACCGGTTTTTGGGCCAAGCGGCCTCGCGGCTGGAGATCATCGTCAGTTTGCTGGCCGTGTTGGAACTGCTCAAGCAAGGCCGGATTCGGGTCGAACAGCCTGTGCCGTTCGGCGAAATCCGGATCGAGATGGTCACGTCGTGATGGATATCGCATCACGTAGTGCAAGATGGCATCTTGCGCTACATTCTCCGAATAATCCACAAAATCCGTGAAATCTGTGGTTTCTCCGTCCTCCGTCTTTCGTCCCTAAAAAAGCGAGGCCGGTTTTTCACCGACCTCGCTCAAACGGGAAGGAGAAGGGTCACGATCAGTTGGAGCGAACCCGCACCGGGATGCGCTTGGGCTTGACTTCCTCCGCCTTGGGCACATGCAGCGTCAGCACACCGTCCACGTACTCGGCCTTGATGGCATCGGCGTTGACCGGCGTGGGCAGGGTGAGGCTGCGCTCATAGGTGCCATAGCGGCGCTCGCGCACATGATACTGGGCCTCGGCGAACTCCTTGCTCTCCGGCACCTCGGCCCGAATGGTCAGCACGTTGTCGGTCAGGGAGATATCAAAGCTATCGGGCTGGGCGCCAGCCAGAGACGCCTTGATGACGAAAGCCTCATCCGTCTCCACGACGTCAACCGGTAGATACCAGCAGGTGGGCCGAGCCGTCAGATAGGGGAAGGTGCTCTCCAGCACCTCGTTGAACATGCGGTCGAACGCATTGCGCCAGGCGGCCATCTCGCGGGCAACCGGGTCTTGACGAACCAACATACGCATGGGGACACCTCCGCTACGAGAAGATTAGGGAATGAGCAAAGGGAACATCGTCTTATCTGCTCGCAGTAAACGCGGTGTCCGTTAGACCGTCATTTGCCAAACGTTTGTCTTTCGTTAGAGCTCGCCGCACAGGGCCGATGCCGTGATGGCCCTCCGGCCTTGCCATGTCCCGGAGAAACAGAGGACCGAAGACGGAGGACGAACGACGCCAAACCCATCTCCTGTCGTTCGTCCTTCCAACACGAACAAACAACCGAACGGAGCCACTGCCTTGAGGGGAAAGGCCTCACAGAAGCTTGTCCAGCGGCGTGTAGGGCAGGCCAAAGGCTTCGGCCACGGCGGGATAGGTGATGTGGCCGCAGTACACGTTGACCCCCAGGCCCAGGCCGGGATCGCTGCGAATGGCTTCCTTGAAACCCAGATTGGCCAGTTTGACCACGTAGGGCAGGGTGGCGTTGCCCAAGGCGTAGGTGCTCGTGCGCGGCACAGCGCCGGGCATGTTCGTCACACAGTAGTGGAGCACGTTGTCCACGAAATAGGTCGGGTGCGAATGGGTCGTCGGCCGGGCCGTCTCGATGCAACCGCCCTGGTCAATGGCCACATCCACGATGACGCTCCCCGGCTTCATCTGGCTGACCATCTCCCGCGTGACCAGTTTGGGGGCTTTGGCGCCCTTGATGAGCACGGCGCCGATGAGTAGGTCGGCGCGACGCACGGCCTCGGCGATGGTGTAGGGGTTCGAGGCCAGGGTCGTGAGATTGCCGCGTAGGACCTCGCTCAGATAGCGGAGCCGGTCGAGATTGACGTCAATGATGACGACATTGGCGCCCATACCCAGGGCGATCATGGCGGCGTTGGTCCCCACAACGCCACCGCCGATGATCACCACATCGCTGGCGCGCACGCCCGGCACACCGCCCAGGAGCTTGCCGCGGCCGCCGTTCATCCGTTCGAGATAGTGAGCGCCGACCTGTACGGCCATCCGTCCGGCCACCTCGCTCATGGGCGTCAGCAGGGGCAGAGTGCGATTGGGCAGTTCCACCGTCTCGTAGGCGATGCCCGTAACACCGCTTTCGAGCATGACGTGGGTCAGCTGTTCGTCCGCGGCGAGATGGAGATAGGTGAAAAGGACCAGGTCGGGCCGCAGATAGCCGTATTCGCTGGGTTGGGGCTCCTTGACCTTGACCACCAGCTCGGCAGCCCAGGCGTCGGCGGCCGTCGGCACGATGGTGGCGCCCATCCGGCGGTATTCGGCATCGGAAAAACCGCTTTCCTCCCCTGCTCCCGTCTCGATACGCACCTCGTGCCCCGCATCCACCAGCATTTTGACCCCACCCAGCGTCATCCCGACGCGATACTCGTTATCTTTGATTTCTTTGGGCACGCCGATGATCATAGCGTTCGCTCCTGTGAAGGAAAACCTGAAAACGCCGCTGAGTCGCTCCGAAGGCCGGTCAGGCCGATGCGTTCACACGGTATCGCTGAACTCGATGACAACCGGACCGACTTCGCGGGTGACCACATGCAGGCGTAGATGGTGGGATCCGCGCGCTAGGGGCGGGATCGCCACCTTCACCGTCAACGACCGTCCCATCGGGAGCTGAAGGGGCTGGCGAGAACCGACGGCTACGGCTGACCGCGTCTTGCTGGCCTGGAGCATGACCCGCTCGGAGGGCACGACGGTGCCGTCAATCTCGAGGGGACCGACTGCTACCAGCGTCGTCGGCGCCACTCGATTCTTCAGCCTGAACTCCACTCCCTGGTCGGTGTTGCGCAATGTGTTTTCGACGTAAAAACGACGCAACAGGGCTGTGGGTATAACCAACACTCGCATCTCCTTGGTGCATTCGGCAACGTTGCCGGGATAGGGCGCAGCGCCGCGCCCTTCAGTCGCAGTGTAGCAGGCCGGTTGTGGAATGGCAATTGCGCGCCGCGTCATGAGTCTGAACGTTCCAACGACGCCAACCCGGCGCAAGGACGGAAACGGCGGCCATCCGGTTTGGGTTTTCGGCGGCGGGGCGGGTATGCTTGGACGATGGCCTTCGGCCGATTCCCTTGACGGAGACGTTTGTGAATCCATCGCCAACCCCTTTCACCCATAGCGTCGTGTGCGTCACCCTGACCGCGGCGCTCAAACAGCTGGGCGTTGAGACGACGCCCATTGACGACGCCTTTGCCGCCCACGTGGCCGCAACCTGGGGACAGCCCCTCGGCCGTATCCGGCACCTGTTGGGACTGCCCGCTACCGCCGATGAGCACAACGGTCCTCGCGCCAAAACCCCCAAAGCCCTCGCCGACCTGACCACCGCCGGCCCTGCCCAACAGGAACGCCTGCGGCAATGGGCGCAACGGATCTACGGCTTGCCGTGGACCCAGGCGCAGATCCTCCAGGTGATGGAGGAAATTGAACCCTACATGACCGCGGCCTGGCTGGAGGAGCGCCGTTGGGCGGCGGCAGCCGTGGGCAGCTACGCTGCCCTGCTCGACCGTCTGCCCCCTTCGACCGACCCCGGCCTTGCCCTCGACCTGGTCGCCGGCCTGCGCACGCCCGACGCCGAGTTGGTGGCCGATCTCGCAGCCGGTGCCCCCGACGAGGCATGGCGGGCGCGCTGGGGCCATCGCGGCGCCGCTGAAGCTGAGCTGGCCACCCCACGGCTGAGGGAAGTCGCCCTGCCCGCCGTGGACGGAGCCGTCATGGGCGGCTGGCAGCCGGCCGCGGCGGAACAACGCCGCCGGGAAGCGGAAGCGACCGTCCTGGGGCGGGCTGGATTGTTGCAACGTTCGGGGCTGCGCAAGGCCATCGAAACGGCGCAAAGGACGCTGGTGGCCCACAATGAGGCCCGTGACACCCTGGCCCACGTGCTGGCGGCGGCCCGCACTTGGGCCCTGGCCGCGGCGGCCGAGGGCCTGCGGGATGGGCGTCTCGACCACGCCGACGACATCTTCTGGTTGGAGCTCGAGGAAATCAAACAGATGATGACCGGGGAATGGCACAGCCGCGGACACGTCCAGCCCCTCATCGTGG
Source organism: Caldilineales bacterium (assembly GCA_026417535.1). GTDB lineage: Bacteria > Chloroflexota > Anaerolineae > J102 > J102 > SSF26. Next base: position 8,844 of record JAOADB010000045.1, read on the forward strand.
AACGTCGGGCCGCGCATCGCCGCCCTGAGGAGGTCGTGACCGCGGCGACGGCGCCCCTCGGTGTGGCCGGGTCGGCGCTGACGGCGGCTGCCGCAGCGGTCGCGTGCCGTGAGTCGCTCGGACACCTTCCGGCGGGCCACATCGCCATCGTCCCGCAGACAGGTCCCGACTGGGCGCCGTTGTTCCTGCGGGCCGGCGGCATCGTCTGCCGGAGTGGGGATTATCTCTGCTTTACGGCCGCGGTCGCCCGCTACGGCGGTTTGCCCACCCTGGTCGCTGCCGCCGACCCGACGATGCCGAGGACAACGGCCCGCTTGCGCCTCGATCCGCCCCGGCATGCGCTGGAATGGGTGCCTTAACCCGAACGGAGTAGGCCCCATGGCGGCTCGAAAACGGGCTGCCGCCGGCAAAATAACCCTGACGCGGTATTGTCGGTGGGCTGCGGCTGTGCTAAGCTGGCCCTGAAAGCCGGCGCCTTGGGCCGGTCGCGTTTGCCTTTGTCAACCATCTCACCTAAAGGAGTCCCGTTTATGAAACGACGCCTTCTTCTCGTCCTCAGCGTTGCCCTCCTGCTGGCCCTGGCGGCCCTGCCGGTGGCGGCGCAGAGCTTTCCCGACCCCGGCGTAGGCTCGACCACCACCGAGCTGGTCAACAAGACCGCCAATCCCGCTCAGGTCAGCATCTTCTACTACGACCAGAACGGCACGGCCATCGCCGGCCCCTCGCCCACCATCCCCGGCAACGGCTCGGTGGCCATTGACCCGGCCAGCAGCCAGCTCCCGCAGGGCTTCAACGGCGCCGGTGTGGCTTCCTCGAATCAGCCGTTGGCGGCCGTCGTCCAGACCGACTACACCGGCGGCCCTGGCGACGGCTATCAGATGGGCTTCTACAGCGGCGTCTCGGCCGGCTCGACCCAGATCTGCTTCCCCTCCCTGTGGAAGGTCGGCGGCGCCAACCCCATCATTTCCTCCTTTGCCGTCCAGAACACCGGCACCTCGGTGGCCACGGTTGAGATCACCTACATGGGCCGCGACGGCGTCAGCCAGGGCACCCGCACGGATGCCATTCCGGTCGGCGCTCAGCACACCTACGACCTGGCCGTGCCCGGCCCCACCATGCCCAACCTGCCCCTCGGCTGGGCCGGTTCCGCCATGGTGCGGGTAACCAGCGGCGGCACCATTGCCGGTGTGGCCGTGGTCAACTGGGGCGGCGTGCCCATCAGCGCCCGCACGGGTGACTACAACGCGGCCGACTGCGCCGGGCTTTCGGGCGCCACGACTCTGGTGGCCCCCACGGCCTATCGCGTGCGGCCCGGCGGCAGCTGGACCGGTGGCATCTGGTCGGCGTTGAACATCCAGAACCTGAGCAACACGACCGCCAACGTCACCATCCGCTTCACGCCGCGGAACCCGGCCTCGCCCAGCCTAACCGTCAACACGACCATCGCCCCCAATTCGGCCAAGGGTGTCAACACCCGCACGGGTGGCGATGTCCCCGCCTCCACCTTTGACCCGCTCAATGTGGATAACGCCTGGGACGGCACGGCCACCATCACCTCCGATCAGCCCATCGTGGCTACGGTCATCACCCAGTGGGATCGCGCCGGCTCCTTCGAGGGTGCCATTTACTCGGCCCCGAACGCCAACCAGGGCGCGACCAAGATCTTCACCCCCAACGTGAAGCGGGTGGTCTCGGGCACCAACTGGCAGAAGTGGAGCGCCATCATCATCCAGAACCTGGGCAGCAGCACGGCCGACGTCACGGTGACCTTCTACAACCGCAGCGGCACCGCGCTCCTGACCCTCAATCAGACCATCGCTCCCAATGCCGGCATCGGTCTGAACACCCGCACCGGCGGCGCCACCTTCAACCCCCTGGGCAATGCCTTTGAAGGCCATGCCGTGGTCACCAGCAACAACGGCCAGCCCTTGGCCGTGGTGCTCAACGGCATCGTGCGCGTGCCCGGCGGTGCCTCCGGCGCCACGAACGGCATTCCCGAATAAGCCCCATCGCCTTGCCTCTTACACCCAAGGGCCGCCGATGGCATCGGCGGCCCTTGCTTTTTTCTTACGGAGTTGTGGTACTTGCGCTCCAAAGAGCTCATAAATACCCCAGCGCCCGCAGGCGCTCTTCCAGCACGGCCTGTTCGGTCGGGTTGAAGACGATCTCGGCCGTAGCGACGGCGGGCACCGCTTCAACGTCCTTTTGCCAGCGGACGGGACGCCAGGGCATCCACAGGGGTAGCACCCGGCCCTCCAGGCTGGCGGGCACCGGCAGGTCGAGGGCATGGAGGAGGGTGGGCGCCAAGTCCATCAGGTTGGCGCCGTGGAGGGTACCGACCGGGATGTCAGGCCCGACGGCGAGGATGATGCCGTTCAGGGTATGGTTGCCAGTCAGCTCACCGCTATCGGTGAAGACCGGCGGCCCGAAGCCGTAGCCGAGGGTTGTGTTCCGGTTGGGGTCGGGGTCATCCCGCACGGGTTCCAGGATGAGGTCGGGCGCGTGGTCCAGCCACGGCCCCTCGTACAGCTCTTCCCGGCGGTACACGGCCTGGATGGGCCGAGCGCCGGTGAGCGGATCGGTCAGGGCGAGCAGAGCCGTGCGCAATGACTCGGCCAGGTCAACAGCCTCGGCCGGATCGAGGATACCCTCCGGTTCGCGGCCGCGGATGTTGAAGCGGATGCCGCCGGCCGGGCTGTAGAACGCGGCCGTTTGCGACCAAACGACGCCGGCCAGGGCGGCATCGGCGGCCGGAGGACGTTTCCAATCGGCCAGCCAGGGCAGGCGACGCTTCAGCTCGCGCAGAAGGGGATAACGCCGTAGCCGCTGCCACAGGTCGGGCCGAGGAGCCGCCGTTTCCCGATAGGTCAGCAGCCCTTGTTGGCGCAGCCAGGCATTGGGCAGAAAAGTGCGGGCGCAGGGGGCAAAACCGTGGTCGCTGAGGAGGATGACGGTGGCATCGGGGCCGGCGGCCTCTACGAGCGCGGCGACGGCGTCATCCAGGGCCTGATAGGCGGCCAATAGGTCGGGCAGCAGCGCTGCGACCGTCCTGGGGTCGTGGCGGGGATGGCCCGGCGCCAGGAGGTGCAGGCTATAGTGCTGCAGGCGATCCGTCTCGGTGAAAACGATGATGGCTGCATCCCATGCGGCCTGCGCCAACAGCCACCGCGCGGCCTGTGTCCGCGCCCGGATCGCCTGCGTCGTAGCCCGGAAAAAGCGCCGCAGGCTCAACCCAGCCCGATCCACCTGGATAACGTAGCCCGGCGCAGCAGCCAACAGCCGTGGTTTCAGGTCGGGCGGCCAGACAAAGGCGCTGCGCGTGTCGGGCGCCAGCATGCCCGCCACGATGACGCCGCCCGGCAGCGGCGCCGGGGGATAGGTCATAGGCACGTTGAGCAAGGCCAGCCGTCGGCCTGCCGCTGCGGCCATTTGCCAGAACGTAGGCGCACGAATGGCCCCCGCGGTTTGCAGAGTGGTGCGATAACTCGACGGGGTCTGGCCGCTGAAGCTGAAGATGCCATGCCGACCGGCATTGACCCCGGTGGCAAAGGTGGCCCAGGCGATGGAGGATTCCGGCCGGATGGTCGAACGGAGCCACCCCCATTGCCCGCGACGGTACAGCGCATCGAGATGAGGCAGGTGGCCGGCCTGCCGCCAGGGTTCCAGGATGGTCCAGTCGGCGCCGTCGAGACCGATGACGAGGAGCATGGCTCGTAACTACTCAGGCCGATGACGAAGATGGCTCAGGTGCCGATTCCCTCGCAGGCAAAAGACGCAGCGCACAATGGCATCGTGCGCTGCGTCTTTCGTCCGTCGTCCTGGCGAGCGGTCGAGAACGGGAAGGGAAGACCCACCCGAAACGAAAGACCATGGGCTGAGTCGTTGCCATCGTTCTAGAGATAGCCCAATCCGCGCAGCCGTTCGGCCAACAGGTCGGCTTCGGCGGGTCGCAGCGTTGTCGGTGGCGGGGGTGGCGGCAGATTCGGTCCACGCCGGGGGGGATGAACGACGAGATAGCCCTCCTGAAGCGCCGCCGTGATCACCCGGCCCTCCATCGCCTCCGGGATGGGCAGGTCGAGGAAATGGAGCAAGGTCGGCGCCAGGTCGAGGATGTGGGGCGATTCGGTCAGCAGGCCCGGTCGCACCTGCGGCCCCCAGGCCAGGAAAAGCCCTTCCGGCCGATGGTCGCCTGTGCGGATCAGCCGCGGAATAGGCGTGATGAGGCTTGGGCCCAGGGTAGGGACGGCGGCGTAGTCGGGGTCGAGGGTGAGGATGAGATCGGGGAAAGCAGCGACGTGAGGCCCGAGATAGACCGCCTCGCGCGGGCGGATGTCCTGTACCAACCGCACGCCCGTGCCGGGAACGGTCAGCTCCTGGGCTTCGGCCATCAGCCGTCGGCGCAGCCCCTCGACTGCGGCCGGGCTGACGGCACCGTTGGGAAACCGATCGGCGCGGTGCAGGTAGATGCCGGCCACGTTGTTGTAGAGGGGTTCGGCCCAGGCCAGTGTATGTTCCCAATCCACGGCATCGGCCAGGTGGCCCTGCCGGCGCACGGCCTCTCGCACTTCGGTCGGCAGAATACGCCGGGCCACGTCGCGCAGCCAGGGCGCCTTTTGCCGCAGCCGCTGCAGCCAGGCACCGCCCCCGCCGCGCAGATGGAGGAGACCGCTTTCGAGCAGCCAGTTGTTCAGATGCACCCAATGTCGGGCCGCCGGTCCGAAGCCGTGGTCGGACATGACCACGACATGGGCCTGTCGGCCGACGCTGCGCACCAGGCTGCCGATGATGCTATCGAGCAGGTGAAAATAGTCGCTCAATTGCGCCGAAACGGCCAAAGCCAGGCCATGGGCATCGGCGCCCGGCCGCAGGTAGTGCCAGAAGTGATGAAAAAGCCGGTCCGTGTCGGTAAAGACAACCATGAGCACATCCCACGGCCGGCTTTGCATCAACCGCAGGGTGTGAAACCCGCGGCGCTCGGTCATATGGGCGATGGTCGTCAGCAGCTGCGAGGGTTCGGCCTCGAGCTGAGGACCTTCCAGCTCGATGAGGTAGTCCGTCAGCTCGACCATCAGCTCGGGCGGATAGGCCCAGTCGGCGGCGCCGGGCGGGACCAACATGCCGGCGATGGCAAAACCGTTCAGCGGTCGCAACGGATAGGTCAAGGGAATGTTGACGGCGCCGACCTTGAGGCCGGCAGCCTGGCAGTAATCCCACAGGGTGGGCAGGGTCAGGTCGGCCCCGTTGACGGGTCTGCCTTCGTTGCGCAAGGAGGCCGCGGGATCGGCCGGTTTGCGCCAAAAGCCCAGGATACCGTGCCCGCCCGGATTGACACCGGTCAGAAAGGACGACCAGGCCGGCGCCGTGAACGGCGGCTGGGTGGACTGCAAAACACCCCAGGCCCCTTGCTCCCGCAGCCGCGCCAGATTGGGCATCTCGCCCAGGTCACACAGCGGGCCGAAAACGTCCCACGTGCCCCCGTCGAGACCGATGATCAGCAGGCGAGAGGCGGGATCGTGGATAGGCATGGAAGGGGGAGGGGAAGGGAAGGGAGCTTGGGCGGCCGTAGCTCCGGATGCCATCCGGAAGACGAACTGGGGGAGCTTGGGGAGCTTGAGGAGCTTGGGGGAGCTTGGGCGGCCGTAGCTCCGGATGCCATCCGGATGGACGGATTAGAGGAGCTTAGGGAGCTTGGGGAAGCTGCAGGAGGTAAACTTTCAAAGCTCCTTCAAGCTCCTCCGAACTCCCCGAAGCTCCTCAAAGCTCCTTCACGCAAGCTCCAAAGCTCCTCTCAACTCGGTTCGGGGCGAGCGCAGGTGCTCGACAGCGGGATGGCGCGGCCCGACTCCGCCGCTTCGAGGATGGCGTGCATGATATCGAGGACGTGATAGGCCATCTCGCCGTTGGCGCGGTGGGGCCGCCCGCTCAGAATGGCCTCGGCCATGTCGGCCACGCCCAGGCCACGGCTGTTGTGCACCGGACCGGGCACCAGCGGTTGCTCCTCCCAAGTCCTAGTATCGGGCCGCCAGACAGAAACCGGACCGTCGAAGGTGTTCGGGTCGGGGCCGTGAAGGGTGCCATCGCTGCCGTACACTTCCAGGTTGGGCAGATGGTGCGCCCAGACATCGAAACTCGTGACCAGGGTGGCGATGGCGCCGTTGACGAACTCCAATGTCGCCACGACATGGGTCGGGGTCTCCACGACGATGGTCTGCCCCTTTTTGAGGCCGCTGCCGATGGTCCGGGTCGGGAACGAGATGCGGGCGGAACCGCTCACGCGGTGAACGGGTCCGAGGAGGTGGATGAGCGCGGTCAGGTAGTAGGGCGCCATGTCAAAGAGGGGCCCGCCGCCGACCTTGTAGAAAAATTCGGGGTCGGGATGCCAGCCCTCCGGCCCACGCGAGAGCATGAACCCGGCCGCCGCCAACGGTCTGCCGATGGCCCCCGCATCGAGCAGGCGCCGACAAGTCTGCAAACCCGCGCCGAGAAAGGTATCCGGCGCGCATCCCACCCGCAGCCCGCGGGCGCGGGCCGTCTCCAGCAAGTGGGCGGCCTCTTCGCGACGCAGGGTGAGCGGCTTCTCGTTGTACACCGACTTGCCCGCCTCCAGCGCGGCCAGGGCCACCTCGTAGTGCGCGGTCGGCACGGTCAGGTTGACGACCAGGCCGATATCGGGGTCGGCCAGGAGTTCATCCACGGTACAGGCTCGCGGCACGCCGAACTTGGCTGCCTGCGCCTGCGCCCGACTCAGGTCCAGATCGGCGCAGGCCACGACCCGCAGCACGGGAAATGTGGGCATCACCGACAGATACGTGCTGCTGATATTGCCACAGCCGATAACACCGACGTTGATGGATGGCATAAGCGGACGATGGATGGTGGATGGAAGACGAGGGAGGAAAGACGAAGGACTTCGTCATCCGTCCTTCGTCTTTCGTCTCGTAATCGCTCAAAACTCGGAACAAACGACAAAACCCATTACCAGTTACCAGTTACCAAAAACCGCAAACTCTGCTCCAACGCGGCGAACATGTCCGTCTCGCAGCGATCGAGCTCGACGATGAGCCACTGGCCGGCTCCCGAAGCCCGCGCCGCCGCCAGAACGGCCGGGATATCCACCCGGCCCGTGCCCAGGGGTGTCATAGGCGCCTCAACCACACAGGGGCCGTCCTTGAGATGGAGCAAGTCGGCCCGCGGTCCCAGGGCGGCCACCAGCTCCGCCGGGTTCACGCCGCCGGTTTGGGCCCAATACACGTCAATTTCGAGGTGCACAGCCGGGTCGAGCGCCTCGACCAGGTGCCACAGAGCCGGGCGTCCCTCTACCGGGACCAGCTCGAACCAGTGATTGTGATAGTACAGGGTGACGCCGCGAGGCGCCAGGATGGCGGCGGCTTGGTTGAGCTGTTCGGCCGTGCGGTGAATACCGTCGCGCGTGGTGAATTGCTCCGGCGGTTGCCAGGCGCAGACGGCGCGAGTGCAGGCCAGGGCCTCCAGGGTGCTCAGAGCTTCCTTCTGTTTGGCCCCTAGCGGCAGGGGCACATGGGCCGCCACCACGGCCAGACCCAGGTCGCGGAACAGTTTGGCCGCTTTCTTGGGGGTAGTACCGGCAAAACCGGCCGTTTCCACGGCGGTATAGCCCATGGCCGCCACCCGCCGCAGGGTGCCGGCAAAATCGCGGGCCAGTTCCTCCCGCAACGAGTAGAGCTGCAGAGCAATGCCAGAAGTCATGGGAGGGTCTCCGGAGGGTTGGGATGATGGCCGAAGGTCGGGATGGGGCCGGGTGTGGCCGCGGCCCAGCGCACGGCATTGGCGATGACGCGCAGGACTTGGGAATGATGGTAGGTGGGATAGGTCTCGTGGCCGGGCCGGAAGTAGAAGATTTTGCCACGCCCGCGGGTGTAGCAGCACCCGCTGCGGAAAACCTCGCCGCCCTGAAACCAGGAGATGAAGACGAGGGTTTCCGGCGCTGGCACATCGAAAAACTCACCGTACATCTCCTCGTGCTCGATGACGAACGACTCGCCCAGCCCGGCGGCGATGGGATGATGGGGCGCCACCACCCACACCCGCTCGCGCTCGCCCATCTCTCGCCATTTGAGGTCGCAGGTGGTGCCCATGAGCCGGCGGAAGATTTTGGCGTGATGGGCCGAATGGAGGGCGATGAAGCCCATGCCGTCGAGCACCCGACGGTGGACGCGTGCCACGACCTCATCGCTCACCTCGTTGTGGGCGATATGCCCCCACCAGATGAGCACGTCCGTCGCCGCCAGCGCGGCCTCGCTCAGGCCGTGCTCCGGCTCGTCGAGGGTGGCCGTGCGCACGGCAAAACCCTCATCCCGCAGGTACCCGCCGATGGCCTCGTGGATCCCGTGCGGATACAGGGCCTGGACATGCGGGTTTTGCCTTTCGTGACGACCTTCGTTCCAAATGAGAACGCGAATGGAGGTTGACATCATGCGAAGGGGTGAAAGAAAAAGACGAACGACGGAAGACGAAGAGGGAAGCTGTCGCTCCGGATGCCAGCCGTAAGGACGAACACCGAAATGCGACGCGTTCACCGATTAGGAGAGCGCAATCGGTTGTCCGCCGGCCGCGGCCGAAGCGCGGATGGCGTCGTAGAGTCGGATCATGCGCAGACCGACCTCCGGCGGGCAGGGATTGGGCATGTCGCCGCGGCGCACGGCCAGGAACTGTTCCCACACACCCGCCGAGTCCGGCAGGGGGACTTTGCGCAGCCGATGACGGCCGTAACGCTGCAACTCCAGCCGCTCGCCCCAGATGCCCGTGCGGAGGATGGCCCGGGTACCGAAGACGCGCACGTCCGAGGCGCAGGAGGGAATGGTCTCGCCGCAGGCGTGCATGGTCACCCAAGCGCCGGAGACCAGGCGGCCCATGACCATGCCCATCGTTTCCACCGGCCGACCCCGGTTGTCCAACCGGGCCATCACCTCGGCAAAGCCTTCGCCGGCCAGATCGACAACCGTGTTGAGCAGATGGGCGCCCGTATCGAAGAGAAAGCCGCCGCCGGCCAGTTCCGGCACCTGGCGCCAGGTGTTGGCCGTGTTCGGGCCCCAGTTCTGCCAGACCGTGGCGCTGATGCTGAGAAGCTCGCCTAATTCGCCCTCGCGCAGGAGCCGCGCGGCTGTGCGGATGGCCGGGGACAGGCTGCCGGGAAAGGCCACGACCAGGAGCCGTCCCGTGTGGCGTTGCACGGCCATGAGGCTTTCGGCCTCGGCCGTGTTGAGGACCATGGGTTTCTCCAGGAGGACATCAAGGCCAGCCTCCAGGCAGGCCACGGCCTGGTCGTGATGGTAGGCGTGCGGGGTGATGATGAAGGCGGCGTCGAGAGGATAGGTGGCCAGGAGTCGGCTCAGATCGGGTTCGTTGGGCGGCGGGGTCAGCCCACGCTCCTCAAAGAGCCGCGCGGCCTCGGCATAGGCCGCCGGCGACGGCTCGCAGACGACGGGGATGGTGGTGTCGGGTCGCAGCAACATCTGGCGGATGTGATGCCGCGCCATGCTGCCGCAACCGATAACGGCGACACGAAGGGGGGACATAGGCAAGTCAAAACCTCGGCGAGAAGGGACGATGAAGTCAAGGGTCTGGTGATGTTCGGGATCCCGACCTCCCCTGGACGAAAAGAAAGCGACATGAACGCCGTTCCATGGTCGGTCATTGTACTCCGGCCTTCGTTGGCCGGCAACTCGGCCCCCTGTTCGGGAGAGGCCGCGCTCGGGAGGCCTTGGTCACGGTGTCACGACTCAGGCCGACGACGAGGATGGCTCAGGTTCCGACGGGGTTCCGGCGCAGGCAGCGGCCGATGGC
>JAOADB010000443.1 GCA_026417535.1 Caldilineales bacterium
CAAAGGCTCAAAGAGTTCACCCTGCCCGAGGCCCGCCGTTCGCGCGGCTACGCCCTGGAGGCCCTCGACCAGCTCGCCGTGGAGCACCTCCTGGGGGTGCGGGGATGAGGCTGGCCCTGGGCCTCGACCTGGGCACCAGCGGGCTCAAGGCGGTGGCCCTGGACGAGCAGGGCCGCAAGGTGGCCGAGGCCAAAGCCACCTACCCCCTGCACACCCCCCGCCCCGGCTGGACCGAGCAGCAGCCGCAGGACTGGCTTCGGGCCGCGCGGGAGGCGCTGAAGGCCCTGCGCGAGAAGCTGGGCGAGGCCGAGGTGGTGGGCCTGGGCCTCTCGGGGCAGATGCACGGGGCGGTGTTTCTGGATAGGGCCGGGCAGCCCCTGGCGCCAGCGCCCTTGTGGAACGACCAGCGCACCGCAGAGGAGGTGGCGCAAATCGAGGCCGCCCTCCCGCAGAGGGAGCTCATCCGGCGCACCGGCAACCCGGCGGTGACGGGCTTCCAGCTTCCCAAGCTGCTCTGGCTCAGAAACCACTCGCCCGAGCTGTTCCGGCGGCTTTACAAGGTGCTGTTGCCCAAGGACTACCTGGCCTTTGCCCTGACCGGGGC
>JAOADB010000444.1 GCA_026417535.1 Caldilineales bacterium
GATAGAGGGTTTCGCAATCGGGCGGATTGACCACGATCCCGCGCCAGCGGTCATCCACGGGGCGGCTCTCCCACTCCCACTTCCAGGTGCCCTTTTCCTTGTCGCCATGGTCCACCAGGATGTCCATGGTCCCCACGATGCGCTCGTTGACGAAATAGTGCGGCCAGCCCCACTCCCGGCACTTCTCGCGCACGGCCATCGTCAGGTCGAACAGGCGGTCCATGTTGCGCAGGACGCCCTGATAGTAAATGCAAATGCCCATGAGAAACTCCTTAAGTGCAAAAAAGTAACTAGTAACTAGTAACTAGTAACTAGTTACTAGTTACTAGTAATTCGGTTTTTGTCAAGATCGCTGAAAAGGACGAAAGACGCAGTATTTTCGCCGCGGATCGACCAAGAGAAGATAGAGGACAAAGGATAAAAGGTGTGAGAAACTCGGAAAAACTCAGGGGAACCGGAAGAACTCGGAAGAACTGGGAAAACCCAGGAGAACCGAATGAACTCGAAGGAACTCTGCGTTCGTCCTCGGTCTTTCGTCTTTCGTCCGCCAACGGCCAGTAACCAGTAACCAGTAACCAGTAACCAGTAACCAGTTACTGGTTA
>JAOADB010000445.1:0-251 GCA_026417535.1 Caldilineales bacterium
AATCGAGAAGGCGCACCCCGAAGTCTTCAACCTCCTGCTCCAGATCTTCGACGAGGGCCGCCTCGCCGATGCCAAGGGGCGGAAGGTCGACTTCCGCAACACCATCATCATCATGACCTCGAACGTCGGGTCCGACCTCATCAAGAAGGACAGCGCGCTCGGCTTCGCCACCACGACCGACGAGGTCAAGACCCACGAAGAGCGCTACCAGCGCATGAAAGACAAGGTGCTCGCCGAGCTGAAGAACTGTC
>JAOADB010000445.1:261-595 GCA_026417535.1 Caldilineales bacterium
CTGAACCGCATCGACAGCACCGTCGTCTTCCGCTCGCTCACCAAGGAAGACATCCGGAAGATCGTCGACAACGAACTCAAGAAGGTGGAAAAGACGCTCAACCAGAAGGGCGTCCGCATGGAAGTCACCGACGCCGGCAAGGACTGGCTCGGCGAGAAGGGCTACGACGAAGTGTTCGGCGCTCGCCCGCTCCGCCGCGTCATCCAGGACAACATCGAAGACCGCCTCAGCGAGATGCTCCTCGCTGGCGACTTCGGCACCGGCGACAGGGTCAAGGTCGACCGCAACCCCGATGCGGACGAACTCACCATCGAAACCGTCCGCGAACCCCAGC
>JAOADB010000446.1 GCA_026417535.1 Caldilineales bacterium
CGTCGGCAGCGTCAGATGTGTATAAGAGACAGCAGCTGTACGCGCCACCCTTGCGTGGGGTCGGGCTCGACGGTGGCTGTCGGGCCCAGCCATTCCTGTGTCAACGCGCGCAAGGTGGAGGCGGGCTCAGGCGGCTGGGTCACCGAGCGTTGCTCGGCCAGCGCTGCGGCCAGCTGGGCAATGCGTTGCAGCTCGGCCTGCGCCTGGGCCAGCCGCTGCGGGCTGGTTTGCCACGCGCGCCAGGAGGGTACGACCACGAACACCGTCCATCCCAGCAGCAGGGCACCACCCAGCAACGTCCAGACCTGACGTTGGGCCCATTCGAGCCAGCGGGTGCGGTGGGCTGCGACTTTTTCCATGATCGCCATCACCCTCCGCTTGGCGTGCCGCGCAGATCCAGTCGCCACACGCGGTCGGCTCCTTGCGGGCTGGGCAAACCCGCGGCTCGGGCTGCGGCGTGCAGAGCTTCGGCGGATGGGGGGTGCTCCCAGGTCAGCTCGAGCACACCGTCTTGCAGGCGCAAGCGCAGCGGGGCAGCGCCGCCCTGTTCGCCCCAGGCATGCAGCCAGCGTTCCAGCGCCACGGGGCGGGAA
>JAOADB010000447.1 GCA_026417535.1 Caldilineales bacterium
CGGCACCAGCGCCATCCGGCCGTGCAGCTTTAGCGCTGCGCCAACCGCAGCTTGCCGGTGCGTTGGGTGGCGGCTTTGTGGCGCGGGGCGGCTCGAGTCGTCGCCGCCGTGCGGCTATGCCCGGCGGCGGTGGCTTTGACCGCCGGGGTGCGCAGTTGCACCACGAGCATCTGCCCTGGTTTGAGCGCACTGTGAGGCCGCAACCCGTTCCAGGCGGCCAGCTCGCTGGCGCGCACGCCGTGGCGCTTGGCCACCTGGGCCAGCGTGTCGCCCGCGCGGACTTTGACCGTGACGGTGCGCACCGGCGGCGCTTCGGGGGCCAGCAGGATCTGCCCGTGATCCGCCAGCTGCTCCGGGACGTCGCGATCCAGCCGGCCTTCGCGTGGCACGAGGATCGTCGATCCAGCCTTGAGCTTCATGCGTGGTGGAATCCGGTTGGTCTGGCGCAGCTCGGCCTCGCTCCAGTCCAGTTCGCGTGCGGCCTGCGCCACGGTCATGTCACGCGGGATGCGCCAGGCCGTCCAGCTGGCCGTGGGGCCGCGCCAGCTTTTGAGCCGTTCGGCAAACAGCACCGCGTTGTCCCATGGC
>JAOADB010000448.1 GCA_026417535.1 Caldilineales bacterium
CGCGCGAACTGCGGGTCGCTCTGCGCGCGCAACGAGGCGCGTGCCAGATACTCGGCGAACGGCATTTCCGTTTCCTGGACGGGCACCAGCCCATCCAGCCGATCCAACCGCTGCGTCGCCAAAGCGCGCACGCGGGTCAGGCGGTCGTAACGTACTGCCATAACGCACGTCTATTTCTTTTCGCCCTGCGCGCGCCGACGACGGAAGCGGCGCAAAGTCCGATACAGCACGGCCTGGCGCTTCGTGGTGGCATCCGCACGGCTGCCTTTCTTCAGCACTTTGCTGGCATAGGCCGCCACCGACAGGCCGGCGCGTTTGGCTTTGGCGGTGAAAGCGCCTGGCCGCCTGATTGCCTTCTGAATCCACTTCTCAGCCATTGACGACCTCCTCAGGAACAACGGGTGCTTGTGCGGGTTGGCGCACAGAATTCGGGTTGGGCGCGGGCGGCGCGGCGCCCGCGATTTCGGCCAGCGACTGTGGCGGCGTGGACGGCGCCAGGGCTTGCATGGCGACCGGATTGACGCCGCCGTCGTTGGCGGGCGAAGCGGCGGCGGCCTCGACGGGCGTCGTGGCTGACGGTGGTGTGG
>JAOADB010000449.1 GCA_026417535.1 Caldilineales bacterium
GTACACGGTGTTCAATCTGTCCCTATCGGTGTGGCTGCTGAAGGGCTTCATCGACGAAATCCCGCGCGAGTACGAGGACGCCGCGCTGGTGGACGGCTACACGCGCATGCAGGCCTTTTTCAAAATCGTCCTACCCCAGGCCATGACCGGTATCGCCGCTACGACCGTCTTCTGTCTCATCTTCGCCTGGAACGAGTACGCCTTCGCCCTCATGCTGACGAGCGACAAGGCCCGCACGGCGCCACCCAGCATCGCCACCATGCCGGGCCGCGGCGCCATCGAATGGTCCGCCATCGCCGCCGGCAGCCTGGGCTTCCTTATCCCCGTCGTCATCGTCGCCTTCGCCCTGCGCAACTACCTCCTGCGCGGAGTCACCTTCGGCGCCATTCGACAGTGACATGATCGATAGACGATAGACGATGGGTGGATGATGGACGGATGGAGTCTGGATTGGATGAATGACGCCAATTCTGCCCCATAGAGACAAACAACGAAGAAAGAATTACCAGTAACCAGTAACCAGTAACCAGTTACCAGTTACCAGTAACCACTCACCAGCTTCCCAACTTCCCTTTCTGACACATGGC
>JAOADB010000450.1 GCA_026417535.1 Caldilineales bacterium
GGTGTGAGAGGATAGCTGGTAACTGGGGGTTGGTCCCATACCGGTGTTAGGCCGATGACCGGACGAAGGACGAAGGAGGGAAGAAGAGGAATTTTCTTCCATCGTCCACCGCCTATCGTCCGGTTCAGGCCGATGACCGGACGATGGACGGAGGACGAAAAACGAAGGGTTTTCTTCCATCGTCTATCGTCCATCGTCCATCGTCTTGAGAGCGTCAAGGACGCTAGCACCCGGCCGCGGTGCACAACGGTACGATGTTGTTGCTATTGAAGCGGGCGCCGTAGATGTTTTGGGTGCCGACGAAGATGCCGGAGTTGACTCCGGTAGCCCAGCCGGTGACGACGTTTTGGGCGTAGTCGCGCACCCAAGGACCGCCGCTGATGCCGCCGCCCCAGTTGCAACCCATGCCTCGCACCTCGGTCGCCTGTTGGAAGGTCTCGGCCACACAAGTCACCAGGTACTGGCCGGCGTCGGTGATCACGGCGTTGTTGTAGTCGCGGAAGGGATAGCCCATGTTGTGCACATGGCGGATGTAGGAGTAGTTCCATTCCCGTCCCATCCAGCCCACGGCGCTGTTCAGCGAC
>JAOADB010000451.1 GCA_026417535.1 Caldilineales bacterium
GTGTACGATGCCCGCGCGCAGGCCCGCGGGCTGCGGATGGTGTACGAGCCGAAGTATCTGCGCTTCTTCCAGGCCCGCTTCGAGCCGCTGTAGGCCCTGCCCAGCTGAGAGGACGATGGACGATAGACGATGGACGATGGGAATGAGCGTGTCGGCAAGGAGGTCGCCATGAGTGTTCCCCTCGATGCGCTCGACCGGGCCATCCTCGCCATCCTGCAGGAGGACGGCCGCATCAGCAACGCCGACCTGGCGCGACGGATTCACCTCTCGCCCCCGGCCACCATGGCCCGCCTCCGCCGGCTGGAGGAGGCGGGCTACATCCGGGGCTACGTGGCGTTGGTGGACCGGGAGAAGGTGGGCTATGACCTGCTCTGGTTTGTGCGGGTGAGTCTGGTCATGCACCAGCCCGAACAGGTGCGGGCCTTTCGCGAGGCCGTCCGCCAAATGCCGGAGGTGCTGGAGTGCTATCACGTGACCGGCGATTTCGATTACCTGCTCAAGGTGGCCGTACCCCATCGTCGGGCGCTGGAGCAGTTCCTGGTCGAACGGCTGACGCCCATTCCCGGCGTAGCCCGGCTCTACAC
>JAOADB010000452.1 GCA_026417535.1 Caldilineales bacterium
GCCACTGCCCAACGTCTCGTCACTGCGGAAGAGTATCTGGCCCAAGAGCGCCGGCCGCCCGGCAAGCATGAGGTCGGCGCCGGGCAGATGCGCGCCATGGCCGGCGCCAGCCGCAATCACAGCCTGATCGCCGTCAACATTCTGGCCGAGTTGCGGGTGCGATTGCGTGGCAAGCCCTGCGAGGTGTATCCCGGCGATATGCGGGTACGGGTGCGGGCGAGTGGGCTTTACACCTATCCCGATGTGAGCGTCGTCTGTGGCCGGCCCGAGTTCGACGACGCCGAGATGGACACGTTGCTCAACCCGACGGTGCTCTTCGAGATCCTCTCGCCCTCGACCGAGGCCTACGACCGGGGTGAGAAATTCGCCCGCTATCGGCAACTGCCCTCGCTGCAGGAGTACGTGCTGGTGGCCCAAGACCGGGTGGCGGTGGAGTGCTACCGCCGCGAGGGCCATTTTTGGGTGTTGGAGACCTTCGAGAACCTGGACGACACGCTGCGCCTGCCGTCCATCGCTTGCGAGCTCCCCCTGCGCGAGGTGTACGACCGCATCGAGTTTAGTAACAGGTAAAACGGGTACCC
>JAOADB010000046.1 GCA_026417535.1 Caldilineales bacterium
GCCTGGTATGGACCGGACGGCGAGGTCTTTGTGGCGCGCTCGCAGGCCGAGGCCGAAGCCCAGGCCCTAGAGCACTACGGCCATGCCGTGCCCCTGGAGCAAGACCCCGATGTGCTCGACACCTGGTTCAGTTCCGGGCTGTGGCCTTTCAGTACCCTGGGTTGGCCCGACGACACGCCCGACCTGCGCCGCTTCTATCCCACGGATGTCATGGAGACCGGCTACGACATCCTCTTTTTCTGGGTGGCGCGGATGATCATGATGGGCCTGCTCTTTACGAATGACATTCCCTTCCACACGGTCTATCTCCACGGCCTGGTGCGCGACGAACACGGCCGCAAGATGTCCAAGACCTTCAACAACGTCATTGACCCCATCGAGGTCATGGACGAGTACGGCGCCGATGCCCTGCGGTTTACCCTGTTGACCGGTTCCACCCCCGGCAACGACCTGAACCTGAGCCTTGACCGCATCCGCGCCAACCGCAATTTCGCCAACAAAATCTGGAACGCGGCCCGCTTCGTCCTCGGCAACCTGCCCGACGACTTCCGGTACACGGCTGCGCCCGATCCGGCCACCCTCGAGGTGCCCGACCGTTGGATCCTCCATCGCCTGTACGAGGTGGTCGAAAATGCCACGCGTCTGTTCGAGGGCTATCAGTTCGGCGAGGCCGGCCGTCAGAGCTACGAGTTCCTATGGGGCGATTTTGCCGACTGGTACCTAGAAGCCTGCAAACCCCGTCTGCGGTCGGGCCAGAACGCCGATGCCATCCGGCAAACTCTCGTCTACGTGCTCGACCAGACCCTGCGGCTGCTCCATCCCTTCGTCCCCTTCGTCACCGAGGAGCTGTGGCAGCATCTGCCCCATCCCGACGGCGAAGCGCCGGCCCTGATCGTGGCGGCCTGGCCCGAACCCAACCCGGCCCATCGCGACCCGGCTGCCGCAGCCGTATTCGAGCGTCTGCGCGAGGTCGTGCGCGCCATCCGCAATGCCCGCACCGAATATCGGGTCGAACCGGGGCGGCCCATCGCCGCCATCATTGCCGCCGGCCAGGATACCGACGCGTTCGTGGCCATGACGCCCGTCCTGACCACCCTCGCCCGCATTGACCCGGCCCAGCTCCAGTTCGGACCGTTGCCCACCGGCGCCAAAGGCGTCACCCTGATCGTCGGCGAGATCGGCGTGTTCCTGCCGTTGGCGGGATTGGTGGACTTGGAAGCCGAGCGGGCGCGGCTGCGCAAACAGCTCGCCGAGACCGAAGCCCGCATCGCCGCCAATCAGGCCCGGTTGAACAACCCCGGTTTTGCCGCCAAGGCCCCTGCGCACGTGGTCGAACAAGCGCAACAAACCCTGGCCGAACTGGAAGCCCAGGCCGCCCGCCTGCGCGAGCAGATCGCGGCGTTGGCGTGAGATTTCGTCTGCGGTCCTCCTTCCTCCATCCCGGATTGCGGCCGAGGACCGGACGAACGACGCAGGACGAAGGACGAAGCCATTTCGGCTTCCGTCCTTCGTCCTGCGTCCATAAAAGCTCCCCCAAGCTCCCTCCTCCTCACCGATTCCGGCCGTAGCGTTCGTGGCTGGACACCCAGTCCGACGACGAAATGGCCGCCGCCAGCGAGATCTCGCCGGCCAGCACCACTGCGCCCACGATCTCGGCGAACTTGTTGACCTTGCCCTTACCCCAGCACCCCAACAGCTCGAGACACTCACGCTGGGTGGCCAGCCCGGTGCCGCCGCCGTAGGTGGCGACGATCAGCGAGGGGATGGTGATGGAGAGGTACAGGTCCTTTTCCGGCGTCAGCTCGGCATAGAGGATGCCGGCCGAGGACTCCGAGACGTTGGCCACATCCTGGCCGGTGGCGATGAACATGGCCGTGATGCCGTTAGCCGAGTGCAGGCCGTTGTGGTTGGCGCCCG
This sequence comes from Caldilineales bacterium, assembly GCA_026417535.1. GTDB lineage: Bacteria > Chloroflexota > Anaerolineae > J102 > J102 > SSF26. The sequence goes on from JAOADB010000046.1 coordinate 1,918, forward strand.
AAAGCACGGCGCCGATGTTGGCCACGCCGTAGTGATAGACCAGGCTTTCCGGCTCGACCCGCATGTGTTGGATGAGAATGTCGCGCGGGATGGTGGCCTCGGCCGTCACCCGCTTGCCGCGCGTGTGCATGACATTGACCTGCGAAGCCTTTTTATCGGTCGCCAGGTTCGATTCCAGGTAGAAATGCTCGATGCCGGGGTAATTGTCCAGGATCCAGCTGCAGGCAGCGAAGGTGGCGCGGCCCACCATGTTCTGGCCGGCGGCATCCCCGGTCGTGAAGTTGAAGCGCAGAAAGGCAAATTTGCTGGCCAGATAGGGGTCAATGTACTGCAATTTGGCCACGCTTGAGGTCGCCTCGGCCTCTTCCCGGATTTTGTCTATGTTGGCCTGCACCCACTTGACGAACTCACGGGCAGCAATGGCATCCTTGAACACGAACACGGGCGCCCGTTGCATGACATCTCCGGCAATGCTGCACTTGACCCCGCCGGCCAGGTTGAGGACCTTCATCCCCCGGTTGTAGGAGGCAACCAGGGTGCCCTCGGTGGTGGCCAGGGGGATGAGGAACTCGCCCTGGGCATGTTCGCCGTTGACCCGGATGGGTCCGGCAAAACCGATGGGAACCTGGGCCACACCGGTGAAGTGTTCCGTGTTGCCCTTGACGATGTGGGGGTCGAAGGAGTAGTGGATGATGTGCTGGAGTTTGACGCCGGTGAACTGCTCGACGAATTGCTGACGGGCTTTGATAATCCCCTCGGCGTAATCGTCCGTGGCGTCGCGAGGGATGGTCACCCGTTTCGGTACCTCTTTGCTGATGGCGCCGTCCACCTTCATCGTCAACACGCCAAAGGGCGCAGCCTCGAATTTGACCTCGATGGTGTGCTTGCCCTCGCTCAGAGGTGGAATGGCGCAGAGGATGTCAATCGTGCGACGTAGAGGGAACGGAATGGGTTTTTGCGCCAGATCGGCGGGTTTGAGCACCTCGCCGCCGCCCAGGTCCAGGGTGATGGCATCGAGGGGAACCGGTTGGCCGTCGAATTTGACATGATGAAGGGCCGTGACCGTGGCATCGCTCAGGCGATTCTTGAGCGAGAACTTCACACCCTGAGGGGTGTTCTTAAGGCTGTCGAACGTGTAGAGCTGCTTGAGCAACAGGCTGGGGATTTGGAACAACATGGTCATTCTCCTTTCGGTGGGTGGGAGGTGGTATCCATCGTCCGTCGTAAAGCCGCGGCCATCCGTTCCAGGGCTTCGAGCATGAGGCTGCGCGGACAACCGAAGTTGAAACGCACGCAGCCCTCGCCACTACAGCCGAAGTCGGCGCCGTCCTGGGTGGCCACGCGGGCCTCACGCAGGAAAAAGCGAAACGGATTGCCCGGAATGCCGGCCTGGCGGCAGTCGAACCAGGCCAGATAGGTCGCTTCCGGCGCGGTTGCGCGGATGCCCGGCAGGTGCTCGTCCACAAAGGCCAGGAGGGTATCGCGGTTGGCCCGCAAATAGGCCAGCAACGCCGTCAACCAGGCGTCGCCCTCGGTGTAGGCCGCCCAGGCCGCGGTCATACCCAGGGCATTGACGTGGGGTATCAGGCCGGCGGCGGCCTGCTCCAGCCGCGCCCGCAGCCGTGGGTTCGTCACCACGGCAAAGCTGCAGCCCAGTCCGGGCAAGTTGAAAGTCTTGCTCGGCGCCATCAGCGTCACGCAACGGTCGGCAATGGCCGGCGAGAGCGCCGCCATCGGCGTGTGACGCCCGCCGTCCAGGATGAGGTCGGCGTGGATTTCGTCCGAGACGATGAGGACATCCCGTTCCAGGCAGATGGCAGCCAGCCGCTCCAGTTCGGCAGGCGTGTACTCGCGGCCCACTGGGTTGTGGGGATGGCAATGGAGGAAAATCCGGGTGCGTGGGCCGATGGCGGCGGCAAAAGCCTCGTAGTCAATCTCGTAACGCCAGCGGGGGCCGTCGGCTACCGGTCGCAACGGCACCTGATCGGCCACCAGGCCCTGGTTGGGTGGCGCCGTCAAAAAAGGCGGATAGACCGGCGTCAGCATGAGCACGTGATCGCCGATGTAGCCGTAAGCCCGACAAACCAGGTTAAGGCCGCTGACCAGGCCCGGCAAGAGGACAACGGCTTCCGGGGGCACCTGCCAGCCGTGGCGGCGGGCCAGCCAGGCGACGATGGCCTCGATCAGCTCGGGATGCGCCGCCTCGTAGCCGAAAACGCCGTGCGCGATCCGCTCATGCAGCGCCCGCAACACCGGCTCCGGCGAGACGAAGTCCATGTCCGCCACCCACATGGGCAGCACATCGTCGCCATAGCGACGCCACTTGATGCTGTGAGAGCGACGGCGGTCAACGACGGTATCGAAGTCGAAGGTCTCGTTCATCCCCCTTCCACCTGCTGCACGGCTTCGGCCGGGGAGAGATCGCCGAAAACGACGGCCAGGATGCCCGGCAGGTACTTGTCCATCATGAGCACATTCGTGTAGAGCAGCGGCCGGATGAGATAGTCGGTCAGTTCGCCACCGGTGACCTCGATGCTCGTCTTGTAGCGCACTTCGCCATCGTTGAAATCGAGCTCGAAATTGCCCAGGATGAGGCCGTAATTGGCCCGAGTGATGAACTCGGCCACGGCCAGGCGCTTTTCGGCTGGCACCGTGAAGGGCATCACCGAGTAAAAGAGCAGCTGGGCGATGCCGTCAAACGCACGCACCTGGGCATAGGCCGTCCAACGGGCGTGAGTACCCTGAAAGGGGATGTGGAGGATGGGCCGTTCGGGGTGTTGGTCGAACGACCAGCCGTTGGCAGCCAGGAAGCGTTTGACCACGGCCAGCAGGGCCTGGGCCGGGTCGGTCGCAGGCGGCGAGGGCGGGGCCGCTGCCAGGAGCCGGGGTTGCATCCGGCTGCCCAAGCGTTCGACTTCGGTGGCCAGCTCGAGCAAGAGGGCTCGAACGGCCTCGAAGTGGGGGTCGGTGCGGTCATTGGCCCAATGGGTGATGACGGCCGTCTCGCCCGCGGCGTTGGTCAGTTCCAGCCGGGTGGCGATTTCTTCGGGGCTGTGTTCGCCCGGTCGCCAGTGCGCCGCCAGCGGATCGGCAGCCACGCATTGGCTCACCAGGGCCTGCGCCCGTTCCGGCCCGATGGTCAGAGTGTACTCGACGGCCGTGTGGTCCCGCTCGCGCACGCGCAGGCGAGCGTGGCCGTCGCCGGTCACCTCGAGGCGTTTGCCGCCCCAAAGCGGATGGGTGTCGTCCAGGGCGATGCGGATCCGATGCCAAGTGTCCGGTCCGCCCAGAAAGGAAACAGTGGAGTTGGAAGGCATAGGCTTTGGTGACTGGTAACTGGAGTTATTTAAAGCATCGCCGCGATGCGTTCGGCCACGGCCAGGTAGTGGGGTTGGTCGGCGTAGTTGTGGCGGATCTGCTCGACCACCCGCTGGAGTACCTCGGGGTTGACCTCGGCCAGGGCGCGGGTGCGCTCCTCCCAGCGGGCGCGCAGTTCGGGATGGTCATGGGTGGCGGCCAGCACGGCAATCTGGGCGGGCGAGGCCGAACTGAGGTTCCAATCGGCCATGTTGATGCCGAGCTCACGGCCGGCGTTGGCCCAATAGTAGGCCAGCATGGGGTTCAACAACCCGCGCATCCGCGCCCACAGGGGGTCTTCTTCCCGCACCAGGGCAAAAAAGGCCAGGTAGTAGGGCCGCGCGGCGGCGTAGTTACGCTCGACCTGCGACAGCTCCCCGGCCCGCACCGACGCATACGAGGCCATGTACCAGCGCAGGTCCTCGAGGGTCGCGCCGGCCTCGTTGCTCTCCACGGCGTCCCATTGCAACCGACAGGCATAGAGGTAGCTGCGCGCCGAGGCCGAGAAATCCTGCGAACGCTGGATCATGGCCCGCCGGGCCAGCAGGGCCGCGGTTTCGCTTCCGCGTGGGAGGTCGTCCGGCAGCTGCACCTGTTCGATGTCCCGCGTCAACCGTTGCAGGGCCGGGTCGTCGCGGAAGGGGATGGCCGTGCGACCGGCCAGACGATAGCGCCCCTTCTCCTTGACGATGAGGTGCCGCGCCTCCAGGTCGTCCAGCAGTTTCTGGATGTAGTCCACCTGGTCGCGGTCGTTGAGCAGCACCCCGGCCAGGATGGCGGGGTCAATCTCCAGCCCGGCGTGGATGACGGCCATAGAACACGAGTCCCGGCCGGATTCCCTCCCGTCGCCGGCGCTCCGGCCTCCTACGTCAGCTGCGGAACACGAGAGCCGGTCACCTCGGCCAGCAACTCGATCAGCATCCGGGCCATGCGCTCCGAGTCATGACGCCAGGGGCGTTCGCGGTCGCGCAGATCGGCCGTGATCAGGCGATAGCCCACAGGCCGGGCCGGCAGACGCACCCAATCGGAATGGGGTGGCGGCACCGGGTCGAAACCGTCGTTGGCCAGCACGTAATGAAAGGCCCCGCGCGCCGAATGGCGGATGAGGGCCTGAAAATGGTCATCCACGTCGTAACCGTCCGTCTCCCCCCGCTGCGTGGCGATGTTGCAGACGTATACCTTCACCGCCGCCCGCGAGGCGACGACCGCCTGGGCGATCTCCTTCACCAGCAAATTGGGGATGACGCTGGTGTACAGGCTCCCCGGCCCGGCGACGATCATATCGGCTTCGAGGATGGCGCGAATCGCTTCGGGATACGCGCGCGGGTTTTCCGGTTCCAGATAGACACGATGAATCCGGCCGCCTGCGGCCATTTCCGGGATAAGCGATTCCCCGCGCACACGACGCAGCGCGCCCGTTTCGTCCACGATATCGGCCACGAGCTGGACGAGGTCAAGGGTCGAGGGCAACACCCGGCCGCGCACGGCCAACACCCGACTCGATTCGAGCAGGCCCTGCTCAAACGAGCCGGTCACCCCGGCCATGGCCGCCAGGTAGAGATTGCCAAAGGCGTGCCCATCGAGACCGGTGCCCGAGGCAAAACGGTATTGGAACAGCCGGGTGACGATGGCTTCGGCCTCGGAAAGGGCCGCCAGGTTGTTGCGGAAGTCGCCGGGCGGCAACAGCCCCATGCCATCGCGCAGGCGCCCCGAACTGCCGCCGTCATCGGCCACGGTGACGATGGCGGTCAGGTTATCGGTGTAGTGCTTCAGCCCGCGCAGCACCGTGGGCATCCCTGTACCGCCGCCGATGCAGACGATGCGTGGCCCTCGTCGGCGCCGGCGGTGGCGATAGAGCGCCTCGGCCATATCGGCATGAGGGCGCAAGAACGGCGACAGCAGCGAGCGGTTGAGGCCGATCAGACCCCAGGCCGTAACGGCCAGCCCGACGACGCCGAACAACAGCGCCCGCATCGGTCGCGGCAGGAACTGCAACGTCAGATAGTACACCCACGGCGGATAGTGGCCGGCCAGGTAAACCGTGCGCAGCAGATAAGCCAACCCCAGGCTGATGAGCGTAATCCCCACGAGCAGGATGAGAAGCCAGCGCTTGACATGGAGGCCGGGGATGAACCAGGTGAGCAGCGAACGATACCGTTTACGCCAGTCCATGCCCCGATCATAACGCCGGTTCAACGCGCCGTCAAAGGGGGAGGGGGGAGCTGGGGGGAGCTTCCCATCGCGCATCGTCTATCGTCCAAAAAAGGTAACTACTCAGCCGATGACAAGGCTCAGGTCCCGACAGGGGGTTCCACCCCACGCAGATGAAAGACGAAGGACGCATGACGACTTTTCTTCGTCCTTCGTCTTTCATCCGTCGTCCGAGCGAGCGGCCGATGGTGGGAAGAGAGGACCCATCAAAAAAAGAAGCCGATCCCGCGAACGGGGATCGGCTTCGGGTGGGCAACGATGGGAGAGAACGATCAGGCCTTGGTCGCTTCGCCTTCGATGGTCTTGCCCGTCTTTACCGTGATCTTGCGCGGCTGCGCTTCGGCGGCCTTGGGGATGTGCAGCGTCAGCACGCCGTTCTCGTAGGTCGCCTCGACGGCCTCGGCGTTGACCGGCGCCGGCAGCGAGATCGAGCGGCTGAAGCTGCCGTAGCGGCGCTCGCGCAGATGGTACTCGGCCTTCTCGATGTCCTTCTCGACCTTCGTCTCACCGCGGATGGTCAGAACATTGTCCGTGATGCTGATGTCCAGGTCGTTGGGATTGATGCCGGGTACCGAGGCTTTGACGATGTAGGCATTGTCCTTCTCGGCCACATCGAGCGCCAGCGTCCAGCTCATGGGTTCGCGCAGTCGCGGCAGGGCAAAGGTCTCATCGAACAGGCGATCGAAGGCCTCGCGAATCTGCATCATCTCGCGGAAGGGGTCCCAGCGGATCAGCTGCGCCATAGTGTACCTCCTCGGTGCAGGGATGGTGGAATTTCAGAACCGATTGCGATTCTGAGTATGAACCGCGAGAGTTAGCAGAACGTCAGTTTTCTGTAAGCAATGCATTAGAACTCCGCTGCAGGCCCAAGGCCGTGGACTCCTGGAGCCTGTGTCCCCTCACGGCCCCTCCCGCTCCTCATTCACGAGCTGCAGATACACGTCCTCGAGGGAATGGCGTAGCTCGCCGACGAACTGGATATCGGCCCCGGCCGCCACGAGAAGGCGGATCAGGTCGGGGTTATGCTGTTCAGGATCGTTCAAGCGCACCAGCAGCTTGTTGGCGATGGCTTCGGCGCTCTGCACAAAGGGCTGCGCCGCCACCTGTTCGACCACACCGGGAGGGATGGCCCGGAGGTGAAAGACGACCTGACGGCCGAAGAAGTGTCGGCGCAGGTTGGTAGGGGTATCGAGCACGAGCAACCGCGCCTTCAAGACGGCCACGCGGTCGCACAGTCGCTCGGCCTCATCGAGATTGTGGGTGCAGAGGAAGATGGTGCGCCCACGGCCCCGCAAGTCGGCGATGAAATCGCGCACCAATCGCGCGGCCTCCGGGTCGAGACCGGCCGTGGGTTCATCCAGAAAGAGCAGCGGCGGCTCGTGCAACAGGGCGCGGGCCAGGGCTAGGCGCTGGCGCATCCCCTTGGAGAAGGTGGCCACCTCGTCGTCCCGACGTGCCCACAGACCCAACAGGCGCAGATAACGGCCTGCCTGACCGACCGGATCCGTCACGCCGTAGAGGCGGGCAAAGAACACGAGATTGGCCAGGGCGCTCAGGCGGTCATACAGCCCCGGCGTCTCGGTCAGCAGACCGACCTGACGACGGATGGCGGTGTCGTCACGGCCCACTTCCAGGCCGTTGACCGTAGCTCGGCCTGCGGTCGGCGCGATCAGACAGGTCAGCAGGCGGATGGTGGTCGTCTTGCCGGCGCCGTTGGGGCCCAAAAAGCCGAAGACCTCGCCGCCGGCGACGTCAATGCTCAGCCGGTCCACGGCGGTGATCGTGCTGCCGTCCTGTCGTCGAAAGACGCGGGTCAGGTTTTCGGTGTGGATCATGGACGATGGACGATAGACGATGGATGATGGCGCCGCTTCCTGCCTTGCCCTGTGGAGACGGAAGACGGAGGGTTTTGGTCATTCGTCGTTCGTCTTTCGTCCCGTTTTGGTTCCCATTATGGGAACCAAAACTCATTCGAAAGGTCAAGGCGGCGGAGCGAACGACTCCTAGTGTACCATAATCGGCCGGTCTGCAGCGTCCTACCCCATTCGTCCTAACACCGTGCGCGCGGCCCAGTAGCCGCACATGCCGTGTACACCTCCGCCGGGCGGCGTCGAAGCCGAGCAGAGGTAGATGCCGCGGGCGGGTGTGGCGTAGGGGTTGCGGGCGGCCACCGGCCGGGTAAAGAGCTGGCGCAGGTCCTGAACGCCGCCGTTGATGTCGCCGCCGACGAAGTTCGGGTTATAGGCGGCCATATCGGCAGCCGTGCGCGTGTGGACGGCGAGGATGCGGGACTGAAAACCCGGGGCAAAACGCTCGATCTGCGCCAGAATGCGGTCGGTCATGTCCACGGTGGAGCCGTGAGGCACATGGGCATAGACCCAAACCGTGTGCTTGCCGTCCGGCGCGCGGGTCGGGTCGAAAAGGCTCTGCTGGCCCAGGATGAGAAACGGTCGTTCGGGATGCGCCCCCTGCCAGACCGCGCGCTCGGCCTCGGCGATCTCCGCCAGGGTGCCGCCCACGTGCACCGCGCCAGCCCGTGCGCACGCGGACGCACGCCAGGGGATGGGTCCATCCAGCGCCAGGTCCACCTTGCAGACGCCCGGCCCATAGCGGTAGCGCGCCAGCCGACGCCGATAGCCCGGAGGCAACCGTTCGCCCACGATGGCGAGGAGCTGACGCGGGGTTACATCGAACAGGATGGCCCGGGCCGGCGGCAGATCGGCCGGGGAACGGACAGGGTGTCCGGTCACGATCGCGCCGCCCAGGGAACGGAGGTAAGAGGCCAGAGCATCGGCGAACCGCTGGGAACCGCCGGCCACGATGGGCCAGCCCACGGCATGGGCCAGCAGGCCAAGCACCAGACCGAAAGCGGCCGTGGCCGGCCATGTCAACGGCATGATCGCATGGCCAGCCATGCCCGCCAGGACGGCACGCGCCGGCTCCTCCCGGAACACCGTCCGGGTCAGCGCCGTGGCCGGCCACAGCGCGGCCAGGCCAAAGCGAAGGGTTGCCAATGGGTAGCGGGGCAGGCGCAGCGGGCCGAGCACATCACGGACGAGCCGCTCCCAAGCGCGGACGAGCGGCCCCATGAGCCGTTGGTAGGCCCCCGCATCCCGGCCCAACTGCGCCGCAGTGGCAGCCACATCCCGCTCCACCACGACTGCGGTGCCGTCGTCGAACGGATGGGCCACGGCCGCAGGCGGATGAATCCACCGCAGACCGTGTTCGGCCAACGGCAGGCCGCGCCAGAAAGGAGACGCCACGCCCAACGGATGGAAGGCCGCACAGGAGTCGTGGAGAAAGCCCGGCAGAGTCAAGGCTGCCGAGCGCAGCCCCCCACCAACGGTCTCGGCGCCCTCCAGCACCAGCACCGAGCGGCCCGCACGCGCCAGGGCGATGGCTGCGGCCAGGCCGTTCGGCCCCGAGCCGACGATGACGGCGTCATAGGGTGTAGGAGAAGTCATGCTCGGATGGACGTTGGGCGATAGACGATGGGGATGGGGATCGCGCTTCGTCCCGGCCTTGGGCCGGTGGCGGGAATAGGGCATTATGCCACATCCGCTCGGCGGCAGAGGAGCCGGGACATGACCGGGCGAGTGTTGCCGAATTGCAACGAAACCGTTATCGCAGTGTCATGACGGGATGCTATGCTCGACCGTGCAGGGGTGCCCTCATCGCCTTTGTGTGCCCCTGTGTCGCCCCGGTCGCCGGCATAAACGCATGCCGGCGACCGTTCTTGCGCCTGTGGAGGTGCCTATGTCCCTGTTCAAACGGCGAATAGGATGGTTTGTCGTTTGGCTTGCCGTTGCCATGTTGCTCGTTTCGGGCGGCGTCGCCCTCGGCAGTGTTCTCCTGCCGACGGCATCGGCCGAAACCACCGCCGCGCCCACGCCTCCGGCCCTGTCCACGGCGGCCGAGGTCGCCACGGCGTTTCAAGAGCAGCTCGTCGCCATTTACGAAAAGGCCGGCCCTTCCGTCGTTCATGTCCGCAATCAGCGGGCCGTGGTGGATTTCTTCGGTCAGGTGATCCCCCAGGGCGGCACGGGCACCGGTTTCATCTACGACACCCAGGGCCACATCGTCACGAACTACCACGTCATCGAAGGCGCCCAAGCCCTCGATGTCACCCTGGCCGACGGCCGCACCTTTCCTGCCACTCTGGTCGGTTCCGACCCGGTGAACGACCTGGCGGTCATCCGCATCAAGACGAACGAGACGTTGCCGCCGCCGCTGCCTCTGGCCAATTCGGATGAATTGCGTGTCGGTCAGATCGTGCTGGCTATCGGCAATCCCTTCGGCCTGGAACAGACCCTGACCATGGGCATCGTCAGCGCCCTGGGCCGGGTCATCCAAAGCCCGGAGAACAACCGCTTCATCGGCGAAGTCATCCAGACCGATGCGGCCATCAACCCCGGCAACTCGGGTGGACCCTTGCTCGACCTGCAAGGTCGTGTCATCGGTGTCAACACGCAAATCGTCAGCCCCAGCGGCGCTTCGGCCGGCATCGGTTTCGCCGTGTCGGCGAACACGGTGGCGCGCGTGGTGCCGGTCCTCATCGCCCGCGGCTCCTACCCGCATCCCTGGCTGGGCGTGCGGGTGCTCGAGCTGACCCCGTCGGTGGCCACGCTCCTGGAGCAGGCCGGTATGACGATGCCCGTGCGTGAGGGGCTGCTCATCCTGGAGACGGTGACCAACGGCCCGGCGGCGCGCGCCGGTCTGCGGGCGCCGCAGCGAGTCGTTCAGGTGGGCAATACCCGCGTGCCCGTGGGCGGTGATGTCATTGTCCGCATCAACGACGCGCCTATCCGCACGTTCCAGGACCTGACCGTGTACCTGGAAACGAAAACCCGCAGCGGCGAGATGGTCACCGTCACGGTCATTCGCGACGGCAAGGAGCAGAACATCCGAGTACGCTTGGGCACGCAACCGCGGTAAGGGTGTAAATGGACGATAGACGATGGACGATGGAGAATTCCCAAGCTCCTCCAAACTCCCCCCAGCTCCCCTAAGCTCCTCCCACCTCCCCTCCTACTGCGCGATCAGCCCGATGCCGGTGACCATGCTGCGGTAGTTGTGACCGCTGGCGTAGATGCGGATGCGGGTGACCTTTTGTGGCCGCGGGAAGGTCGGGCTGTTCAGGAAATCGGGCGATTCGTAATCGTACCAGAGGAAGGCGGGGATTTTTTCCCCATCGCGGATCGGCCAATTGGCAATGGGGTCCACGGCATAGAAACCCCACGTCCAAAACTGGGGATTGCCGTCCACGTCAATGAAGTCAATCCGCGCCATCAACGGGAACTCGGAGGATTGCTGACCGCCGCCGGGTAGGCTCTGGCTGATGAGGCGGACATCGAGCCGCAGGATGAGGCTGTCGTAATCGAGCACGTCGGCGTTGATCTCTTGGACGATGGCCGTTTCGGTGTGGATGCCGTCCTCGCCGTCGCGCTCGAAGTAAGCGGCCTTGCGTTCCCCCGTCTCGACCACGGTGACCGTGCCGTAGGTGACGGCGGTGGGGTCACGGGCATCCACCAGGGCCTCGACCTTCCAGGTGCCTTCGAGAGGAGCGGTGAAATCGCCGTTGACGACCAGGTTGACCGGCCCCGCCATGGGCACGGACGGCGGTCGGCCCAATGGCACCGCCGTGCGCTGTCCACCGCTGAGGAAGACGCTCTGGCCCTGGGCCTCGACCCGGGCGGCGCCGTTGCGCACGCTGACCTCGGTGTTCTCGTTGGTGACGGCAATGGCCACGTCATCGCCATCGCGCAACGAGACGTGGGCATGGGGTGTGCGCACAACGATCTGGACCGGGCGATCCACGCGGCTGTTCCCGGTAACGCGCACACGACCGATGCCGAGCTGGAACTCGACCAGCTCCGGTAGGGTGCTGCGCCGAAAACGAGGGGTGCGCGCCCGCAGGAAGCGCAGCTCGCCGTTGTTGCGCAGCTGCGCCGTCACCAGGTTCACGGTGGCCTTCTCGTTGTCGTACACCGAGATGTTCGCCCGCGCCGTGTCGTCGGTGCGCAGGAGGATGCCGTCCCGCGTGATGGGCAACGTATCCACCACGGCCGTGATCGCCTCGCTGTCGAGGGTGGTCACCAGGGCGGTCCCGCGGATGACCTCGACACGGGCAAAGCGGGGGACCGTGGCGTTTTGCACATACCAGCGGATCAGGAGGGGCGTGCCGATGACGATGACCAGGAAGACGGCGAACGCGGCCCACAGGATGATCCAGGCCTGGCGCCCCACGGCCTCGTAGGAGCGGGCGGTATCGGTGGAGGGAGAACCGGCGAGATCAGCCATGAGCTATCCGATATCGAAATCCACGAACTCGCCTGTGGCCGGCTCCCAGCGCACATCCACCCGGGTGACCTCAGCCGCGGCAGGCCCGCGGCGCAGCGCCGCCAGGAGCTGGTTCAGGGCCTCATCCGAACCTTCGGCGATGACCTCGACCTGCCGCGCCGGGAAGTAGAGGTTGCGCACCCGGCCGGTCAGGCCCAGCATCTGCGCCCGCCGCAGGACGAAGGCGCGAAAGCCCACACCGTGGACACGACCGCTGATGAGGGCATGGAGACGACGTGGAGAGGGGTTGAGCGCAGGGGTGGACATGTCAGGACTCAGAAGCGGTAGCGGCATTCTGCGCCTGTCGCAACCACCAGGCGGCATCGGCATCGTCCGGCCAGAGGCGCAGGGCCTCGCCGAACCAATAGGCGGCCTGTTCCCAATCCCGACGCTCGGCATAGATGAGGCCCAGGTTGTAATGAACGCCGGGCGCCTGAGGGTCAAGGGTGAGGGCGCGCGCGTAGGCGGCGATGGCACGTTCCTGCGCGGCCGGCGAGGCAATCTCCAGCCGGCCCAGATAGGCCGCCGCCAGGTTGATCCACAGGCGGACGTTGTCGGGATGGAGGGCCACGGCCTGCTCGAGCACGGCCACGGCCCGGCTCCAACGCGAGGTCATGATCAGCGCGCCGCCCAGGTTGATGGCCACATCGGGGTCCTCCGGCGCCAGCTCATAGGCCTCGGTCAGCAGCGTCACGGCCTCACCCGGCCGACGGGCATGGAGCAGGCGGGCGCCTTCGTTGATCAGCTGAACCACCCGGCGACGGGTAGCGGCCGGATCGGACGTGGGGTCGGATGGCATGGGAGTAACGGGTAACTGGTCGTAGATCGGTGTTTGGGGCTGTATGAGTTACAAGTTGCAAGTTCCAAGTTATTGGTCTTAAGCGATTTTTTATTCTTAAAAAATTATTCTTGACGCTCTTAGTGTTTTCGTATCTTTGTGATTATAAAAAGAAAATAATAAATTAGTGCTTTTCGAGTATTTTTTGGATTTTTCTTCTGTTTTTTCGTTCTATTTTGCGCAATATGATTGAAGAATCAAGGACTCAGGAAAAGGAGTAAAACGGGCAGAGTGATGAGACTGGCCAGGGTGGTGAAGAGCACGGCGCCGGCGACAAAGGTCGGCGAAGCCTCGAACTCGTTGCTGAGGACGATGGTGTTGACCGCCGTGGGCATCGAAGCTTGGAGCACGGCCACGGCCAAGGGGAGGCCGGTCAGTCCCACCCCGTGGGCCAGGAGCAGCGCCAGCGCCGGCCCGCCCAACATGCGCAGGACCGTGAGCCGGGTGATGGGGTTGTTGCCCAGGCGGGCGCGGGTCTGGGTCAGGGTCATGCCCAGGATGAGGAGAAAGACGGGAATGGCCGAGCGGCCGGTCATCTGCAACATGGTAAAGAACGAGCCGGTCGGTTGCACGCCCGCTAGCCGGGCGCCGAAACCCAACAGCATCGCCCACACGACCGGCGCCGTGAGGGTGCGCCATACGGCCTGGCGCAAGCCGTTCTGGCCGTGGGCCAGGATGAAGATGCTGATGGTGTTGCCGACCAGGTTGTTGAACATGAATAAGACGAGGGCATAGCCGAAGCCGGTTTCACCGAAGGCGAAGAGGTTGAGGGGCAGGCCGTAGTTGCCGTCGTTGAGGAGGATGGCCGTGACCACAAAGGCGCCGGCAAGGTGGTTGTCGTAGCCCCAACGCCGGGCCAGGAAGGCCGCGATCAGGCCCATGAGGGCCATGTCGGCTGCGGCAAAAAGGAGGGTACGGCCAATGGTGCCGGCGTCGATTTCCAGGCTCAGGATCGAGGTGAAGATGAGACTGGGCGTAAGGACAAAGAAGACGACGCGGCTGAGAGAGCGGGTGTCGAGCTGCAGACGCTGCTGGAGGAGATAGCCGACCCCGACCAGCAGGGCAATCGGCCCCAACACGTTGAAAAAGACGTGGCCCAGGGCCTGCAGATCGGCAACCTCAGCCATGTCGTCTCCGTCGCGCCTCGGCCTCGTCGTCTTCTTCCCACAAGGCCCGCAGCTCCTCTTCCAGCATGTCGCCGAACTCGTCCTCGTCGTAGGCCGTTTCGTCCTCGTCGAGGCCGAGGACCTGGTTGATCAGGTCGAAGGTGTTGCCTTCATTGCCCAGCAGCTCTTCTAGAGCGGCTTCGGCCGCCTCGGCGATGGCCTCATCCTCCCATTCGGTGGCGGCTTCCAACGCTCGGCGGGCCTCGGGGCCGCCGATCTGGCCCAGCGCGGCCAGCGCGGCTAGGCGCACCTCGGTGTCGGTCTCACGGGCGATGAGCTGAATGAGGGGGCGCACGGCCTGGCGAGCCTCCAGTTCGCCCAGGGCGCGCACCGCCTCCAGGCGCAACATGGGCTCGTCCTCGTCCAGATAGGGCAACAGGTAGGGGATCCAGCGCGGGTCGNCGTTTCGGCCCATGGCGTACAGGGCGCTGACACGCATCTCAAGGTCGGCGCTGTAGAGGGCGTTTTCGATCAGCCGGACGACCCCCGGCCGGGCCGAAGCCGCCAGCCCCTCTAGGGCACGACAGCGCACCTCCAGGGCTTCGGTCTCGGTGTGGAAACTGTCCCACAGGGCCTGAAGAGCGTCTTCCAAGAGCGGGGATTCGACCGTGCCCAGCTCGCCCCAATAGACAAAGCGCCCCAAGGCCACCGCCGCGGCCTCACGCACTTCGATGGCCGGGTCGCTGGCCAGCAGACGCTGGAAAATGGGGATGAGCCGAGGATGTTCGTCCTCCCACAGGCCGGCGATGGCGCGAGCGCGCACGCGCGCGTCCCCGTCGTTGAGGGTCCAACGGAAGATCGAGCGGTAGTCGTATTCGACGTGCTCTTCCGCCAGCGCGAGCAACGCATCCAGGATGGCCACCCGGCGCTCGGTGTCGTAGGTCGCCCAGGCCTTCTGGAATTGGACCAGCTCTTGGGCGTTCAGGTCGGACAAATGGACCAGGGCCTGATGGCTAAGGCGGGTTTGGGTATTGCCCAATTGGGCAAGCAATTCGGTCAGTTTGCGGGTCATGGGTGTGGATTTACTGCCATTGGAATTGCCAGCGGGCGCTGGCCGGCGAGATCACGGTCTCGCCGATCACCACCTCGACATACCAGATGTAGGTGCGGCCGAACTCCTGCGGCGCCTGCCCAAAGAGCCAGGCCGGTACCTGAAAATCGGTGACGGTACCCACGTTCTCGCGGAAGCGCCAATCCACCGTATCGGGGCCGACCAGGACGCCAATGGAGAGCCGATTACCCGCGCCTTCGGGCAGCCCGCCCGGATTCTGCCACTTCAGGTAGATAAGGGCGTCGCTGCCCTGAAAACCGGCGCCGCTTCCCGGCGAGACCAGCACCGGCGCCGCCACGGTGATGGCCGGGGTCGGCGTGGCCGGCACCCGCGTGGGCGTAGCCGTGGGCCGCGGTCGCGTCGGCGTGGGCGTCGGCGGAGGCGGCGGGGTGTAATCGGCCGGCGGGATGCGCAGCACCTGGCCGGCGCGCAGCGTGTTCGGATTCGTGATGCCGTTATAGGCCATGAGCGCGGCCACGCTCCGACCGACACGACCAGCAATGACCACCAACGTCTCGCCCGCCGCCACGGTGTAGGTATCGCCGGCGGCCGTCGGTGTAGGCGTGCGGGTAGGACTGGCCGTCGGCGAGGGCATGGCCGTAGGGGAGGGTGTCGGCGTCGTCGTGGCCGTCGGTGTGGACCCAACCGTCGGGGTGATCGTGCTCGTCGGCGTCACGGGGGGCGTGGTCGTTGCGGTCAGGCTAAGCGTACTCGTGAGCGTCACCGTCGGCGTCGGCGCCACGGTGGCGGTGACGGCCATCGTCGCCGTGATGACGGGTCCGGCATCCGGCGCTTCGAGCAGGTCCGGTTCCACGGGAACGACCACGATGGGCGTGGGAATGACGAACTCCTCGGGCGTCACCGTCGGCTCGACCGGAGGGACGAAACCCTCGTCCCCGGCGAGGGTCTCTTCCACGGTCACCGGCCGCGGCAGAACGGCCACAATCCGCTCCCGGATCCGGGTTGGCGACGGCAGCCGCAGGCTTTGACCGCCCAGCGAGACCCACATCACCGCCAACACGGCCACGGCGGTCAGGATGAGCAGACGATCCGGCCGCCACGGTTGCAGATGGCGGCCGCAATGCGGGCACAGGGTCAGATGGGAGGGCGCACGGCGATGGCAATGGCGACAGCGGATAACGGCATCGGGACGACGAACCGTAGCGCCGCAATTCGGACAGACGTTACAGCCTTGGGGGACAGGCAGGCCGCAACGGGAACAGGCATGGGA
>JAOADB010000453.1 GCA_026417535.1 Caldilineales bacterium
ATTTATGGATGCGCTCCCCAACGAGATGATCGAAGCGGCACAGATTGATGGGGCGACCGATGGGCAGGTCTACTGGCATATCATTCTCCCGCTGATTCGCCCGGCCCTGGCGACGATCGCCATTCTCACGTTTCAGGCCGCGTGGAACAATGTGGATACCTCCGCGACCTACATCAACGACGAGACGCTGAAAACGTTTGCGTTCTATCTTTCGACCCTGACTTCGAGCGCGACAGGGGCGAACGTGGTGGCGGGGCAAGGTATGGCCGCCGCCGCCTCGCTGATTGTCTTCTTGCCGAATTTGATCATTTTTATCCTGATGCAAAGTCAGGTGATGAGCACCATGTCCCATTCGGGGTTGAAGCAATGAGACGCTATCGCTGGCTAACTCTAAGTTTGTTGATCGTTACGGTGGCGCTGCTCGTTTGGCCGGTGCGTGCCGATGCGCCTTACACAACGTGGACCCCTGGCCCCGGCGGGCGCCTGTTTATGACCCAAGATGCTTATACGCCCTTGAACGAGGTTCCGCTCCCAATTAGCGGCGCGGAGGACCTCTTTATGACACCCGATGGC
>JAOADB010000454.1 GCA_026417535.1 Caldilineales bacterium
CTCGGCTTCCTCGACCGCACCCCGCAGGGACGCGTCGCCACCAAACTGGCTTACGAGCATCTCGGCATCGAGTACAACGAGGAGTCTCAACCGCGACTTTTGTAACGTTTCAACGTTCAAACTTTCACACGCTCAAACGTATGGAATCCTTCGGTCGCACTCTCCTCCTCATCGGTCTCGTTCTCGTCCTCCTCGGCGGCCTGATTGTTCTCGTCGCCCGTTTCAACCTTCCCCTTGGCCGCCTGCCCGGCGACATCCGCATCGAGCGCGAAAACTTCCGCTTCTACTTTCCCCTCGCCACCGGCCTGCTCATCTCGCTCGTGCTGACGGTGATTTTGAACCTGATTGCGAGGCTGTGGAAGAAGTAGCGCAAGTCTTGGACTTGCGCCACGCTTGCGCCGAACTGACAAAGAATGAATTTGGAGCGCCAATCATGAAAGACTGGATGAAATTCTTCGAAACCCTGGCTGTGGGGCGGGCAAATCCCGGCGGACTACCGACCGCTGGTCTATATCGTCGCCATCCTGGCGATGGTGATTTTTACCGTGCAGGTCGTGCTCTATCGAAAGC
>JAOADB010000455.1 GCA_026417535.1 Caldilineales bacterium
CCGTTGCCTTCAGCGATCAGCTGACGGGCGAAGTCGTCTATGCTGGGCACGAGGATAGCTCGGCGATGGAGCTGCTTCAGCCGCTGCACCTCAGTGATGCGCTCCACTGCCGCCTGCACCGCCTCTGGTACGACGCCGAAGCGCACCTCCAGCACGGCCAACACGTCTTCCCGCGCTGCCTGCACGAAGCCTTGCTGCAGACCTTGCTGCAGACCTTGCTGCAGACCTTGTTCTTTCCACTTGGCAGTCCAGTCAACCACACCTGTTTCTAACATGTCTCGCACCTCCTGGAGGTCCTGCACCTCCGGCAACACCACGCCTGGCAACCGCTCTGGCAACAACACTCGAGACAGCCAGATCACAAACGCTCGTCGTATGTCGGCATGTTCCGGCGCACCCAACCTCTTCACCAGTTGCCTAACCACCTCCACGACGTCTTCGAGGTCTTGGCTCTGCTCAAGCCGGAACAGCGCAGCCGCCAGGTTCCGCGTCTCCAAGATCGTCGCCTCACCCAGCTCGCGCTCCGCCAACAAGAGGTATCGCAGCTGCGGCCGGTAGACCTCTAACC
>JAOADB010000456.1 GCA_026417535.1 Caldilineales bacterium
GGGAGAGGATGCGTCACGCCGTCCACGGTGACTTGATATTCGGCCATCGCTTCGAGTAACGCGGCCTGCGTTTTGGGTGTGGCGCGGTTAATTTCGTCCACCAACACGATGTGGGCAAACAACGGCCCAGGGTGAAATTCAAAGCTGTGCGTGAGTTGATTGAAAACGGTGACACCGGTGAGGTCACTTGGGAGCATATCGGGCGTGGCCTGAATGCGGGCGAAACTGCAACCGACAGAACGGGCCAAGCTACGCGCGAGCATGGTCTTGCCCACGCCCGGCACGTCTTCGATGAGCACGTGCCCCCGTGCAAACAGGCCAATGACCACAAGTTCCACCGCTTGTGGTTTGCCCACCACAACGCGCTCAATGTTGGCGATGATACGTTCCATGAGGGTCTGAACAGTTGACATGACGTTCTCCTCCATTCGCCTTGAGGTGGAGCCATTGTAGCCCAGAGTAAGAAGATTGCCAATCGTTCCTTTGCTCGATGTAATCTAAGGGGTCGGTCAACATCATGGTCATTGCGTCGCCTGCCATGAATGGCGGGGTTGCTACCTCCAAGC
>JAOADB010000457.1 GCA_026417535.1 Caldilineales bacterium
CTCCTCTACTACGCCCTCTTGGGCCTCGCGGGGGCCGCCCTCTACCGCTACGCCAACACCGCCGACGCCATGTGGGGCTACCCCGAGCACGGGGAGAGGGGGGCTTTCGCCGCCCGGGCGGACGACCTCTTGAACCTCCTCCCCGCCCGGCTTGCGGGCTTCCTCCTATGCCCCCCGGGGCTTTGGCCCAGGCTCCTCCAGGAGGCCCGGAAAACCCCCTCCCCCAACGCCGGCTTCCCCATGGGGGCCATGGCCCTCCGCCTGGGGGTGCGCCTGCGCAAGCCGGGGGTCTACGCCCTGAACCCCACCGCCCCCTCCCCCACCCCCGCCCACCTGCGCCGGGGGGTATGGCTGGCGGGAGCCTGGGGCTACGGGCTGGGGCTGGCCCTGGGAATCCTCCTGGAGGTGGTAGGCTAGGGGAGTGGAGCGGAGCCGGGACTTCTTCCTCCAGGCGGGACGGGACCTGGAACAGGCCCGGCTTTCCCTCAGGGAAGGGTTCTACGAGTGGGCAGCCTTTGCCGCCCAGCAGGGGGCAGAGAAGGCGGTGAAGGCGGTTTTCCAACG
>JAOADB010000458.1 GCA_026417535.1 Caldilineales bacterium
GTATAGGGGCGTGTTCAAGGGGGCGCATTTCGTCGGCACGAACATGCAGCTCGCCTGGGCGCGCTCGGCCGATTTTTCGTATGCCGAGTTCGACGAGGCCAACCTCGCCGGCGCCGACCTGACCGGCGCCAGCTTCATCTGTGCAGAGATGAAGGGGGTCGAGGCGCCTCGCGCCAACTTCGCCGGCGCCGAATTCGCCGGCGCCAAGCTAGACTACCCCAAGGCCCCCGGCGCCTACTTCGCCGGCACAAGCCTCCGAGGTTGTCAATTTTACCTCGGCGACTTCGCCGGTGCTTATTTTGCCGGCGCCAACTTTGCAGCATCCTGGCTGTACTTGGCCCGCCTGGTCGGCGCCAACCTCACCGGCGCCAACCTGGCCGGTGCGCAGTTGCACGAGGTTGACTTGGCCGGCGCCGATCTCACCGGCGCCAACCTTACCGGCGCCGTCTTCCAGAAGACCAGCCTGGTCGGCGCTCGGCTCACCGGAGTCAACCTCACCGGTGTTGATCTCACCGGCGCCGATCTGGCCGGCGCCATCTACTGACGGAAGGAGGGATATATGAA
>JAOADB010000459.1 GCA_026417535.1 Caldilineales bacterium
GTCTATGCCACCCTCAAGTTCTTCCTTTATACCTTCCTCGGTTCGGTCTTCATGCTGGTCGCCTTGATCTATCTCTATCGCGAGGCCCAAAGCCTAAGCATCCTGGACTTTCATGGCCTGCAACTGGGCATGACCGCCCAGATCCTGATCTTTATCGCCTTTTTCCTGGCCTTTGCGGTCAAGGTGCCCATGGTCCCGCTGCACACCTGGTTGCCGGATGCCCATGTCGAGGCACCCACTGGGGGATCGGTGATCCTGGCGGCGATCATGTTGAAGATCGGCGGCTATGGTTTCTTGCGTTTCTCGCTGCCGATCGTGCCGGACGCCAGCGCTGAACTGGCCTGGATCATCATCGCCCTGTCTTTGATCGCCATCATCTATATCGCCCTTGTCGCCTTGGTCCAAGACGACATGAAAAAGCTCATCGCCTATTCCTCCATCGCCCACATGGGCTTTGCCACCTTGGGCTTTTTCCTCCCCTTTGCCCTTGCGCTCAAACCAGGCATCTCAGGCGGCTCGGTCATGGGGATCGAGGGCGGGATGGTGCAGATG
>JAOADB010000460.1 GCA_026417535.1 Caldilineales bacterium
GCGTAAAGGAGCCGAAAGGCAGCACCAGGTTTACGAACTGCCAGGTGAAGGAGGAGTCGAAGCCGCCGGGCAGCGCCGGGCAGGTGACCGTCCCGCCGATGAGCGGGTGGGTGACCGTGCCGCCGGGGGAACACGTCGCCGTGGACGAGGTAACGCCCGTCCCCACGTACTGCGCGTTGACGAAGCTGATGCCGTCATTGGGGCCGCCGGCGCTGGTGCCGTCCGCGCCGCCGATGGGCAGGAACAGGTCCACGAAGGGGCCGTAGCCCACCTCGCTGCCGGTGCCCAAATTGTCGAAGGTGACGGTGAAGCTGAAGGCCTGGCCGATCATGGAGGTGGCCGGCACGCTGAGCGTCGCCGAGGGCGTGACGGCCATGGGCGCAACGGGCGCAGCCAGGCCCGGCAACGGCTGCAAGGCGACGGACAAGAAAAGAGCGAGCCCTGCGAAAGTGCTCGCCCGGTGACGATGGGTCGTGGAGCTGGTGGTCATGTCGGCCTCTTCCACTGTCTTTTGATACACCTGATAGCGGCCGTGATCTCGCATCTATGGTC
>JAOADB010000461.1 GCA_026417535.1 Caldilineales bacterium
GATGTGTATAAGAGACAGCGCCTGGGGCTGGGCGAGGCCTCGCCCGACCCCGAGGTGACCGGCGAGACTCAGCCCCAGGTCATCGCCGCCTTGCAGCGGGCCGCGCCTTTCCTGATGGGCCAAAGCCCCTTCGACCTGGAGCCGATCCTGGCGGCCCTAGCCGCGCAGCCGCCGTCGCATCTGCTCGTCTTTGCGCCGGATGGATTGAGCTGGCCGGTGGCGTACCACACCCAGCTGGCCTTTGCGCCGTACCGACCCTACTTTGCCCACGGCTTGGTTCTCGACAACACGACGGACTACGCCAATTTCTGGGCGCAGCCGTTGCCAGACACGGTGGATTACGCCGTCTTGCCTCGCGACCTGGCCGGCCTGGATTACGGCCGTATCGGCGAAAAGGTGGCCCAGGCGCCGGCCTTTGTCCTCTACCGGGTGTCGCCGGAGGGAGTGCCCTACCTGCTCGAGCTGGCCCGCGGCTGGCGGGCACAGGAAGCGGCCGAACCACCTTTCCCCTCGCTGGCGCCGTAGGGATTTCTCCTTCGTCGTTCGTCC
>JAOADB010000462.1 GCA_026417535.1 Caldilineales bacterium
GATCTGGCCCCGGCTGACCTTGCCCGCCACGATGGGTGCCCGTAGCCCGCCGCCGTTCTGGATGGCGATCTGATAGCGCTGAGCCGGGTCGGGGATGATCGCGTTCGCCTTCCACAGCATGGCATCGGCCACCAGGCTGCCCAGCAAGCACTCACCGATACGGCAGATGAGCTGACCGCCCTCCGTGATCAGCAAATCCACCCGCGTCTCGGCGATCACTTGATTGCGCAGCGCGTTCACCGGGCCGCGGAAGGGCCGCAGCAGATTCTCGACGGCCGCGTCCTTGGCGATGGTGTTGCCCAGGAAGATGGGGTTGCCACCGTACTGGGCCACCACACCCTGGGGATCGAACAGCACATCGAGACGACCCAGGAAGGTACCCCACTGATAGGCCGTGACCACCAGGACGGGATTGCCGTCGGGCGCCGTGACCACCGTCGGATAGGCCCCTTCGGGCGTGATGCTGTCTCTTATACACATCT
>JAOADB010000047.1 GCA_026417535.1 Caldilineales bacterium
ACGGCCATGGGTCTGCCGTTGACCATCTTCATCCTCTCGTCGTTCATGCGCCAGGTGCCGCGAGAACTGAAAGAGGCAGCGCGGCTCGACGGCGCCAGCGAGTATCGGATTTTCTGGTTGGTGCTCCCCCTCGTGCGACCGGCTGTGGCTACCGTGGCCGTTTTTACCATCATCCCCATCTGGAACGACCTCTGGTTCCCGCTCATCCTGGCGCCAGGCGAAAAGACGAAGACGGTGACCCTAGGCGCGCAGCAGTTCTTGGGCCAGTTCATCACCGATTGGAACGCTGTGCTCTCCTCGCTGACCTTGGCGATGGTGCCGGTGCTCATCCTCTACATCCTCTTCTCGCAACAGCTGATCCGCGGTCTCACCGCGGGCGCATTGAAATGACCGGATTCCGGACGATAGACGATGGACGGAGGACGCGCGGAGGTTTTTTTTTCGTCTTTCGTCGTTCGTCCTTCGTCTCGTCGCTATCTCGCATTCGCTTTTTACCGGAGGGTTTGATGATGCGTATCGGTATTGTCGGCGTCGGCGCCATGGGCAGCACCCATGCCGCGGCCTGGGCCGAGCTAGGCGTGCCCATTGCCGGCTTTGTCGCCACCACACCCGAACACGCCCAGCCCTTGGCCGAGCGCTATGGCGCTTCGGTCTATCCCGATCTGGCATCGCTGCTCTCAGCCTGCGATGTCGTGGACATTTGCACGCCCACCCATCTGCACCGTCCCATGGTCGTGCAGGCCGCGCGGGCCGGGAAGGACATCATCTGCGAAAAACCCCTGGCCCGCACCCTGGACGAAGGCCGGGACATGATCCGAACCTGCCGCGAGGCCGGCGTGCGGTTGCTCGTGGGACACGTGGTGCGCTTTTTCCCCGAGTACGTGCGGGCCAGAGAGGCCGTAAAGGCCGGACAGGTGGGCCAGGTGGCCGTTGTGCGGTTGCAGCGGGATGTCTTCCGCCCGCGTAAGGCTCAGGATAACTGGTTCCTCGATGTCGAAAAGTCGGGTGGCATGATCCTCGACCTGATGATCCACGATTTCGACTACGCCCGTTGGGTGGCCGGTGAGGTGGAGACCGTCTTTTGCCAACACATCGGCGACCCTTCGATTTCACCCGGCGATCACGCCTTGGCCATCCTGCGCCATCGCCACGGCGCCATCACCCACGTCGAGGGGTCGTGGGCCTATCCGCCGCCGACCTTCCGCACCCGTTTCGAGATCGCCGGCGCCGACGGCCTGCTGATCCACGACACGGCGACCACGGCGCCCCTGGCCGTGTTCCGGCATCAGGCCGCCGGGGACGAAGCCGGCGAGGTGCCCGTGCCGGCCAGCCCGTTGCTGGAAAGCCCGTACACGACCCAGCTCAAGGCCTTTTACCGCCATCTCATGTACGGCGATCCCATCCCGGTCACGGCTGCCGATGCCCTGGCCGCGCTGCAGATCGCCCTGGCCGCCATCACATCCACCCAGACCGGCGCGCCGGTCTCGCTCACGCCCTTGCCGGAGGTGGAGGCATGAAAATCGGGATCCTCAGTTTCGCCCACATCCATGCCGAGTCCTACGCCTGGCATCTCGGCCGTATGCCGGGAGTCGAGTTCCTGGGCATCGCCGATGACGACCCCGTCCGCGGGGAAGACGCGGCCCGGCGTTACGGCACGCGGTTCTTCCCTACCTATGCCGATTTGCTGGCCGCAGGGCCGGATGCCGTCGTCGTTTGCGCCGAGAACACGCGCCATCGGCCTCTGGTCGAGATGGCCGCTCAAGCCGGGGCGCATGTGCTCTGCGAAAAGCCCCTGGCCACGACGCTGGCCGACGGTCAAGCCATGCTGGAAGCCTGTGAAAAGGCTGGTGTTATCCTGATGACGGCCTTTCCGATGCGCTTTTCGGCACCCATCCTCGAAGTCAAGGCCCTGCTTGACCGGGGTCAGCTGGGCAAAATCCTGGCTGCCAACACGACGAATCAGGGACAGTTGCCCCGTCGCTATCGGGCATGGTTTGTGGACCCGGCCCTGGCCGGCGGCGGCGCCGTGTTCGACCACACCGTGCATCTCGCCGACCTGCTGCGCTGGTTCTTGCACAGCGAAGTGGTCGCGGTTTACGCGCAGACGAACCGGATCATGCACGGCGACACGGTGGAGGTCGAGACGGGCGGGTTATTGCTGCTCACGTTTGCCGACGGCGCCTTTGCCAGCATTGACTGCAGCTGGTCCAGGCCGGCCAATTACCCCAGCTGGGGCGGCCTGACGATGGAGCTGATCGGCCAGAAGGGCGTCGTCCACGTGGATGCCTTTCGCCAGAACCTGACCCTTTATTCGAATCGAGACGAGCATCCGAGCTGGCTCTCCTGGCAGTCGGACCCCGACCGAGCCATGCTGGAGGAGTTCGTCGCCGCCATCACGGCCCGCCGCACCCCGCGCGTGACGGGTTATGACGGCTACAAGGCGATGGAGGTGGCCCTGGCCGCGTACCGTTCGGCCGCCACAGGCACGGTCGTCCAATTGCCGTTGGAGTAAGACGGACGAAAGACGTAGCGCAAGATGGCATCTTGCGCTACCCCTCCTTCGGCAGAGGCCGGGGATGGAACCCAAGCAACGGCCCTGATCCGATACCGGTCAATCGGGCGACGGTCGTCGCCGACCCGATAGAAGGCCAGGTCGAGGGTCGTGGCCGTGGCCGTCACCCGCAGGGCGCCCCAGTCGGCATTGTAGCGAAAGACACTGCCCGTAACCGGCCGGCGCAGGCCATAGCGGGCGCCCCCACCCAAACCGTTGACGATGTAGACGATGCCGTCGCGGGCAATCCGCTCGTAGGTATGGTCATGTCCGGCAATGACGACATCGGCGCCCCAGGCCGCAAAGGGCCATTGCAGGTCCGGGGTGGAACCGTGGGGGCCGGAGGAGTAGGGTGGATGATGGAGGATGACGACCTGCCAGGGTGTTGTCGAGGCGGCTAGGCCGGTCCGTAACCAACGGGCCTGCCGCGAATCGGGCCGGATGCCGTCCGGCTCCATGGCGTTGCTGTTGAGCACGAAAACGTGCACCGGCCCCCACACGAAGTCGTAATAGCGTTCGTTGCCAGAGGTGCTGCTCAACCCATTTCCCGGCAGGGTGAAATAGGCCAGATAACGGTTCAGGCCGGCATCGCTGTAGTCGTGATTGCCCAAGGCTGGGAAAAAGCGATTACCGTCCCGGCTCATCGCGTCCGACCGACACCAAGGGCCGGGTTGAACCCCGTGCAAAAAGGCGCAAAAGTAACGACCGGTCGAGCCATCGTAGGGATGGGCCGGATCACCAGCGCCCCGGTAGTAGTTATCGCCGGTGGTCAGGATAAAGGCGGGACGCCACGAGGCCACCAGGGCGGCCACCTTCGCCTCGGCCGGCGAGGCCGCGCCGTAATCGCCGATGACGGCAAAGGTGACCGTCGCATCCGGCGGCGGAGTGCTCTCGCGCGGAAACCCTGCCCCGGTTGGCGACCCGCTCAGGAACAACCAGGTCAGAAGCAGGGACAGGCCACGGCTGAGGAACATGACCACGGCGTTGCGGAATACCATCGTTTCCCTCCGGACGGACTGATCTCCATCATAGCCGATCGGTCGCCGATGGCGCGAACATAAGGCAAACCCATGACGGTTCAGGCCGATGGCTGCCGCGGCTCAGGTCTCCTACCTTGCCCCATGTCGGGGAGACGAAGGACGAAGGGCCATCGTCTATCGTCCATCGTCCGCTCTTGGCCGATGGCGGGGACGGAAGACCTCACCCAAGGGCGAAACGTAGCACCCTGAGCCGTTACGCAAGTGCTTGGCCCTGTCCGGGAGGCAAGCGATGATCGTCATCATGGACCGTGCGTTGTGCGATGCCAGTTTGGGTTTTTGCGCCCGCTGCTCGGCCGCCTTTTTCCAAAAACCCCTGGGCACGGACCGCCCGTGCATCCGGCAGATCATTGACGACGGCGACGACGAGGTCATCGGCTTCGTGTTACTGACCGACGGTCGCACGTTGCGCTTTACCCTTACCGACGAAACCCTGGAGGGCTTACGTTTGGAAGGGTGGGAGTTCCTGGCCGACTTCGACCCGGCCCTGATCCGCCGCGGCGCGGCCGCGCGCTGGCGCGAGCTGGCACGGTTGCCCGCAGCTTCGCCGTTCTCGCGACCACGCGGCCGCGGAAGGCCCACCCCACATCCCGCTGCCGGAGGTGTCCGATGAAAATCGTCATTGACCGCAACTACTGCGATGCCACGTTGACGTTTTGTGCCCGCTGTTCGGCTACGTTTTTCCGCAAACCCTTGGGGGTGGACCGGCCTTGCATCACCGAAATCATTGACGACGGGGACGAAGAGCACCTGCACATCGTCCTGCGCACCGACAA
The DNA here is from genome assembly GCA_026417535.1 of Caldilineales bacterium. Lineage (GTDB taxonomy): Bacteria > Chloroflexota > Anaerolineae > J102 > J102 > SSF26. The sequence goes on from JAOADB010000047.1 coordinate 4,365, forward strand.
CCGCACCCTGAGCTTCACCCTGACGGACGAAGTGCGTGAAAGGTTAGCCTTGGAGGGCTGGGAATTCCTGGCCGATTTCGACCCGGCCCTGTTCCGGTCGGGCGCGGCCGAACGCTGGCGGGAGCTGGCGAAATTGCCCATTGCCCAACGCTGAGACGGTTTCCGGCCAATCCTTTTGGGGATCGGGGCCAGAGCACGCGCACAGCCGGGCGTGCTCAGGAGGGGAGCTTTGTTGACCTGCCGCTCATCCGACCCGTTTGGCCGAAAAGCCCGTCGCTTCGGCCTTGCGGCCGACCGAGCGGCGATGTCGTCGCCCGGATGTCAGCGCCATCCAACCCAAGACGACGATGGCCAACCCTCCCAAACCGATCCACGTCCAGTTGGGGGCTGCTTCGCGCACGACCAGGTTGAAATCGGCGCTGCCCGTTCCTTCCACCACCACCGTGAACCGCCACTCGCCCGGCGTCGGCAACATCAGGTCGGCCTCGTAAAGCTCTGGGATCAGGGCGCCCTCGTGGGTAGCCGACACGCTCAAGGGCGGCGCTCCTTCCGGCCCATGCGCGACGATACGCACGGCGGCATTCGTCACCGCCGCGCCGGTAACGGCATCGGCCAGCCCCACTGTGACATGGACCCGTCCCACGCGCGGGGGTTCCGGCGACGTCCAGGCCGAAAGCCGATAAGGGCCTATCGGCTCGGCGGCGATGCGGATAACCCCGCCGCCATGCGCGGCCAGCGGCGACGCCCATCCCAGGCCAAGCGCCAGGCAAAGCAAGAGCAAACCCGTCCGCATGGACCAAACCACAGGGTTCCGTTCAGGAGATAACGCTGCCATCCTCCAATCCCGGCGCCAGCAGAGCATCCGCTTCATCCCAGCGCGAGTGGGGCAAAGGCGCCTTCTGCTCCTCGGCGCGGAAGTGCCCAGCCAGCAGGATCAGCGCCGCCACGATGTGGTTCATGATGCTCTCCCACATGATGACGCCGCCGTACATTTGGTCGTCCATGACGGAGATGCCCCACAGCCGCGGCACGGTCGTGTAATGGGCGTACAAGGGCGAGGTGGCAAAGGAAAGGGTAGCCCCCAGGGCGACGACGAAGGGGATGACGGCCACGACGTAGAGCATCCGCCAGGCATAGCTCAGCGAGCGCCGCACCCGCGGAGCCGCGCCCACGGCGTTCCACCAGAAGAGCATGCCCGACAGGAAAAAGCTCAGGTGTTCCAGGTCATGGGCCCAGCGATGTTCCAAGGCCAGGTTGTAGAGCGTGCTATCATGCCAGCCCCAGAGCACGGCCACGTGGATGAAGATGGCCATCCCCGGATTGGAGACCTTGCGCAGGAAGCGACGAAACGGCGAGGGTTGGGCCATGAGGCCGATGACGGCTACTCGCAGCCGTCGCGGCAGTCCCCAGAGGATGATGGGATAAGGGTTGCCCAGCCACAACAGCGGCGGCACCATCATCAGCAGAAGCTCGTGCTGGATCATGTGCACGAAGAAGAGCAGGGTGGAGTAGGCATCCAACCCTGAGGCCAGGGCCAGAATGAGCAAGGCCAGGCCGCCGAAATAGGCAACTGCCCGCCACGGTTCGGCCAGGCGAGGCAAAGGCCGGCTTCGAGATCGCGGCGGCAGCTCGCGCCAGGTTGGCGTCGGCCAGCCCCGTACCGGCAAGCGTCGTTGCGCGTGGAGGCGGGTGGTTTCGCGGCGATACAGGCGCAGCCAGCCGCGCAGGTAGAGCGCCCCGAACAGCAACGGAATCCCGACGGCAAAAGGACGGAATTCCCAGGTGAGAAAGATGGCACGCAAAAACTCGAGCATGGACGAAACGACTCCGTTCGCGATTATAGCCCAACCCTCAACGGGCTGTTAGGAAGCCAAAGTCCGATCGCGCTCATCTCCGCAACCCTACCGTCTTGATAGCCAAAGCGGGGTGACCCGAACAGCGCGGCCACCCCGCTTTGGCGAACGGAATCACGACGTTCGATTGGGCTAATGGGTCGGGCCTACGGCCGTGCCCATCAGGTAGAGGGCCGGGTAGAAGAACACCCAGACGACATCCACGAAGTGCCAGTAGATGGCGCCGGCCTGAACGGCCCAGTAGTTGCGCGAGGAGAAGTGGCCTTTGTAACCGCGATACGCCAGGATGGCGAGCAGGATGACGCCGGTGAGGACGTGGAAGGCGTGCATCCCGGTCATGAAGAAGAGGATGGCGCCGTACACGGCGAACTCGCCCTCGGTGCGCAGATTGACCGGCGATGTGCGCCATTCAAAACCGACCACGCCACCCATGAAGGCCACGCCCAGGAGGATGGTGATGAGAATGCTGCGCAGGTAATCGCCCCGGTCGTCGTGGCGGATGGCCATTTCGGCCCGGTACATGAAGTAGCTGCTGACGAGCAGGACGATGGTCACCGTCATGCCCAGCACCTGGTCGAGGTGCGGCCGGGTGGCGCCCCACAGATAGAAGCGCGAGACGAAGATGCCGGCAAAGAAGAAGGCATCGGAGAGAATGAACAACCACAGCCCCATCCGGTTCATGGCAAACCGCCGGGCCGGTGAGATGGCCGGGGCATGGTGTTCGTGAGCAAGGGTTTCCGTAGCCATCAGTGGGTTTCCTCCTCCGGCGCAAACAGTTCGCCGATGTGCATGAAGTACTGCACGATCAGGGCGGCGTTGATGGCGGCCAGGACGAGCAACAACAGCACCGAGCCGTTCGTCAGCTGCGCCGTGATGAAGTCGAAAATTTCCAGGATGATGAGGGCGATAAGCACGTACAGGCCAATGCGCTGCAAGCGGCGCTTGCGCATCATGGGGGTTTCAGGGGGTTTCATCGTGCGCCTCCTTTGGATCAGTGCGCCGGCAATGCCGCGGGCGCCGTTGTCTTCTCGTGGCCGTTCATCCGCACGTAGGCCGTGCCCGGCAGGCCGTAGTCGTAGGGATTGCCCACGACCTCAAAGGGTTCCTCGTAGTTATGCTCAGGAACCGGCGAGGGGATTTGCCATTCGGGCGAGCGGGAACCCCAGGGGTTCATCACGGCCACTTCGCCCCGGCGGGCGCTGACGACCAGGTTGTACACGCCGATCAGCACGCCGATGAAGATGGCGAAACCGGCCAGGGTCATGATGATGTGCAGGTTCTGGATGTTCATGGCCGGGTCATAGTCGGCGATGCGGCGGCGCATCCCCAGCAGACCCGTGCGGGCCATGGTCAGCGACATGATGTAGAAACCGGTCGTCTGCAGGGCGAAGTGGATCTGCCCCAGTCGCTCGTTGTACATTCGGCCCGTGATCTTAGGGAACCAGTAGTACAGCGCCGCGAAGAAGGGGAAGACGAAACCGCCAAACATGGTGGCGTGGAAGTGGCCGACGACGAAGTACGAATCGTGCAGGTGCAGGTCCGTCGGCACCGTCGCCAGAGGCGGCCCCGTCAGACCGCCGATGAGGAAGACGGCGATGGAAGCCAGGACGAAGAGCATCGGCGTGGGGAAGAAGAGCTTGCCGCGCCACACCGTGCCCAACCAGCTGAAGAACTTGACCCCGGTCGGCACGGCCACCAGCATGGTCGTGTACATGAAGGGCAGGCGCAGGGCGTTGGGAATGCCGGCCGTGAACATGTGGTGCGCCCAGACCATGAAGCCCAACAGGGCGATGGCCATGCTGGACAGGGCGATCCATCGGTAGCCGAAGAGAGGCTTGCGCGAGAAGACCGGCAGCAGCTCGCTCACGATGCCCAAACCCGGCAGGATGAAAATGTAGACGGCCGGATGGGAATAGAACCAGAAGAGGTGCTGGAAGAGCAGCGGATCGCCGCCCAGGGCCGTGTTGAAAAAGCCCATGCCCAGGTTCCGCTCCAGCACCACCATCAGGAAGGACAGACCGATGAACTGGGTGGCGGTAAGCTGGATGAACGAGGTCGCCAGCACGGCCCACACGAAGATCGGCATGCGGAAGAGGGTCATGCCCGGCGCCCGCATCTTCAGGGTCGTCACGATCAGGTTCGCCGAACCCAAAATCGAAGAAAAGCCGAAGAAGAACATGCCGATCATGAAAAAGTTGACGCCCATGAACGTGCGCACGCTCAGGGGCGCATAGCCGGTCCAGCCCGTATCCCAGCCGCCGAAGAAAATGGCCATGATGATGAGGATGGCGCTGGGCACGGTGATCCAAAAGGCAAAGCCGTTGAGCCGGGGAAAGGCCATATCGTTAGCACCCAACATCAGCGGCACCAGGTAATTGGCCATGCCGCCCACACCCAAGAGGATGGAGGCGATCATGACGATGCCGTGCATGCTGATGAAGGTGTTGAAGGTGTCGGGCTTGAGGAATTGCATGCCCGGCGCCAGCAACTCGGTGCGGAAGATCATGGCCAGGGTGCCGGCAATGCCCATGAGCAAAATGCCGGTGACCGTGTACTGGATGCCGATGACCTTGTGGTTTTGGTCGAAGCCGAAATAGCGGAACCACCCCGGTTTGCCGGGGGGTGGGCCATGCTGGTCAGGCGTGTGGATGCCGACAATCCAGCGCAGCCAGTCGCTCAGAGCGCCGACACCGAGCAGGAAACCGATGGGGGCCACGAAAGAGGCCACGACCCACACGCTCTCGGTGTCCCAGGGCGTCAGGCCCATCAGGCTGCGGATGCCGACGGTGGCCAGGATGCCGACGACGAAGCCGGTCGCCATACCGACCAGACCGCGGGGCAGCCCCAGCTGGCGGTCAATGCCGAGCATGAGACCGACGAGGCCGGAAAAGACGGCCATCGCGTACAGCGGGCGCAGGTCATCGGCCAGAGGCGGTAACCCGCCGACGGCGCGCACGCCCACGAAGACGGCAGCCCCCAAGACGGCGCCGATGAGGAAACCCAGAACGATACGTAACCAGGTTGGCATAAGCAGAGTCTCCTGCGTAATCGAGAAAAATGCTTTAGCGAATTGTCTTGATGTATTCGATCAAGGCATTGATTTCCGCTTCGGTCAGGATATCGCCGTAATTCTTAGGCATCAAATCCTGGAAGCCGGCGACCAGCTTGGCCGAGGGATTGACGATCGACTCGTGGAGATACGCCTCATCCACGACAACCGTGCTGCCGTCGGCCATGGTTTCGGTCTTGCCGAAAATGCCTTTCCAGGTCGGCCCCACAAGGGCGCTCCCGTCCAACGAATGGCAGGCGATACAGCCGGCACTCGTGGCCAACCGCTGCCCTAGGGCCACCGGGTCTTCGGCCGGCGCCTCCTCGCCCTCCGGCGGCACGTAGATGCCCAACCGTTTCTGGCGCCAGATCTCGAAATCCTCGGCGGTCATCACGTTGACCGGCGCTTCCATGTAGGCGTGAGACGTACCACACAGCTCGGCGCAACGCACCTTATAAGTCCCCACGCGGGTTGGCGTCAAGCGCAAGTGGTGCTCCTGACCGGGCACGGTGTCCTGTTTGAGCCGAAACTCAGGCACCCAGAACGAATGGGTCACATCCTCGGAATGGAGCACCAGATGCACCCGGCGGTCCACCGGCAGGTTGAGCTCGGTCGAGGCAATGCCCCACTCCGGATACTCAAAAGTCCAGGCCCACTGCCGGGCCGTCACGACGACCTCCAGCTCATCATCGGCCGCTTCCAGGGTTTGGCGCAGCACCCCGGCACCGAGAACGGCAAAGTAAACCACCACGATAAGGGGTATAACCGTCCAGAGAATCTCAAGACGGGTGTTGCCGTGAAAATAGACGCCTTCGCTCGGATCGTCCTTTTTGCGTCGAAAGACAAAAACGCTGTAAAGAAGAATGCCGTTAACAAGTACGTACAAAACAACAATGATGTCAATGTGCAAATTGAACAGCCAATCAATCAATTTTGCTTCGGCGCTGGCCTGCACCGGCATCCACTGCACGTTATCAGCAATGAATAACAGGGCAAAAATAGAGACAAGAATGATGACGGTTACGTTGATAGCATGTCGCATGCTATGCGCTCCTACAAAAGCTGAGTAAGTAAAACGACCTTTCGGTCGAAGAAGATCGTCGGATCATGCCTAAATTCACGAAGCCAACCATAGCATAGCAACAACCGGAACGATTTGGAGTGAGCTTCATTCCCGGAGTGCGCCATGAGTCGAAAGCCGAAGTGGGATTGTACATCCTCCCCCAAACGCACAACAAGCCCCTTTGCCGGATGTTGCGTAATCTATCTTTCATAGTGTAACGGCTCGGCCCCGATCCCCTTTTCCCGGCCGCCGGTCCGAAGGAGACCAAGGGAACAAGGGGCGCGAGGCGACCGACCGGGCCTTAGGCTCTCCTTCCTCCAGGCCAATCGTTGAACCACACCGATGGGACACGACGAAATTGCCCCTCAGCTCGTTTTGTGTTACACTGACGTCATCAAGCCCACGTAGCTCAGGGGATAGAGCACCTGCCTCCGGAGCAGGGGGTCGCAGGTTCAAATCCTGCCGTGGGTATTTTTTATTTCGTTTGAACGTTCCAACGTGGGAACGTTCGGACGTTTCAATGTGAATAGCATGAGTGCGTTGCGTTTTATCCCTCTCGGCGGCCTGGGTGAAATCGGCCGCAACATGAACGTCTTCGAGTACGAACAGGATATCCTCATCGTGGATGCCGGGGTCATGTTCCCCGAAAACGACATGCTCGGCATTGACCTCGTCATCCCCAACTTCGCCTATCTGCGCGACAAGAAGGACCGGGTCCGGGGTATCGTCATCACCCACGGGCACGAAGACCACACCGGCGCCCTGCCCTTTCTGCTGGAAGAAATCCAGGCGCCGATTTACAGCACCCGCCTGGTCCTGGCCATGGTCGAGCCCAAACTCAAAGAGCATTTCGGCAAGCGCCTCAAGCCCGACCTACGGGAGCTGAACCCCGGCGACGCCATCCGCCTGGGGCCTTTTACGGTCCATGCCATCCTCCTAAGCCACTCCATCCCCGACAGCCTGGCCCTCGCCATTGACACGCCTATCGGACGGGTCATCCACAGCGGCGATTTCAAGATTGACTACACGCCCGGAGCGGGGGGCCGGCCCCATCTGGCCCAGCTGGCCGCCCTGGCCGCCGACGGCGTTCTGGCCCTTTTCTCCGATTCGACCGGCGCCGAAAAGGCCGGTTTTACCCCTTCCGAAAAAACCATCGAACCGGCTTTCGATCAGATCATGCGCCAGGCACCCGGCCGCGTCATCGTCGCTACCTTCGCCTCCCAGCTCAACCGCTTCCAGCAGCTTATTGACATCTCCCATCGCTACAACCGCAAGGTCGCCATTGCCGGCCGCTCGCTGGAGCAAAACTTCGAGATCGCCCGGCGCCTGGGCTATCTCAAGGTGCCCAAGGGCACCCACATCAAGCTGGAAACGGCCAAAAAGCTGCCGCCGCAACAGGTCACCCTGCTGATCACCGGCAGTCAAGGTCAGCCCGAAGCCGCGCTGGCGCGGATGGCGGCCGGTCGGCATCGCGACCTGATGCTCACGCCGACCGATACGGTGGTGATCTCGGCCACACCCATCCCCGGCAACGAAGAAGAGGTGGCTCGGATGATCAACCAGTTGGTCGAACGTGGGGTCGAGGTCGTATACCCACCCATTGCCCATGTCCACGTCTCCGGGCATGCCAGCCAGGAGGAGATGAAACTGTTGCTGGCGCTGACGCGGCCCCGGTTCTTCGTGCCGGTGCACGGCGAAGCCCGTCATCTCCATCTCCATGCCCGGCTGGCCGAAAGCATGGGCCTGCCGCGAGAGAACATTTTCCGGCTCAAGAACGGCGAGGTGCTCGAGATCACCCCCGAAAGTTGTCGGGTGGTCGAGACCGTGCCCGGCGGCTACGTGTTCGTGGACGGTAGCGGCGTGGGCGATATCGGCCCGGCCGTCATCCGCGAACGCGAGGCCCTGGGCCGCGATGGCGTCGTCACCGTGGTGATCACCGTGCGCAAGGACAGCCGCGACTTCGCCGCCGACCCGCAGATCGTCACCAGCGGCGTTGTGTACAAAGACCAGGCCGATGCGACCCTGCAAGGCGCCCAAGAGGCCCTGACTCGCGCCCTGGCCCAGAGCAAGCGCGGGCGATCGGCTCTGGCCAATACGGCGCGCGAGGCTCTCAGCCGCTACTTCTATCAGAGCACGCGACGGAATCCCGTGATTTTGCCAGTCGTCGTCGAGGTGGATTGATCTGCTGACCGCTCAGACATCCACGGCAAAGGCGATTTTGACCGTCGTCTTGTAGGAGACGATCTTGCCGTCTTCAACCTTGGCGGTCATGTTCGTGATCTCGACACCGGTGATGCCGTGCAAAGTGCGGGCAGCGGCTTTCACGGCCTGGGCGGCGGCGTCTTCCCAGCTGATTTCTGAGGTGCCGATGACTTCGATGACTTTGGCAACATAAGACGCCATAGAACCCTCCTGAGGGGAAATGGGGGATGGGAATGGCGGCATCATAGCGCAGGCCGGCAGCGACGGCAAACGGAGATGGATAACACGGGAAACTCAGGGGAGCTTGGGGGAGTTTGAGGAGCTTGGGGGAGCTTGCCTGCCAAACTAGCCGGCCGATTGTGTTTGTCCCCAGCCTGTGCTACACTGTTCGACAAGGAGGTGCCGTATGGCAACGACCGTGCTTACCCTGCCCTCGACGACTGTTGTGCCGCCGCGGCAGGCCGTCATCGAATACCCCGAATCGGATGGTGAACCCTTGGGCGAAACCGGCATTCACGTCCTCGCTACCCTGGGCCTTTTCGGCGCGCTCAAACACTTCTTCAGCACCCATCCCGATGTGTACGTGGCCGCCGACATGTTCCTTTACTACAAAGAGGGAAACCCGCGGGCCCGCACTGCGCCCGATGTCATGGTCATCAAGGGCGTGCCCAACGTGGAGCGGCGGATTTTCAAGCTATGGGAGGAACCGGCTGCGCCCTGCACCGTGTTCGAGGTCATCTCCCGTTCGACCTGGCGGGAGGATGCAATTGCCAAGACCGCTCTCTATGCACGCCTGGGTGTACGGGAGTACTTCCTCTTCGATCCCGACGCCGATATGCTGCCGGAGCAGCTGATCGGCTATCGGCTGGAGGAGGGGATGTACGTGCCCATCGCGCCGGAAGCGGACGGAACGCTGGCTAGCGTCGAGCTGGGTTTGCGCTTCCGCGTGGAGGGCTACATGCTGCGTGTGATAGACCCGGCTACGGGGGAACCGATTCCGACCCTGCAAGAGGCCCTCCGTCGGGCCGAAGCCGAGGCTGCGCGGGCCGAGCAAGAAGCGACGCGGGCCGAAGCCGAAGCTGCGCGAGCGGCCGCTGCCGAGGCCGAAGTGGCCCGGCTTCGGGCGCTTTTGGGCCAATCCTGAGCGTCGTTCTGGGATCGGTATTACCCGCGCTGCGCCAGCACCGTGGCTTCGTAGGCCTTGATCTCGTCCAAAAAGGCCATGCCCACGGGCACACCTTGGCGCAAGCAGTAGGCATCCCAGACTGCGCCGAACGGCAGACCCCTGATTTCCTCTTGCAACGCCAGGCGGGCGGTGTAGTCTCCCCGGCGTTCGTAGGCGCGCAGGGTCTCGATGGGTTCGAGCAAAGCCATGAGCAGCCCGCGCAAGGCATTGCGGGCGCCGATCACCCAAGCCGCCACACGGTTGATGCTGGCATCGAAGAAATCGAGGCCGATATGCACCCGCTCCAGAAAGCCCCCGCGCACGACTTCCTGCATGATCGCCTGCAGCTCGTCGTTGAGGGTCACGACATGGTCGCTATCCCAACGCACCCCGCGGCTGACATGAAGCAACACCTCATCGAGATAGGTGAGCACGGCCGAGAGCTTGTCGGCGATGGTCTCGGTGGGATGGAAATGGCCGCTGTCCAAACACAGCATTACCCCGCGGGTGAGAGCATAACCCAAGTAGAACTCGTGGGAGCCGACGGTGTAGCTTTCGGCGCCGATGCCGAAAAGTTTGCCCTCGACGGCATCCCGGTTGTGGGCCGGGTCGAGCTTTTCGGCCAGGATGCGGTCCAGCGAGTCCCGCAGGAGCAGCCGTGGGGTCAGGCGGTCGGCCGGGGTATCCTTGTAGCCGTCGGGGATCCAGATGTTCGTGATGCAGGGGGTGCCCAGTTCGCGGCCGAAATAGGCGCCGATCCGCCGACAGACGATGCAGTGGTCAATCCAGAATTGCCGTATACGCTCGTCGTAACTGGCCAGGGTGAAGCCCGAAGCGGCCAACGGATGGGCGAAACAGGTGGGGTTGAAATCGAGACCGTGGCCGTTGGCCTTGGCCCAATCCACCCAACGGGCGAAGTGCTCGGGTTGCAGGTCGGTCCGCTCGACCCGCCGGCCGCCCGTTTCGGCGTAGATGGCGTGCAGGTTGAGGCGATGCCGGCCAGGGATGAGGCTGTAGGCCTTGTCCAGGTCCTGCCGTAGCTCGTCGGCGTTGCGGGGCTTGCCGGGGTAATTGCCGGTCACGGCCAGACCACCGCCCAGAGCCGCGTCGGGGTTCTCGAAACCGCCCACGTCATCGCCCTGCCAGCAGTGCAGGCTGATGCTGACCTGCGCCAGTCGTTCCAGCGCCGCCTCGGTATCCACACCCAGAGCGGCGTACCGTTCACGGGCCAGGGCATAGGCCCGTTCGATGTGGGAGGGGGTTGGGGAGTCGTTCATAGCGCCGGAAAGAGGGGAGAGCGGAGGGAGCTGAGGGGAGCTGGGAAGAGCTTGGAGGAGGGAGCTTGGGGAGCTGGGGGAGCTTGGGGGAGCTGTAGATCCGGATGTCATCCGGAGAAAGGAGTTTTGAGGAGCTCGGGGAGCTGGGAAGAGGTAGCTTGGAGGAGCTTCGTCTTCCGTCTTCCGTCTTTCCGCCTCCATCGTCCATCGTCTATCGTCAGTAGGTGCGCCGGAACACGACCTCGTAGGCGTAATGTCCGACGGCGAAGAAGTAGGTCTTGTTCACCAGGTCCTGCTGGCAGCTGGCCGCGTCGGGATGGGGTTTGCAGTTGCAGTAGCCGGCGGCGTAGAGCAGGTCAAAATCGGGCCAGTCCGCGCTCATCCCTCGGGAGAGCTCGCTGATCCGGTTGCCGTTTTCGTCAATGATTTCGACCTGGCCGCCGCCCCCGCGATAGATATCGAACTGGACGCGGCCATCGCCTTTGCCCTGGTCGCCGGTGACGTAGACCCGACCGGTAAAAATCTCACGCACCCGTACGCCGTTGATGGGGTTGCCGGCAGGGTCCACCACAGTGACGAAAATGGCGTTGTCGCCGCCGCCACAGCGCTGCGAATGTTCGCCCACGGCGCGCAACCGCACAGAGACGGTATAGGCCACACTGGGGCGCGGGGTGGTCGGCGCTGGCGGCGTCGGTCGGGGGGTGTTCGTGGCCGGGGGTCGGGTGGGCAACGGCGGCGCCGCGACCACCGGGATGCCGCTCGTATCGCCCTCGACCACCACGAGCTGTCCCAAAACCCAGCCGATTTCACCATCCTCACGGCGGATCTGCCACCAATCGCCGGTTTCGTTGCGTCCGACCAGGAGCGCGACTTCGCCCGTCGTCAGGTTGCCGATAACGGAATAGCCCAAACCAGGGCCTTGGCGAACGTTGATATCGCTGGCGGCGATGACGACCGGCGGCCCGGCCGGAGTCGGGGTTGGCGTCGGCGGTTCCGGGGTAGGGGTGGCCGTCGGCGGTTCGGCCGTAGGCGTTGGAGTGGGCGAAGGGGGGATGGGTGTTGGCGTGGGCGGCAGCGGGGTTGGCGTCGGTAGGGGTGTCGGCGAGGGCAAATAGGCGATCAGCTCCGGCCGCGCCACGCCCAAGGCCAGAGCCAGCTGCGCCAGCGCCGTCAACGTCGGAGCCGGCTCGCCGGCGGCCTGCTTGCGCTCCAACACCCCCATCACGAGCTGGCCGGGATTGGGCGCCTCCAGCTCCCGCAGGCGCGTCTCGGCCCATCCCAGGTCGCCGGTTTGGGTATAGGCCAGAGCCACAAGGGCCACGTAATCGTCCTGTTGGGCCGGGTCCAAATCGCCCATAGAAACCCGCGCCAGCCGCGGCAGCCACTGCGAACCAGCCCACAGGCCGATGAGCAAACCGGCCACCAGGCCGAGGACGGCGATAAGCCAACTCCGATCACGGGTGCGTTTCATAGGCAACAAGGCAATGGGGGGAATCGGGGAGAGAACGGTTCAGACCGCTGCTTTCACGATTCGGATGGGTTTTCTGCCCTCGGCCCAAGTGGCACAACGGCTAGCCGTTGTGCTACAACCTTCGTCTTTCGTCGGCCTGGGATGGAACCCTGTCGGAACCTGAGCCATCATCGTCAAGGGCCTGAACGGTTACGACGGAGATAAAAAAGAGGGAAAACCGGCGTCGGTCAAAGGCCCTTGCGGGCCGGGCCTGAGCCGAGGTTTCCCTCTGGCGTTGTCGGACAGTTGCCGTTATACTAACCTGGCATCAGCAGTGCCGAAGGTGGGACTCGAACCCACATGGAGCAAAACCTCCAACGGTTTTTGAGACCGCCGCGTCTGCCTGTTCCGCCACTTCGGCTACCGATGACAGTATAACGAAGCCCTTATGTCCTCGTCAAGAACCGCGACCCTTTTTCCAGCCCGCAACCGGGCCGGTCGGCAGCGACACATGTCATGGACGAGAAGCATCTGGTAACGGCTGCCCGTCGGGGCGAGCTGTCTGCCTTCAATCAACTCGTGCTCCGCTATCAAAGCGTGGCCTATAACGTGGCGTTTCGCATCATGGGGGATGCGGAAGCCGCGGCCGATGCCACCCAGGATGCCTTTCTCAAGGCCTATCGGGGTCTGGATGGTTTTCGCGGGGAATCCTTCAAGGCCTGGTTGCTGCGCATCGTCACGAACACCTGCTACGACCAGCTGCGCGCCCGTCAGCGCCGGCCGTCTTCGGGCTTGGAAGACATCGTCGAGGATGTGGAACACACCTGGCGGTTGGCCGAAGGGGGCGAAAGCCCGGATGAATACGCCGAACGGGTCGAACTGAACCGCGTGTTACAGTGGGCGTTGGCGCAGCTTCCGCCCGACCAACGGACGGTCGTTGTGCTGTCGGATATCGAGGGGCTTTCTTACGAAGAAATCGCCACCGTCATGAACATCCGACTGGGTACGGTCAAGTCGCGGCTAAGCCGGGCGCGAGCGCGGCTGCGCGACCTGCTCCAACAGCATCAGGAACTCTTGCCCTCGCGTTATCGTCTTAGCAACGAACCCATTTCCTGAACGATGTCCCTGGCGACCATGTTCTCGCCCAAGCCCACCACTCCATACTCTCCTCAGGACGACGAGCTGTTGTCCGCCTATCTGGACGGCCGACTGACGTCTGCCGAAGCCGCGCGGCTGGAGGCGCGTCTTGCCGCCGATCCGGCCCTCCGCCAGCGGCTCCAGGAGCTGCGTCAGGTCGTACAGCTG
>JAOADB010000463.1 GCA_026417535.1 Caldilineales bacterium
TTCTTGAACAGGTCACGTGTCTCTTCGGGCACGAGGGTCAACGTGGTGGGGTCATACTCGTCCAGGCGTCGGATAATTTCGCGGATGGCCGCTTCAACTTTCTCATTCCAGGCGTGGAGGCCACGTTGCAGCGGCTGAAACCGACCTATCGCTTGGCCCTGGTGACGACACGCGACCGGGAGGCGGTGGGGCATTTTTTGCAGAGGAACGGTCTGGCGGACCTGTTCGATGCCGTCGTCACCCGCGACGACGTGCGGCGACTCAAGCCCCATCCTGAGCCGGTGATCCTGGCCGCGCAACGGCTGGGCTTGACCCCACAGGAGTGCCTGATGGTGGGCGATACGGCCGTGGACATCCAGGCCGGGGGAGCCGCTGGCGCGCGCACGGTGGGGGTGTTGTGTGGGTTCGGCCAGGAGCGCGACCTGGCCGATGCCGATCGGGTTTTGCCGACGACGGCGGATTTGGATGGGTTGTTGTGACTGGTGATTGGTGATTGGTGACTGGTGACTGGTGACTGGTTACTGGTTACTGGTGACTGTTAGCG
>JAOADB010000464.1 GCA_026417535.1 Caldilineales bacterium
GGCAAAAGTAAATTTTCCCTTTTCTGTACCCTTCCCTGAGTGGCTCTCTCTGCGCAGAGGGAGAGCCACCAGGCGGGGAAAGGAGAGCCAATGAGCCAAGATTACGTACGCATTTTTGATACCACCCTGCGCGACGGCGAGCAATCGCCGGGGGCAACCCTGACCAGCGCCGAAAAACTGGAAGTTGCCCGCGGGCTGGCACGCCTGGGCGTGGATGTCATTGAAGCCGGTTTTCCCGCCGCTTCGCCCGATGACCTGGAGGCTGTGCGCCGTATTGCCGTAGAGGTGGGCAACCCCGCCAACGGCGGGCACGCGCCTATCATCTGCGGTTTGGCGCGGGCTACCCGCAGTGATATTGACAAAGCCTGGGAAGCGGTGCGCCCAGCCAGGCATCCCCGCATTCACCCCTTCCTGGCAACCTCGGAAATTCACATGCAGTACAAACTGCGCATGACCCGCCAGCAGGTGCTGGAGCGGGTGGAGGAGATGGTTTCGTACGCCCGCAGTCTCTGCGAGGATGTGGAATTCAGCCCTGAAG
>JAOADB010000465.1 GCA_026417535.1 Caldilineales bacterium
TAGTCGTTCTGTTTGTAGTAGGCATCGGCAATGCCCTGATAGGACATGATGAACAACCCATTGTAGGTGAGCACTTGCTCGAAGTAGGGCTTCGCTTCGACGTAGTAGCCGTCCATGTAGAGGCGCACGCCTTCATGCACGCGTTTGGCAAAGTCGGTGGCGCGGTAGGTTAGGATGGCGTTTTTGTCCTTGTCCAGCACGTAGAGGTCTTCGCCGATGCGTTCGATGGAGACGGGATTTGCCAGCATGCCGAGACGCTGGTCGCCCGTGTCTTTTGCTCCAAAGATGAAGAGCAGCGTGCCGTTCGATGTGTATTCGTAGATTTTGCCATCTGCATCCACGGCGGCGAGCAGTCCGTTGTCACTGACGTGGATGTCGCGGAAGGTGGTGGAGCCGAAGACATTTTCGAGCAGGTTGCTGCCGGCGATGTTGAACTTGCGGATGCTACGGTCGCGGCTGGTGCCGGCGGTGACGGTGTAGAGGAGCGACTGGCGGTCTATGGTGACGTTGGAGGGGGATGCCGCTTCGGTCTTGATG
>JAOADB010000466.1 GCA_026417535.1 Caldilineales bacterium
GGGGAAGGATTTCGTTTGAACATCGCGCGAGCCTCACAGGGGGATGCGAAGGGGAACTTCAACGGCGCCGCGGCTTCATAGCGGCCACCGTCAGCGCCGATTATAACCCAAGTTCAGGGCAGCCAAAAAAATCGAAGACGGCCGGCGCAAAAAAACAGCCCCTCGACACGGCGTCGAAGGGCTGCAATGGTACCCCAGACAGGACTCGAACCTGTGGCCTCTTCCTCCGCAGGGAAGCGCTCTAATCCGCTGAGCTACTGGGGCCTAGGCGGGGAGGGAGGGATTTGAACCCTCGAGGGACCTTAAATCGGCCCCTACCCACTTAGCAGGCGGGCGCACTAGACCATACTATGCGACCTCCCCATGTTCGATTGTTCACAGCGCCGACGGCCGATCGCCGGCTGCCGGCTCAGGCGGAGGGAGAGGGATTCGAACCCCCGGTGACATTGCTGCCACAGCTGTTTTCAAGACAGCCGCCTTAAACCGCTCGGCCATCCCTCCGGGTTGTTCCCTTTCCCTCGGGACGGCTGCAT
>JAOADB010000467.1 GCA_026417535.1 Caldilineales bacterium
GATACGAATACGATCCGGCGACGCGGCTGCTCTCGCGCGTCATTCTGCCCGGCGGGCGGAACGTGGCGTACGAGCGCGACGATTTCGGCCGCGTGCGGCGCGTATTCGATCCGAAGGGGAACGCGATAGAGTACAGATACGACGACCTCGACCGCGTCGTCGGGGTAATCCACCCGGACGGCGTCAGCGAGACCTTCAGATACAGGCCGAAGGGCGAAGGCCCGGACCTCGAAGAGCACATTGACCGCGCCGGCAGGAGGACGAAGTTCCGCTACGATCTTGCCGGGCGGCTGATCCGCCGCGAGATGTTCGACGCGGCGGGCAATCCTGCCGGGGCCGTCATCTACACGTACAACCCCGCGGGGCAGGTGACTGGCGAGGCCTTCGATGGCGGCGATGCCGTCGCGCGGGGATACGACAGGCGCGGGCGGCTGGAGTGGATCGAACAGGGCGGGAGCAGGTGCGAATTCGGCTACGACAACGCCGACCGCCTGACGCGCAAGGCGTGGCCCGGCGCGGAGATGACTTGCTC
>JAOADB010000468.1 GCA_026417535.1 Caldilineales bacterium
TCTTTGACGAGCCGACCGCCGTGCTGACCCCACAGGAAGCCGATGAGCTCTTCGTCATCATGCGCGAACTGGTCAAGCAGGGCAAATCCATCATCTTCATCACCCACAAATTGCGCGAAGTGCTGGAGATTTCCGACCGGATCATGGTCATCCGCCGTGGCAAAGTGGTGGGTGAAACCACCCCTGCCGAAGCCGATAAAGCCAAACTGGCGGAGATGATGGTGGGACGCGCCGTGCGTCTGGAAGTAGAAAAAGAGATTGCCAAAGCCGGAGAGGTGGTGCTGGAGGTCAAAGACCTGGTGGTTGCCGATGCGCAGAAGCAAATCACTGTGGATGGCGTCAGTTTTGACGTGCGTGCAGGTGAGATTCTGGGCATCGCCGGCGTACAGGGCAACGGTCAGACCGAACTGGTAGAAGCCGTCACCGGATTACGCCACCCCATTTCCGGCACCATCCGTCTGCTGGGCGAGGACGTAACCTTTGCCAACCCGCGCAAAATCACCGAGTTGGGGAGCGCGCATGTGCCTGAAG
>JAOADB010000469.1 GCA_026417535.1 Caldilineales bacterium
GCCTGCCTCCTGGCTGGGATAGCCCATCATAACCCGAAAACACTGGGCCGTCCATCGGTTGCACGAACCGAGACACCGTTTCCATTCAGTCGGTGAAAGCGGCGGGTTCGCTCTCGCCGGCTCATAGAAATGCCCAACCGGCACACGAAAATTGACAGCAGCCCAATCCCTCGGCTATGATGGAACGGTGCCAGGGGCATTCCCTGGCAACTTTTTGCCCAAAAGGGGGTGAGTTCGCATGACCGTCAAGCTTAATCCCGGCGAATCGCAAGAAAGCCTCCTCCGGCGCTTTCGCAAGGAGGTCATGAAGGCGCGCATTCTGCCCGAGGTGCGGCGCAAGCGGTGGTACACGCCACCGAGCGAGGTGCGGCGCTTGGAGAAACAGAAAGCGATTCGCAAGGCGCGTCAGGCCATGCGCCGGCGCGAGCGGCGGACCGCCCTCTGATGGATAGGACGAAGGACGAACGACGGAAGACGGAGGGTTTTTCGTCTTCCGTCGTTCGTTTTTTGTCCCGGAGTGGGGCCGATTGT
>JAOADB010000470.1:0-267 GCA_026417535.1 Caldilineales bacterium
GCTTTCAAGAGCGGGAGAATGCCAAATTCTTTCTCACCATTCCTGAGACCGATCCAAGCCTTTTCCGCGCCGACACGGTCAAGGGCAGCCAGCTGCGGCGGCCGCTCTTTGAGTTCTCGGGCGCCTGTGCCGGCTGCGGCGAGACTCCCTATATCAAACTTCTCACCCAGTTATTCGGCGATCGCCTGATGATCGGCAATGCCACAGGCTGCTCTTCCATTTATGGCGGCAACCTGCCAACCACTCCTTATGCGCAAGATGCCAATG
>JAOADB010000470.1:277-530 GCA_026417535.1 Caldilineales bacterium
CGTGGACAAATTCAACGAAATGGGGCGGGAGATATTGAGCGGCGGCATGTCCTGCTCATGTCTGGCAGGAAAAGAGCAATTGGTAAGCGAAATTTTGAACGCCAAACAGGTCGACCAGGCCGATATCGAGGCGCAGCGCAAGCGGGTTGAGGAAATTAAACGCTGCATCGCCAAATGCCAGGATGCCTGCTGTCGGCGCCTGGCCAGCCTGGCCGATTACCTGGTCAAGAAATCGATCTGGGCAGTAGGCGGC
>JAOADB010000471.1 GCA_026417535.1 Caldilineales bacterium
GCACGCTGGTGGGCTCACCGACGATGCACCAATCCAAGCGCTGCCCGCGTTGGCGCAGTGCGTCGCAGACCACCACGGTGCCGTCGCGCGCCGGGCCTTCTTCGTCGCTGGTCAGCAAAAAGGCCAGGGCGATCGGGGGCTGCGGATGGTCGCGCAGAAAACGCTCGCACGCCACCACCATCGCGGCCAGGGATCCTTTCATATCGCTGGCGCCCCGGCCATAAAGCCGCCCGTCGCGCACGGTCGGCTCGAAGGGGTCACTTTGCCAGCGCTCACGTGGACCGGGCGGCACGACGTCGGTGTGCCCCGCCCAGACCAAAACGGGAGCCTCGGGCGTGGCGCCGGGCCGCAGCGCCCACAGGTTGGTGACCCGGAAATCCTGCGGGCCGCTGGGCAGAAACTCGCAGGCAAAGCCAAGGCGGCTCAGACGCTCGGCCAGCAAGGCCTGGCAGCCGGCATCCTCAGGGGTGATGGAGGGCTGGCGGATCAGGGCCTCGGCCAGGCGTAGGGTCTCGGTCATGGGT
>JAOADB010000472.1 GCA_026417535.1 Caldilineales bacterium
GCGCGCACACTGCGCGACTACGCCGAGGCGCTGGAGTTCAACCCGGAGCGGCTGGCCGAGGTGGAAGAACGCCTCGAGCTGATCGCCAATCTGAAGCGCAAGTATGGCGACGCCATTGAGCAAATTCTTGCCTATGCGGCACAGGCGCAGCAAGAGCTGGAGGAGCTGAGCAACCGCGAGGCGCGCACCGCCGACCTGGAGCATCGGGAAGAGGCGCTGCTGCGCGAAGTCGGTGCACTGGCGGCGGAGCTGAGCGAAAAGCGCAAGGCCGCAGGCGAGGCGCTGGCGCGGCAGGTCGAACAGGAGCTGGCCGACCTGCGCATGGCGCGGGCGCGCTTTGGCGTCTCGATCGAGCAGGTAGAGCAGGTGGACGGCGCCTATTTGCCCGACGGTCGTCGCGTCGCCTTTGACAGCACGGGGATCGATCGCGTGGAGTTTCTGATTAGCGCCACCCCGGGCGAGCCGCTCAGGCCGATGGCGCGCGTGGCTTCGGGCGGCGAAACCGCGCGCTTGATGCTGGCG
>JAOADB010000048.1 GCA_026417535.1 Caldilineales bacterium
GAACCGTTCGCCCTGGTGTCGCCGCTCTCCCTGCCTCGGGTCCCGGTCACCGACCAGCGCATGGTCATCAAAAACGCCGAATTCGACCTCACGGTGAAGGACACGATGGCGACCGTGGATCGGCTGGCCGCCCTGGCGACCGCCCACGGCGGTTATGTGCTCAGCAGTCAGGTGCGTGAGGATGCCGGCTACCACTACGCCACGGTGCAATTCACCGTGTTGGCCGAACGATTCGAGGCGGCCCTGGAACAGGTGCGCCACCTGGCCCTGCGGGTGAACCGTGAGGATGTGACCGGCCAGGATGTGAGCGAGGAGTTCGTGGACCTGCAGGCACGGCTGCGCAACCTGGAGGCCACGGCCGACCGCATCCGCAGTTTCCTCGACCAGGCCAAGACGACCGACGAGGCCCTCAAGATCAACGAGCGGCTGAGCGCAGTCGAGGAACAGATCGAGCAGCTCAAGGGCCGCATTCGTTTCCTGGAGCAGCGCGCAACCTACAGCCTCATCACCGTGTTCGTGCGGGAGGAACAGCCGACGCCCACGCCGACGCCCACATCCACGCCCACGCCTACCCCTACGCCGACGCCGACGCCGACCCCTACCCCATCCTGGCAACCCAACCAAACGGCCCGCGCCGCCGTCAGCCGCCTGCAGGTGGTGATGCAGGACTTGGCCGATGCCGCCATCTGGTTTGTGTTCTTCTGGTTGCCGCTTTTGCTGCCCGTGGCCATCCTGGTCGGTTTGGGTGCTCTGTTGGCGCGGCGCTATCGGCGGTGATTGGTAAGTGGTAAGAGGAAGGCTTTTGGCGGCGGCCACAGGCCACCACCAAAGGCCTTTTTTTCCTCCTTTCTCCCGCCAGTGGGATAAAGGACGAACGACGACGGACGAAGCCTCTTTCGTCTTCCGGCGTTCGTCCTTCGTCTCCGATTCGGGCCGACGACCGCGACGACGGACAACCGCCTACCCGTAGGTCAGCACGACCTGCAAGGCCGTTTCGGGGTGCTCATCGAGGAGGACAAAGGCGCTGGCGGCTTCCCGGTAGGGGAAGCGATGGCTGATCAGCTGGGAAGGCCGTAGCCTTGTAGCCAACTCGAGAGCCAGATGGAGCCGTCGCGCTTTCGTCCAGCGGGCCGAAAGCTCCGGCGCAAGGGTGCTCACCTGACTGGCCAGCAGGCGGATGCGGCTGCGGTGAAAACGACCGCCCAAATCGAGTGCTGCGGTCTTGCGGCCGTACCACGAGCCGATGACCACCCGGGCGCCAAAGCCCGCCAGCGTCAGGGCCAGATTGAGGGCCTCCGGGCGGCCGGAAAGCTCATAGACCAGGTCGGCGCCGTCGTCGCCCAGCCACGGCGCCATCTGCGCGGCCAGGTCGGGGGCGGCCGGGTCAAAGGCGGCCGTGGCGCCCAGGGCCAGAGCCGTCTGCCGTCGCAGGGGATAGCGGTCGAGCACGAGCAGCACGGCCGGCGCCATGCGCGCCAGCAAGGCCGTCGTCAGCAGGCCCACGATGCCCTGTCCCAGAACGACCACCTTTTCGCCCATGAGCGGCGCGCCGTCGTGCAGGAAATTGACCGCCGTCTCCAGATTGGGCAGGAACACCGCATCGGCCGGGTCCAGACCGGCCGGCAACGGGATCAGCTCGGCCGGCCGCGCCCAGAAGTGGGTCTGATGGGGATGAAAGGCGAAAACGAGGTCGCCCGGGCGAATGGACCCGGCCTCACCCGCCGTCACGCGGCCCACACAGGCATAGCCGTAGCGCAAAGGAAAGGCCAGGGTCCCCTGGAGCGTGGGCAGAACGGCATCGGCGGCCAGCTCGGTCGGAGCCTCGCCGCGGTAGATCAACAGCTCGGTGCCAGCGCTGATGGCCGAGAGCAGGGTCTCGACCCAAACCCCGTCGGGCGGCGCCAGCGGCCAGGGTTCGGGTCGCCATGCGACCGTCCGCGGGGCTATGAAGTAAAGGGCCTCCACCGTGCTCACGGCGACGGGGTCGGAACGGCGCCGTTTGTCGAAAGCATCCCCCACACCACCAGGTCGGGTCCGATCTGCGTCCATTGCGGCTGCGCCAGGGCGAGTAACGGCGCCTGTTGGCTCTGCCCCAGGAACCGCACCCCGCGCAACCCACCGACCAGGTGTGGCGTCACCGTGACGACCACCAGGTCCACCAGCCGCGCCGCCAGAAAGGCGGTGATGACGCGGCTGCCGCCCTCGACCATCAACCGACCGATGCCCAGTTCGGCCAGCCGGGTCAGCAGGACGGCCAGGTGAATGCCGCCGTCAGGAGCCGGCGGCAGCCACAACAGCCGCGCCCCGCGTGCCGCCAGCGCCTCGCCGCGAGTCGGGTTGCCGTTCGCTATCGTCGCCACCCAGGGCGGCCGCGGGTGTTGCCACAGGGCGGCATCGTCTGGCAGGCGCAGATGGCTGTCGAGCACCACCGGCTGCGGTTGCGGTCCCGGCCAGAGTCGTACGGTCAGCCGGGGATTGTCGGCCAGCACGGTGCCGATGCCCACCAGAATGGCGTCGTGGGCGCTGCGCAGCCGATGGGTGAAGGCCAGGGCTGGCGGACTGCTCAGGTCGAGATGGACGCCTGGCACAAGGGCGATGCTGCCGTCCAGACTTTGCGCATAGCTCAAGGTGACGAACGGCCGCCAGGTGGGCCGGGCGATGTTCAACCGGTCGAAAAGGGAAGCGAGAGGGTCGGCTATCATCACGGATTCTACGAATTACACGGATTTTACTCGATCAATTTTTTTATTATAATCTGCACAAACTTTGGTTTCTTTGTGTTCTTGGTGTCTTTGTATTCTTGTGATTAACTTGCCTTGCGCAGAATGCGCCCGTTCCAGGTTGGATCGGACGCTTCTGGTGGCCCCGTTTGGGACCCTTCATCCCCTTGATCCTCCTTTTCCCTGGCCTGACGGCCGGTGAGAGGGGGCCAAGGACGCACGAGGACTTTTCTTCGCCCTTTGTCTTGCGTCCGTCGTCCTAGCGAGTGGCCGATGGCGGGAAGGGAAGACCCCTCCGGGATGTAAGGCCGTGGGCTGAGTCGTTACCAAATCGGTATTACAACGACGACGCCGAACTCTGGGGCGTGCCGTTGCTCATGCCGACCTTGTCATCGTCCGCGATGCCGGTCAGGGGGAGCAGGTGGTTCATACGCAGGGCCTTCGTGCGCAGATAGCGGAGGTTTTCGGCCGTCACCGAGACCGGCATGGGCACGCGCGCCGTGATGACGATGCCAAGGTTTTGCAAGCCCTCCATTTTGTGGGGATTGTTCGTGAGCAGTCGGATCGAGCGCACGCCCAAGTCACGCAGGATGAAGGCCGCCATCTCGTAATCGCGCTCATCGGCCTGATGCCCCAAGAGCAGGTTGGCTTCGATGGTGTCGTAGCCTTCGTCCTGGAGATTGTAGGCGCGCAGCTTGTCCAGCAGGCCGATGCCCCGACCCTCCTGACGCAGGTAGATGAGCACCCCGCGACCGGCGGCGGCGATCATCGCTATGGCCTGTCGCAGCTGTTCACCGCAATCGCAGCGCAGCGAGCCCAGGACATCCCCGGTAAAGCACTCGGAATGGACGCGCACGAGCACGTCCTCGGCGTCGGCCACGTCGCCGTGAACGAACGCCATATGCTCTTTACCGTCCGATCCTCCGGCATACAGATACAGGTAGAAGAGTCCTACATGGGTGGGCATGCGGGTACGGATGAGACGTCGGTAAGGTTGGTCGGTCGCTGGCATAGGACGGCCACAAACGGAAAAGAGTGCACATTTCAAGATAGGCGCGTTTTCGGCTTTGTTTCTATCAGCCAGACCCCATTCTGACCAATTTGGGCGCCTCTTATGGTGGTCTACGGCTGGCGATGGATTGTACCGACTTTCCGCATGGGACGAAAATCACGGTCGGACCTGGCGAATTTCCGCTTCCGGAGACGAAAGACGAAAAGGAAGCGTAGCGACTCAGCCCACGGCCTTCCTTTCCGGATGGGTCTTCCCTTACCGCCATCGGCCGCTCGCCAAGACACGAATATAGCACAACGGCTAGCCGTTGTGCTACATCAAAGCGTCTCGAGCTGGTCAATCAGCTCCGCGATGATGTCAAAGCCGCCTTGCCAGAACTCCCGACGGCGGATATCCACGCCGGCGGCGTCAAGGATGCGGATGGGCGCGTTGGAGCCGCCTGCCGCTAGGATGCCGAGATAGCGCGGCTTGAACGTCTCGCCCTCTTGTTGGTAGCGCCGATACAGGGCCAGCACCAGCAGCTGCCCGAAGGCATAGGCATACACATAAAAGGGCGTGTGGTAGATGTGAGGGATGGAGACCCACTCCCAGCGGAACGAATCGGATAGGCTGACACTGTCGCCGAATTGGGCGCGCAGATTGTCCAGATAGGCCGCCGCCAGGTCGTCCACCGAGGCATTGGCCTGCACCATGTCATGGGCCTGACGCTCGAACAGGGCGAAGAACGCCTGGCGCATGATGGTGGCGTAGGCGTCGTCCACCTGGCGGAAGAGGATGTCCCGCCGCACGGCCGGGTCTTGCTCTTCGACCAGCAAGCGGTCGATCAGGAGCATTTCGCCGAAGGTCGAGGCCGTCTCGGCCAGGGGCAGCGAGGCGTGAAAGGTGAACAGGCTGTGATGAGAGGCCAACAGGCTGTGGATGGCATGGCCCAGCTCATGGGCCATGGTGGCGACGTCGTTGGCCTCACCCTGGTAGTTGAGCAGCACCCACGGGGTGAGATCGGGCGTCACCGACCAGCAAAACGCGCCGCTGCGTTTGCCCTTGCGCACTTCGGCATCCACCCGTCGTTCGGCAAAGACACGCCGCGCCAGCTCGGCGATCTGCGGGTCGAATTCGGCAAACGCTTCCAGCACCATGCCGGTGGCTTCGGCAAAGCTGTAGGTCTTTTTGGCCGTCGTTGCCACCGGCGCGTAGATGTCGTAACGGCGCAGCCGCTCCATGCCCAGCAGCCGCGCCTTTAGACGGAAGAAACGCTGGAAAACCGGGGCATTGGCTTCGGCGACGGCCAACAGGGTATCCACCACCTCGTCCGGAATGTCGTTTTGCAAGTTGCGGGCAGCCATGGGACTGGCAAAACGGCGCAATTCCACCTGTTCGTTATACCAATCCCGCACGAGGGTCTGGTACATCTGGCCAAGGATGGGGCCATCCTGGCCGTAAACCCGGAGCTGCTCTTCATAGGCGCGGGCACGCAGGTCGGGGTCAGGGCTGCGCACCAGGGTCATCAGCTCCCCGCGGGTCATCTCCTTCTCCACCCCGTTCACGGCGACTTTGAAGACATACCGGTTCGTGATGGCATCGTAAAGCGTGTGCAGGGCCGCCATCCCGGTGACGTTTTTGAGATTGATGATTTTCTCCTCAGGCTCCGAGAGGGTGTGCGGCTTGAAATGGCGCATCTCCTCCAGCCAGTAGGAGACGGGGGCCGGTGTGTGGGCATCTATACCGGCCAGCAGGCGGTCGGCCTCGGCATCGTCTAGCCCTTTCCACCACAGGCTGAAGAACAGGGTGCGATTGCTCAACCGGGCCATGAACTGCTGCACCCGGGCGAGCAGGGTTTGGGCCGTTTGATCTTGGGTGTCGGCAGCAAAACGCAGGCCGGCAAAGGCATAGAGCCGGTAGGCCAGGCGGTTGATCTGTTCGAGATGTTGGATGATGCCCGCCAGCGTTTCGATGGGGATATTGGGTTCGAGTTGGTCACGGACCTGTTCGAAGCGGCCGACCTCGCGTTCGAGTTCGGCGAAGGCCTGTTCGATATCGGGTCCGGTTGCGGCCGGGAACAGGTCGTCCAGGCTCCAGGTTGTCGGTGAGGTGAGATACGTGGACATAGGCAGGGGTGGTCATGGTTGCAACGTCGCAACGTTGGAACGTTGGCACGTTCCAACGCCTACAGAGAGCCGCCATACGCAAACGGAATGGGGATGATGGTATAATAACGTCCGGTTTGGCCGGCGACTATGCGCCGGCATCCATTTTTGCTTGTGACTTTGCGATGGCTTTCCGTTCTCGCTATCGGCCGCTCATGACGAAGGACGGAAGACGGCGCTTTTCGTCCTTGGTGCTGTCAATCGCCCTCAAGTCGGTGCCGAAGCTTGAGCCATCCCGGATGATCGGTCCGAACAGCAACGCTTTTTCAGCCTGACTATGACTTCGACCCACGGTTTTGAACTCCTGCGCGAACGTTCCATTCCCGAACTGAATACCCTGGCCCGGTTCTATCGGCATATCGCCACCGGCGCCCAATTGCTGTCGTTCGTGAACGACGACGAAAACAAATGCTTTGCCATCGTTTTTCCCACGTTTCCCGAAGACGCCAGCGGTGTGGCCCATATCCTGGAACACGCTGTTTTGTGCGGTTCGCGACGCTATCGAGTCAAAGAGCCGTTCAAAGAGCTGCTAAAAGGTTCTTTGCGTACTTTTCTCAATGCGTTCACTTATCCGGATCGCACGATTTATCCTGTAGCCAGCCAAAATCTGCAAGATTTTTACAATCTGATCGAAGTCTATCTCGATGCGGTCTTTTTTCCGCTTCTGACCCCGGAAAGCTTTGCCCAGGAAGGCTGGCATTACGAGACGACTGACGGCGATGGCCGGCTGGCTTTCAGCGGCGTCGTCTACAACGAAATGAAAGGCGCGTACAGCTCGCCCGAAGACCTCTTGCAGACGGCCGTGCTGACGACGCTGCTGCCCGACACGGTGTACGGCCACGATTCCGGCGGCGATCCTCGCCACATCCCCGACCTGACCTACGAGCGGCTGTTGGCCTTCCATCGCACCTACTACCATCCCTCGCGCGCGTTGCTGTTCTTCTACGGCGATGACCCGCCGGAAGAACGGCTGGTCCGGATGGATACCTGGCTGAGCGAGGTCGCCGCGGCCTATCCGCCACCGCCGCCGTTGCCACCTTTGGCCCTGCGCCAACCGCCTTTCCCGGCCCCGCAACAGCTGCGCCGGCCCTATGTGCCCGGCGAAGATGCCCAAACCTACGTCACGGTCAATTGGGCGCTGCCGCCCGTGGAGGACCCCACCGAGGCTCTGGCCCTGACCGTCTTGGGCCATGTCCTCATCGGCACGCCGGCCTCCCCTCTGCGCAAAGCCCTCATTGACTCTGGCCTGGGCGAGGATATCACCGGGCTGGGATTGGTGGATGACGTGGCTCAGCCCGTCTTCTCGACCGGTCTGAAGGGGGTGGAGGAGACAAACGCGCCGGCCGTTGAGCAGCTCGTTCTCACCACCCTGGGCCATCTGGCGGCCGAAGGCATTGACCCCCGCACGGTCGCGGCCTCGCTGCACACGGTGGAATTCCAGCTCCGCGAACACAACACGGGCGGTTTTCCGCGCGGGCTGGCCTTGCTGTTGCGCGGTCTGCCGGCCTGGATGTACGGCGCCGATCCCATCGCCTGGATCGCCTTCGCCGAACCCTGGGAGCGCCTGCGCCAGGCTACGACCGCTGACCCCCGCTATTTCGAGGGGCTCATCCGGCGCTATCTCCTGGACAATCCCCATCGCACCACGCTCCTGCTCGTGCCCGACCCAAATCTGGCCGCCGAATGGGAGGCGCAAGAGCGGGCGCGCCTGGAGGCTGCCCAAGCGAGTCTGACGCCGGCCGCCTGGGAAGCCCTGCGTCGCCAAAACGAGGCCCTGCGCCTGTGGCAGGAGATGCCCGATCCTCCGGAGGCTCTGGCCGCCATCCCGCGGTTGCGGCTGAGCGACCTGGACCGCACGAACAAACGCTTGCCCCTGGCCGACCTCGATTACCGCGGAGTCCCCATCCTCTATCACGACCTGTTCACGAACGGCATCGGTTATCTCGATCTCGGTCTCAACTTGCGGATGGTACCGCCGGAATTGCTGCCCTATGTCCCTCTCTTCGCCCGCGGCCTATTGGAGACCGGCGCCGGCGAGCAGGATTTCGTTGCCCTGACGCAACGTATCGGCATGCACACGGGCGGCATCGTCCCGACCCTGTTCACAGGGATGCGTCGCGGGGATGGGCAGCCCTGCGCCTGGCTGTTCCTGCGGGGAAAGGCCATGGTGCCGAAGGCGGGCGAGCTGCTGGCCATTCTGCGCGATGTCTTGGCAGGCGCCCGCCTGGACGATCGCGAGCGCATCCGTCAGATCGTCCTAGAGGAAAAAGCCAACCAGGAAGCCGCCCTCTTGCCGGCCGGCTTGGCCTTCGTGGCCGGACGTCTGGCCGGTCATTTTCACAGCGCCGGGTGGGCGGCCGAGCAGATGAGCGGTGTGAACTACTTGCTCTTTCTGCGCCGCCTAGCCGCCGAGATCGAAAGCGATTGGCCGGCCGTGTACGAGCGATTGGAGACCCTGCGTCGTTTGCTCATCAACCGCCAGGCCATGCTATGGAACGTCACCCTCGATGAGGCGAATTGGTCGCAGGTGCAGCCACAGCTGCAGGCCCTGCTCGATGACTTGCCGGCCCGCCCGACGGAACCCGCCGCCTGGTCGTTGCCGCCGGCGCCGCCAGCCGAAGGGCTGATCTTGCCCGGACAGGTCAACTACGTGGGCAAAGCCGCTGACCTTTATGCCCTGGGTTACCGTCTGCACGGCTCCATCCATGTCATCACGAACTACCTGCGCCTGGGCCGGCTGTGGGAACGGGTGCGCATGCAGGGCGGCGCCTATGGTGTCTCCTGTCAGTTCGACCAGCGTTCCGGCGTGCTCCATTTCGTCTCGTACCGCGACCCACAAGTGCTCGCCACATTGGCGGTGTACGACGAAACGGCCGATTTCCTGGCCCGGGTCGAGCTGAACGATGAGGAACTGAGTCGCGCCATTATCGGCGTCATCGGCCAGATGGACGCCTACCTGCTGCCCGACGCCAAGGGTTGGGTCGCAATGCAGCGTTACCTGCTGGGTGAGGGCGAGGAGTTCCGTCAGCAGCTGCGCGAGGAAGTCCTGGGCACCACTGTGGCCGATTTCCATGCCTTGGCCGAGGTCCTGCAGGGCTTCAAAACGGCCGGGCACGTCGTCATCCTCGGCCCGGAAACGGCCCTGAGCACCAGCGGCCTCGACCTGAGCCTGACGCGGGTGTTATAATGGAGAGGAGCTGAGAGGAGCTTGCAGGAGCTTGGAGGAGCTTTGTCCCCCGTCCTCGCCATCGGCCCAAATCGGGACGATGGACGATGGCAAAACCCCTTCGTCATCCGTCCGTCGTCTCTCCTCTCGCCATCGGCCCCTACTCGGACAACCTAAACCAGTATCCAGTATCCAATCACCCCCCTCATGCCCCACTCGCCTTACGCTTCCCTTCTCGCCCGCGAAACCGGCACGGTCTATAAGGACTGGGGTGGCCGGTTGCCCATCGCGCTCGCTTTCCCGAACACCTACTACGTCGGCATGAGCTCGCTGGCATTGCAGGTGCTCTATCGGCGCTTCAACGAGCATCCCGACGTGGTCTGCGAGCGGGTGTTTTGGGACAAAGCCGCGGCCGAGGCGGGCAAACCGCTCCTCAGCCTGGAATCGGGCCGCCCGATGGACGCGTTCGCCGTCTGGGCCTTCACCATTTCCTTCGAGATGGACTACTTCCACGTCGTGGCCATGCTGCGCCAGGCCGGTTTCCCGCCCCTGTCCCGCGACCGCGACGAAACTTGGCCCCTGCTCATCGCCGGCGGCCCCGGCCTCACCATGAACCCGGAACCGCTGGCGCCCTTCTTCGATGCCATCGTCATCGGCGAGGGCGAAGAGGTTATTGACCAGCTGGTCGAGCTCTGGCGCGAGGCCGTCTATGCGCCCCGGCAGGAACTGCTGGCCGCGCTCGACCGCATCCCCGGCGTGTATGTGCCGGCGCTGGTGCCGCCCATCGGCGAGCAAGGGTCGCAGCCGCGGCGTATCGAGCGATTGTGGGTGCGCGATCTGGAACGTTATCCGCCCATCAGCAGCCTCTACACCCCCGAAACCGAGTTCGGGGACATGCACCTCATGGAAATTGCCCGCGGCTGCGGTCGCGGTTGCCGTTTCTGTCTGGCCGGCTACGTCTATCGGCCCCCGCGCGAACAGCCCCTCGAGCGGCTCCTGGAGTGGGCCGAGGAAGGTCTGCGCCACGGCCGGCGCATCGGCTTGGTCTCGGCAGCCGTGTCCGACCACAGCCAGATTGACGAGCTGGCCACGGCCCTGGCCGAGCGCGGGGCCGCCATTAGCGTCTCCTCGATGCGGGTGGACCCCATTTCGGTGCCGTTGCTCAAGGCCATGCGGGCCGGCGGCACGCAAACCCTGACCATCGCACCCGAAGCCGGTTCGCAGCGGCTGCGGGACGTCATCAGCAAGACGCAAAGCGAAGCCCAGCTCCTGCAGGCGGTCGAACTGGCCCAGAGCCTGGGCTTTCCGCAGCTCAAGTTCTACTTCATGATCGGCCATCCGACGGAGACGCAGGAGGACATCGAGGCGCTGGTGCAGTTCGTCGCCAAGGCGCGGGCCATCTTCAAGCGGCGCATGGCTATCAACGCCACACCCTTCGTGCCCAAGGCGCACACGCCTTTCCAGTGGATGGCCATGACGGATGAGAAGACGCTGCAACAGCGCCAGGCCTACATCCAAAAGCACATGGGACGGATGCAAGTGGCCGTGCGGGCCGATTCGCCGGCCTGGATGGCCATCCAAGGTGTGCTGGCGCGCGGGGATCGCCGATTGGCGTCGGTTTTGCTCGACCTGCCGCAGCTCAGCGTGGCCGCGTTTTGGGAAGCCATGGCCCGTCACGGCCTCGACCGGGACGAGTTCCTAGGCGCGCGCGACCCGGCCGTCCTGCCGCCTTGGGCCATCGTCGAGAGCGGCGTCAGCGACGCCTTTTTCCGCTACGAGTGGCGCCTGGCCGCTCGCGCTCAGGTTGGGCCTCATTGTCCGCCCGATAGCGCCGGCTGTCTCACCTGCGGCGTCTGCGACGAGACTTGGGCCTTCCGGACAAGCGGGGGTGTGCCCCCGCGGCGGTCGGCGACGCCGTCCGCGCCGGTCCCAGCGCCGATCCCGCTGTTTGTCTAGGGCGTTCTTCCGAGGGAACGCCTTTGGCCGATGCTCGGGACGCCGCCGTTCGTTCCCTGCCTGGCCGGATGTCGGAGACACGGGGGACGAAAAACCTCGTCTTCCGGTGTTTGTCCTTCATCCCGTTTTTGGGACGAGAGCGTTCGGAAATTCCGGGTTGTCGCACAACGGCTAACCGTTGTGCGACAACCTTTTGGACCGATGGCGAGAACGGAGGCCCCATCCGAAACGACTTAGCCCACGGCCTTCCTTTCCGGATGGGTCTCCGCCATCGGCCGTTCACCAGGACGACGGACAAATTGCGTCGGCCTGAGCAGTTACGTCCTGCCATTTCATCGTCCTTCTCGGAGCATGTCTTTGTCCCGCACGATTCTCGTTACCGGCGGCTGCGGTTACATCGGCAGCCACACCGTCCGCGAGCTGCAACGCCAGGGTTATCCGGTGGTCGTTTTCGATAACCTGGTGAAAGGCCATCGCGCGGCCGTCCGCGATGCGCCCGTCATCGTGGGCGATCTGCTTGACCCCGAGGCCATCCAGGCCGTTTTCCGGGCATATCCCGACATCGCCGGCGTCATCCACTTCGCCGCCTACATCGAAGTCGGCGAGTCCATGGAGCAGCCGGGCAAGTACTTCCGCAACAACATCCAGGGCTGCGTCAATCTGCTGGAGGCGATGGTGGCGGCCGGGGTGCGGTACCTGGTGTTCTCGAGCACCTGCGCCGTGTACGGCACGCCGCAACGGTTGCCCGTGAGCGAAGACGAACCCTATAAGCCCGAAAGCGTGTACGGCGCCTCCAAGCGCATGGCCGAGGAGGTCATGGCGTGGTACGACCGCACGAAAGGCATCCGGTTCACGCCCTTGCGCTACTTCAACGCCGCTGGCGCCAGTTTCGACGGCGCCATCGGCGATGCCTACAAGCCTGCCAGTCGGCTCATCCCCCGGCTGATGGAGTACCTGCTCGGCCAACGGGAGGAGTTTTTCATCAACGGCAACGACTACCCCACGCCCGACGGCACCTGCATCCGCGATTACATCCACGTGGACGACCTGGCGACGGCCCATATCGCCGCCCTGGAGTACCTATGGGCCGGCGGCGAAAGCATGGCCTTCAACCTGGGCACCGGTCGCGGGGCCAGCAATCTCGAAGTCGTCAACATGGTGCGGGAGGTGGTGGGTCGCGATTTCGAGGTCAAGTTCGGCCCCCGGCGCCCCGGCGATGCTACCCAAATCTGGGCCGATAACACCCGCGCCCGCCGAGTGCTGGGTTGGGAGCCGCGCTACGGTCTGCGCGAGATCATCGAGACCGACTGGCTTTGGCACAGTACCCATCCTCACGGCTTCGAGGATGCCTAGCCCATGCGCTTCCACAACCATCGCGCCATTCCCCACTTCACCTTTCCCGGCTTCGATGCCCAACCGGGTTTGCGCCATGCCGTGCTCACCCGGCTGGGGGGCGTTAGCCCGGTCCCTTGGGACAGCCTGAACCTGGGCTGGACCGTGGGCGATAGCCGGGAACGGGTGGAAACGAACTATCGGCTGTGGGCTGAGGCGTTCGGCCTGCGTCGCCAGGACCTGACCACGACCTGGCAGGTCCACGGCAACCGGGTTTTGGTGGCCGATGCCGAGCACCGCGGGGGCAGCTTGGGCGAGGCCGACGCCCTGATCACGGCCACGCCTTACCTTCCCTTGGTCCAGCGCTATGCGGATTGCACGCCTATCCTGCTCTACGACCCCGTGCGCCATGCCTGTGGGATCGCCCATGCCGGCTGGCGGGGCACGGCGGCCCGTTGTGCCGAGGCCACGGTACGGGCCATGCAGACCGTTTTCGGCAGCGAACCCGCCGACCTGATCGCCGGCATCGGTCCGGCCATCGGCCCCTGCTGTTACGAGGTCGGCGCCGACGTGATCGAGGCCATTCGCGCAGGCCATCGGCGCACCGAGGGCATCCTACTCCCCGGTCCCCGACCGGATGCGGCTTATCTGGACCTTTGGCAGGCCAACGCCGAGCAGTTGCGCGAGGCCGGGGTGCAGCGCATCGAGATCGCCGGTTTGTGCACGGCCTGCCGACGCGACCTGTTCTTCTCCCACCGTGGGGATGGCGGTCGTTCTGGCCGTTTCGGCGCCTTCATCATGCTGACCGAGCGCGCCATGTAGCTCTTCGCTCCCCGGCCATCGGCCCAAACCCAGGACGGAGGACGAACCAATCACCAGTAATCAGTTTCCAATCCCCAGTCTCCAGTCCCAAGTCCCCAACTCCCCAATGCCCCCCATCGCTGCCAATCTGGAACGGGTACGCGAGCGCATCGCACGGGCGGCAGAACGCGCCGGCCGCGACCCGGCAACCATCACCCTGGTCGCCGTGACCAAAACCCATCCGCGCGCATACGCCGAGGCGGCCCTGGCCGCAGGGCAGTACGACATCGGCGAAAACCGGCCGGAAGAGGCCTTTGCCAAATACGGCGACCCGGCGCAACCGCCGTTGCCGGGGTTGCGGCTCCATCTCATCGGCACCATTCAGAGCCGCAAGGCTGCCATAGCCCTGGCCTGTCAACCCGTTCTCATCCATAGCATTGACCGGCTCAAGATCGCACGCAAACTGAGCGACTTGGCCCAGGCCCAGGGCCGTTGCCTGGATGTCCTCTTCGAGGTCAACATCGCTGGCGAGGCCACCAAGGCCGGGTTCAGCCCCGACGAGCTACGTCAGGCTCTGCCCGAACTGTTGGCCCTGCCGGGGTTGCGCAGCCATGGGCTGATGACCATCCCC
This sequence comes from Caldilineales bacterium, assembly GCA_026417535.1. Lineage (GTDB taxonomy): Bacteria > Chloroflexota > Anaerolineae > J102 > J102 > SSF26. Next base: position 13,763 of record JAOADB010000048.1, read on the forward strand.
CCGTGGGATCCCGACCCGGAAAAGGCCCGTCCCCATTTCCAGGCTTTGCGTTGCTTGCGCGATACCCTGGCTCAGGAGTATCCTCAAGCCGATTGGTCCCAACTCAGCATCGGCATGAGCGACGATTTCGAGGTCGCCATTGCCGAAGGCGCTACCATCGTCCGCATCGGTTCGGCCATTTTCGGCCCGCGTAGTTGAGCGGGCTTTCTCCTCCATAGTTTTCATCCTACCATCATCCTACCAAAGGACTATGTTCAACGAGACGACCATCTCCTTCATCGGCGGCGGCAACATGGGCGAGGCCATGATCAAAGGCATCCTCAAGCGTGGCCTGGTCTCGCCCGAGCAGATCATCGTCTCCGAGCCGCGCCCCGAACGCTGCGACGAGCTGCATCGGCTCTACGGCGTGCGCGTGACCTGTGACAACCGCGCTGCCACCCGTGAGGCCGACATCCTGGTCCTCAGCATCAAGCCGCAGGTGCTCAACAAGGTCATGGACGAGATCCACCTCGACTTGGACCCCACAGCGCTGGTGCTCTCCATCATCGCTGGCGCTCGCATCAAGGTCCTCACCCACGGGTTGCAACATGCGGCCGTGGTGCGTTCGATGCCCAACACGCCCGGCCAGTTCGGCGCCGGCATGACGGTATGGACCTGCACCCCCCATGTGAGCGAGAAACAACGCTTGCAGGCGCAGCAGATCCTCCAGGCCCTAGGCAAAGAAATCTGGGTGGAGGAAGAGGAGTATCTCGACATGGCCACCGCCCTCAGCGGCACTGGCCCGGCCTATGTCTTCCTGTTCATCGAGGCGCTGATTGACGCTGGGGTGCACATGGGCTTTGCCCGCCATATCGCCGAACAGCTCGTCCTGCAGACCATCGAAGGCTCGCTGACGGTGGTCAAGGAGATGAACCGTCATCCGGCCACCCTGCGCAACATGGTCACCTCACCGGGCGGCACCTCGGCGGCGGCGCTGTACGAGCTGGAGAAGGGCGGCTTTCGCACCATTCTCTCCAAGGCCATCTTCGCGGCCTATCGCCGTTCGGTCGAGTTGGGCGACGCAGCCGAAGCCAAACTGACATCGTGAAGGAAGGTAACGATGTCAGGACGATGGACGAGGGATGATGGCGATCCCTCATCGTCCATCGTCCCTCGTCTATCGTTCATTTCATTGAGGGAAAACCCCCGTGACCGACTTCCTCGTCTTTTTCATCCGTCTCTTTTTCACCATCCTGACCTGGGCGATCCTCATCCGCATCCTGCTCAGCTGGGTGCGGATGGACCCCTATCATCCCATCGTGCGGATTCTCGACCAGATCACCGAGCCTGTGTTGGCGCCGGCGCGACGGATCATCCCGCCCATCGGCGGTCTCGATTTCTCGCCCGTGATCGTCATCATCGTGCTCAACATTCTCGAACGCATCCTGCTCCAGGCGCTGTTCTAGAGCGACCCGTAACTACGCCAGCCGATGCCCGTAATAGCTCATTCGTCTCAAGCCGAGCGGACGAAAGAGCGGCGACTGCCGTTTTTCGTCCTTCGTTTCTCGTCCCGTGCTCACCGGCACCTCGCCGGTTCACTTGGTGGACCATGGTGGGCCATAGGGGTTCTGCTCGTCCTTCTGGTTGCCTGCACGCCGCCGCCCGTAACCCCGGCCTTGCCCACCCTCGCGCCCTCCCCTTCGCCCTTCCCCGTGGACACACCCACCCCTTCGCCCACATCGCCGCCTGCCGGCAACATCCTTTCGTCGTTCCCGGCCCAGGCTGCCGTGCGCATCGCCGCTGCCGATCTGGGCCTGAGCCCCGAAGCCATCACCGTCGAATCGGTCGAAGAGCTCGATTGGCCCGATGCCTCGTTGGGCTGTCCCCAACCGGGCATGCTCTATGCCCAGGTCATCACGCCCGGCTACCGGGTGATCGTCAGCGCCGGCGGCCGGACCTATGCCGTTCATCTCGACACCGCCGGCCGCGGCCGGGTCTGTCGGTAACTCACCTTACGCAGCTCGGCGATCGGCCGAGTTCGGCCAGGGTGACAACGAAACGGCCATGGACGGTCGCTGTGTCGGCCCGCGCAGAGGCATGAATCGAGGTCTATCCGCCACGAAGCGCCCTCATCCCCCTGTCTCTTCCTGCTCGCATCGGTGGGAGAAGGAAGGGGAAAAGGTGACTTTCTCGCGGTGGGCTGTGCTCGAGCCTCTCATCCTTCGTTTGATCCTGTTCCTGACCAACGCGTGCACGCAAACCCTATGCCCGACCGCATTCAGATCACCATCGTCGGTCTCGGCCTGATCGGCACCTCTTTCGGTTTGGCCCTCAAGCGCCACAAGCGCACTGACCTCTTCATCGTGGGCCACGACAAAGAGCCGCAGGCCATGGCCGCGGCCAAAGAACGGGGCGCCGTGGACGGCAGCCACTGGAATCTGGTCGCGGCCTGTGCCCAGGCCGATGGCATCCTGCTGGCCTTGCCCGCGGCGGCCATTCCACCTACGCTGGAGGCCATCCGCCAGGACCTGAAACCCGGCTGTTTCCTCATGGACACGGCCACGATCAAGACGCCCATCCTCGAGGCGGCCCGTGTGCTCCCGGCCCATGTCCACTTCATCGGCGGTAACCCCATCCTGACCCGTTCCGACCTGCGGACCGCGGCCGATGCCACGGCCGACCTGTTCGAAAACGTTGCCTGGGCGTTGTGCCCGACCTCGGCGACCCTGCCGGAGGCGGTCGAGGCGGCGGCCGATCTCGTGACCCTGGTCGGCGCCAAACCCTTCTTCCTCGACGCCGCCGAGCACGACGGCCTGATGGCAGCCGTGGAGGGCTTGCCCATCCTGCTGGCCGCGGCCCTCACGAATGCTTTGGGCGGCAGTCCTGGCTGGCGCGAGCTGCGCCGCCTGGCCGGAGGCCGTTTCGAGACGGCCAGCGCGTTGCCCGTAGGCGAACCGGGGGATATGTCGGCCGACCTGGCGGCCAACCGCGGCAACGTTCTGCGCTGGCTCGACCTGCTGATCGCCCAATTGGAGGGGTGGCGCCAGGACTTGGCTGCCGCCGACGATGCCAGCCTGGCCGATCGGTTCGTGCAGGCCGACGCGCTGCGGCGGGAATGGCTGGCCGCGCGGGCATCCGGTGAATTCGAGGACCGCCCGCCGCCGACCGAATTGCCCTCGTATTGGAGTCGTTTCTTCGGCCGCGCCGCCTTCGGTCTCGCCTCGCGCCGGCCCGGACGATAGGGGTAACTGGGTATTGGGTACTGGATACTGGGTACTGGGGTGGCGTTGCTTGGCGTCTGTTGTCGGCTTTTGGCCGATTGGCAGGACGAAGGACGAACGACGGAAGACGGAGGGCGGTCGTCGTTCGTCCTTCGTCCCCGCTTTTGGTTATCGTCCTCATCGGCCCACCAACGTCATCCCAGTCACCAGTACCCAGTCACCAGTACCCAGTCACCCGCCACTCCCCAACTGCGGCACAATCGCGCCAAAAAGCGCATGAACAGCCAGAAAAACGAGCAGAACCGGTACGATCGCATCCCAAACGGCCGGCGGTAGCCGACGGCGGCTTTGACCCGCCAGCGCTGCCGCCACGACTGCCGTGACCAACACGGCCCGACCGTCCACATCGCCGCCGCGCCAGCCCGTCCACAGCAGGCCCGCGCCCGCAACGGCCGCCAGAACGGCGCCGGCAAGACTGCCGCGAGGGGTGTGCAAGCCCTGCCAGCCCAGGGCAAAGGCGATGGCCAGGGGGAGCAGGGCGGGGAAGAGATAACGCCCCTGGTGCTGAACGAACGTCAGGTTGTACCAGGCATAGCCTGCTGCCACGAGCACGGCCTGGAAACCCAGCAAGCCCAGCCCGCGGCGTTGCCAATCCGCCAACCGCGG
>JAOADB010000473.1 GCA_026417535.1 Caldilineales bacterium
CCGCCTGGGGCCAAAATCTTACGGTTAGAGGGCGATCCCGCCTACAACGAGACCCATTCCATCAGCGACAATCAGGTCTATCTGGGTGAATACGGGATGGGGGTCGGCCAGACCAATCCTCATCATCCTGAACGAGTCTATTCGTTGGAGGTTTGGCTTTTCGACAAGGGCGACATCAACACGGTGACGGCCATCCTGCTCCATCCCGATATCTACGCCGATGAGGAGCTGCGTCAGCAGGCGGCGGGTCCACATGAGGCCGTACCGCTGCAACCCGGGGCAACCATTCACCTGCGGACACGGCGCCTGCGCCTCGACGGTCGCGTTCGTCGCGTCGAGTTCGGGCCGACCGGCCCGGATGGGACGCCGATCCGTCTGGCCGAAGTCGAGATGTTCGGTGGGATTCTCTAACACGGGACGAACGACGAAGCCCCCTTTCGTCCTCCGTCAGTCGTCCTTCGTCCGGCCCTCGGCCCAAACACGGGTCGAACGACGAAGGACGAACGACGAAGCCCTTCGT
>JAOADB010000474.1 GCA_026417535.1 Caldilineales bacterium
GAGCTCAACGCCGCCCGCGCCGCCGACCGGTCAGCGTCCTCGGCTCAGCGGTCGCCCATGCGCACCTCCCTGGACATCTCCACCGACCGCCGGCTGCGCGGGTGGGGCGTGGGCTGCTGCTTCAAGAACGTGGGCTTCAGCCTGGGCTTCCGCGACGTGTGCCACGCCACGGTAGAGCTCCACGGCGCCGGGGAGATCGAGCGCGCCGTGGTGCGTCACGCCGGGGCCGAGGTAGGCCAAGGCGCGCACACGGCCATGGCCCAGTTTGCGGCGGAGCTTCTCAACCTGCCCTTGGAGCGCGTCGAGCTGGTCGTCCAGGACACGGCCGAGACCGCCAACAGCGGCAGCTCATCGGCCAGCCGCATGACCTTCATGGCCGGCAACGCCATCAAGGGCGCGGTGCAGATGGCCCTGGCCAAGTGGGAGGACGAGGAGCGGCCGGCCATCGCCCACTACGAGTACGTGCCCCGGGCCACCACGCCCTACGACCCCGAGACTGGCGCGAGCGACCCCAACAT
>JAOADB010000475.1 GCA_026417535.1 Caldilineales bacterium
CCCCGCACCATGGTGCCCGAGCTATAGGCCTGGGCAATGCGGTTGCCATCGAGCTCGGCCTCGATGCGCAGATGGCCCTCGATGCGGGTGATGGGATCGACGACGATGCGGCTCATGTGGACTCCTTATCGACCAGGTGCTCGGCGATCAGCTCGGTAAGGCCTATCACTGGTATATTCAGGTTATAGGTCTCGATCCCCTCCTCGAGCTGGGTGCGGCAGGTGGCGCACATGGTGACCAGCCGCTTGGGGGCGACCTCCTCGATCTGGGCCTTTTTGCGTTTAAAGGCCTTAAGCCGCAGTTCCTCAGCGCGCTCGTTTGAGCTCACCCCGCCGCCTGCGCCGCAACACCACTGATAGCGCCCATGCTCCCTGAGATCGACGAAGTTCTCAGCGACCAGCTCGATCAGGCGGCGCTGCTCTTGGATCACCCCGCTCTTGCGCGCGAGGTTACAGCTGTCTCTTATACACATCT
>JAOADB010000476.1 GCA_026417535.1 Caldilineales bacterium
CTTCAACTCGTGGTGGAGGCCATGCGCCGCTCGGGCGCGGGCAGCCTGTTCGAGCAGTTCCTGCGCCTGAAGGACAAGCTCCAGACGCAGGGGCTGTTCGATCCGGCGCGCAAGCGGCCTGTTCCCCTTCGGCCGCGGGTCATCGGCCTGGTCACCTCGCCGCAGGCGGCCGCGCTGCACGACGTGCTCACGGCCCTGCAGCGTCGCGCGCCCCATGTGCCGGTGCTGCTGTCGCCCGCCGCCGTGCAGGGTGCGCAGGCGCCCGCAGAGCTGGCGTCCGCCTTGCGGCGGCTGTACGACATGGTGCCAACCAGCGATGCGAACGCGCCCGACGTCATCCTGCTGGTGCGCGGCGGCGGCGCGATCGAGGACCTGTGGGCCTTCAACGACGAGGCATTGGCGCACACCATCGTCGCCAGCCCCGTGCCGCTGGTCTGTGGCGTCGGTCACGAGACCGACTTCACCATCGCTGACTTCGTGGCCGACCTGCGCGCGCCCACGCCCACGGCCGCCG
>JAOADB010000477.1 GCA_026417535.1 Caldilineales bacterium
GGCCAGGTATGTGCCAACCCACGCCCACTGCGGGTCAGCGGCCGCTACGGCTTTGGCTTCGGTGATGAGTTGCTGGATGAATTGGCCGCGCGAGACTTCACCGCTGGTGAGCTTTTGCGTCCAGTACGTCATGCCGTCGCTGTCCACCGAGCTGCGGCCGAGCACGTTTTGGTACGCCGTGGTGATGAATTGCTCCACCGTCATGGCGTTGGAGAAGACGCCAAACTGCACGCCCGCGTCGTAGAAGCGGTTGGCGATGTCGTTGAACGCTTGCTGCTCGGTCTTGCCGCTCTGCAGGGCGCTGAGGAGTTCCCCAGCCCAGTAGTTGAGACCGGCCGCCTCAGGCGCGCGGTTGAAGTACCCGATGTACAGCTCGATGAGCTTTTCGCGTTGTGCAGCGGTGATGAAGGTCGACATGTGAACAAACTCCACAGTGGGTTGCTGACTGGGTAACCTGCGCTGCCCTCCTTCAAGGCGCGGGCTGCCACGGGCTACTTAGATGCAGTATAGCAA
>JAOADB010000478.1 GCA_026417535.1 Caldilineales bacterium
AGATGTGTATAAGAGACAGCAACAAGCTCGTGCGGCTTTCCCTCCTCAAGGCCCTCAAGCGCCCCGAGGGGGTGAACCCCATCACCCTGGTCGTGGACGACGCCACGGGCCTCACCCCGAGCATGGTCCCCTGGCTCGTGGCCTTCGCCGAGGTGGCCACCCTGGTCCTCGCCGTCCACCCGGAGACCCTGAGGAAGGCGGGCACCAAGCGGCTCTGGATGCGCCTGGACCGGGTGGACCTCCCGCCCCTCTCCCCCAAGGAGACCCGGGAGCTCGCCCGGGCCCTGGTGGAGCGCTACGGGGTGGTGGCCGAGGACCTCGAGGCCTACCTCAACCGGGTGGTGAGCCTCTCCGGCGGGGTGCCGGGGGAGGTGGAGCGCCTGGTGCGGTACGTGAGCGCCGAGGACATCGTGCGGAACCGGGACGTGGGCACGGGCTACGCCGAAGGCCTGGCCCGGCGGGAGGAGCGGGGCATCGCCC
>JAOADB010000479.1 GCA_026417535.1 Caldilineales bacterium
TCATGATCCTGCCGATCTACACCTCCCTGGAGAAGATTGAACCGAGTCTGTATGAGGCGGCCGCCGACCTGTATGCGAATGCGTTTCGCACCTTCTGGCGCGTCACGGTGCCGCTCTCGATGCCGGGCATCGTCGCCGGCACCATTTTGACCTTCATTCCCGTGATCGGCACCTTTGTCGTCTCCGACATCCTGGGCGGGCGACAGGTGATCCTGGTCGGCAATCTGGTGCAGCGCCAATTTCTCGATGCGCGCAACCCTCCCTTCGGCGCCGCTGCCTCCATCATCTTGCTGGTCATGACGCTGGTGTTGACGCTCTACTACACGCGACGTTTTGGCCTTGGAGAGGAGATTGCGGCAGGATGAGCGCCAAGAAACAATCGCCCTGGCTGACGCTCGTCTCAATTTTGGTCTATTTTTTCCTGTATGCGCCCATCATCGTGCTCATCGTCTTTTCTTTCAACGCGTCGCGCACGAACGTGGTGTTTGAGGGCGTGGTCAATCAAGGCC
>JAOADB010000480.1 GCA_026417535.1 Caldilineales bacterium
GCCAGGTGCTGCACGTGCTGCCGCTGTTTGCGCTGACGGTGGGGTTGCAGGCGCTGGTGCGCTGGCTGGCCGGTGACGGTGTCCCCCCTTGGGCCTGGCTGGTCAGCCCGCTGCTGACCGCGTCGGCCTGGCCGCTGGCCACGCGCGCCCTGTTGGCACCGCAGCGGCGCCCCCCCGATCCCGACGAGACCCGCCCGCTGTAGCGCGGCCAGCACCATGCCCTTGCACGCTCAGGTGGATCAACGCATCGCCCAGCAGCGCCGCCGCGCCTGGGTGGCGCTGGCGCTGGCCTTGGGCCTGCTGGCGCTGCTGGGCGCGCGCGCCTGGGTGCTGCAGGTGCTGCATCACGAGCGCTACGCCGCCCAGGCCGAAGGCAACCGCACCGCGGTGGTACCGCTGGTGCCCCCGCGCGGGCGCATCCTGGACCGCCACGGGCTGGTGCTGGCCGATGACCTGCCTGTCTACGCCCTGGAGATCACGCCCGGACGCACCCCCGCCCTAGAG
>JAOADB010000481.1 GCA_026417535.1 Caldilineales bacterium
CACCAGGAAGATGACGATGAGAAGGACACCGATGGTCGGCTGATAGCCCAGCAGAATGCTGAGACCGCCCAAGAGCAGCAACACGCCCGTGCCGGCTACGGCCAGTTTCGGGGCAGGCACGTTCTTCGAGGCCGCATAGCCGGTCATCATGTTGAGATTGCGGAAGTGATTGAAAGCGTTGAACAGGTAGTACGCGCCAAGCACGATGCGACCGATGAGAAAGGCGATTTCCATGAATACCTCCTGAAGCGGTGGGATGAGAAGATGATCAAGGAATCAAGAACGGAAGGAGAGAAAGCGCAGCCGACCACCGCATGGGCTGCCGAACCGATTGGCCAATGTGTGCTGATGGCCTCGGGTGCTTACCCTGTCCCATGCCCGGCAGAGGGGAAACGAAAGACGACTTCGCTGGTCCTTCGTCGTTCGTCCGTCGTCCTGACGAGCGGCCGATAGCGAAAGCGGAAAACCTAGTCGGGAAACATGGGCAGTGGCTGAGGAATTACC
>JAOADB010000482.1 GCA_026417535.1 Caldilineales bacterium
CCTCCATGCCGTCTATAACATGACCCTTGGTCTCTTCGGCTTCCTCAACCTGTGGCCGGAATGAGATGGTAACCTGCTAACCGGTTTTTCGCCATGTGTCGCTGGTCGCATCACTCGGTAGAAGAACAAAGGCGAGGACGAAAGACGGACGACGGATGACGAAGATGGGCAGGAGAGCTAGAGGAGCTTGGGGGAGCTTCGTCGTCCGTCTCTCGTCCATTCCGTCCTGCGTCCGGTCATTGACCTGGCGCCGGGATGAAGGAATGGCCAAGTTACCACACTCTCCCGCACTCCCATGAAACGACTCATCCTGGGGCTTTTGGTGGCCGTCGTCGTCGGCTGTCTGCCCCCACCCCCAACCGTTCCGCCGACACCCACCCCGGAACCGACGGCCACTCCACTGCCGACGGCCACGCCGACGTTCTCGCCGACGGTCGCACCGGGCCGGACGCCATCCCCCACGCCGACGGCGGGCCGTTTACGCTGGGTCATCCGCGAGGCCG
>JAOADB010000049.1 GCA_026417535.1 Caldilineales bacterium
CCACCCCACACTTCAGGAGGAGACGTATGCCCGACAAGCCCTGGCTCAAAAACTACGACCCCGGCGTCCGCCCCAGTCTGCAGCCCTACCCGCGCAAAACGCTGGTGGATGTCGTCCATGAATCGGCCCGCGAACGGCCGCAGCATCCGGCTCTCTGGTTCAAAGGCCACACCCTCTCCTACGGCGAGCTCGACCGCCTGAGCGATGCCTTTGCCGCCGGGTTGGTTCGTCTGGGCGTGCGCAAGGGCGACCGCGTGGCGATCATGATGCCCAATGCCCCCCAATACGTCATCGCCGAGCTGGGCATCTGGAAGGCCGGCGGCATCGTCGCCTCCATCAACCCCCTCTACACCGGCGCCGAGCTGGAGCACATGTTCAAAGAGTGCGACGCCGAGACCGTTGTCACCCTCTCGCTGTTCTACGACAAGGTCAAGGAAGTCCAATCCCGCACGCCGCTGCGCCGGGTCATCGTCGCCAACATCAAAGAGTACCTGCCGCCGGTGCTGCGCCTCCTCTTCACCCTGGTCAAGGAGAAAAAAGAGGGGCATCGCGTGACCCTGCGGGACGGCGACCTCGCGTTCCAGGACGTGTTGCGGCAGAACCAGGGCGCAGCCCGACCCCAGGTGGACGTTCAGCCCGAAGACCCTGCCCTCATCCTGTTCACCGGCGGCACGACCGGCCTTTCCAAAGCCGCCGTGGGGTCGCATCACGCCCTGGTCATCTCCGGCCTGCAGATCACCGAGTGGTTCAAGAACGTCCTCCACGACTGGGAGGATGTCTTCCTGACCAGTCTGCCGCTGTTCCACGTCTTCGCCGCCGCCGGAGTGCAAACGGCCGCCCTGCTCAGCCACAACACGATGGTCCTGGTGCCCAACCCGCGCGATCTGACCGACGTTATCGAGACCATCCAGAAGGCGAAGGCCACCTTCGTGCCCGGCGTGCCGACGTTCTACGTGGGGTTGCTGAGCCATCCTCTCGTCAAGGAGGGCAAGGCCGACCTCACCTCCATCAAGCTCTGCATCTCCGGCGCCTCGGCTCTGTTGCAGGAGACGAAAGAGCGTTTCGAGGCCCTGGCCAAATGCCGCATCGTCGAGGGCTACGCCCTGACCGAGTCCATGATGGCCATCGTCTGCACGCCGGTCAACGGCAAGTACAAGGTCGGCTCGGTGGGCATGCCCGTTTCCGATGTCGAAGCGCGCATCGTGGACGCCGAGACCGGCCAGCGCGACCTGCCGCCCGGCGAGGTGGGCGAGATCATCCTGCGGGCGCCGCAGCTCATGCTGGGCTATTGGCGCCGGCCCGAGGCCACGGCCGAGATGATCCGGGATGGCTGGCTCTACACGGCCGACCTGGGCTACATGGACGAGGACGGCTCCATCTTCACCGTGGACCGCAAGAAGGACGTGATCAAGCCCAGCGGTTTCCAGGTGTGGCCGCGCGAGGTCGAGGAGGTCATCGCCAAACACCCGGCCGTGGCCGAGGTGGGCGTGGCCGGTGTGCCCGACGAGCGCACGACCGAGGCGGTCAAGGCCTGGATCGTGCTGCGCGAGGGCCATACGGCCACTGCCGAGGAGATCAAGGAGTTTTGTCGGCAGCATCTGGCCGCCTACAAGGTGCCCAAGCACGTCGAATTCCGCACGGCCCTGCCCAAGAGCGCCGTGGGCAAGGTCTTGCGCCGCGAGCTGAGCAAGGGAGGATGAACCGAACGGCGCCGGGGCCGGAGGCCACACCGATGCCGGTTTCTCCGGCCCCGGCGAATGCGCCTCTCGTTTCTGTTTGGTATCGCCATGCTGCTCTGCGTGGATATCGCCAACGCCGATGTCACCCTCGGCCTGTTTGAGGGCGAGCGCCTGGTGGCCACCTGGCGTCTGGCCAGCGAGGCGCGGCGCACCGAGGACGAGTACGGCCTGCAGATGGCGGGGCTACTGGCGCAGGCCGGCCGCCGGGCCGACGAGCTGCGCGGCGCCGTCCTCGGCTGCGTCGTGCCACCGCTCCTCCCCGTCTGGCAGACCGTGTGCCGCCGGTTGTTGGCGACCGAAGCCCTGGTCCTCGGCCCCGGGGTCAAGACGGGCCTGCGTATCCGCACCGAATCGCCCCGCGGGTTGGGGGCGGACCGGGTGGCCAACGCCGTGGCAGGCAAGGCGCTGTTCGGCGGCCCGCTCTGCATCGTGGATTTCGGCACGACCACGACCTTCGATGCCCTGGCGGCCAACGGCGACTACATGGGCCATGCCATCGCGCCGGGCCTGGAAATGGCCGCCACCGCGCTCAGCGCCGAGACCGCCCAATTGCCCGAGGTCATCCTCGGTCGGCCGGCGAGCGCCATCGGTCGCAACACGGTGGAGAGCATCCAGGCCGGGCTTCTCTTCGGCTTTGTCGGACTGGTCGAGGGCATGGTGGCCCGTTTCCGGGCCGAATTGGGCCCGGCGATGCGCGTCATCGCCACCGGCCGGCACGCTCCCCTCATCGCCGCCGAAACGACCGTCATCGAACGCGTCGAACCCTGGCTCACCCTCCACGGCCTGCGCCTGATTTGGGAGATGAACGTCTGAGCGTTTACGGTTGGAACTTGTACCCCACCCCGCGCACGGTGATGAAATAGCGGGGATTGGCCGGGTCGTCCTCCAGTTTCTGGCGCAACCGGTGCATGTGCACGTCCACCGTGCGGTCGTAGTCCACCTCGCTGTCGTAGCCCCACACGGCCTCGATGATCTGATCACGGGTTAGGGGCCGGTCGGGATGGCTGAGCAGGTAGTGGAGCAGGCGGAACTCGGTGGGGGTCAGGTCGAGGGGCCGGCCAGCCTTGCTGGCCACCAGCCGTTCAGGGTCCACCTCGATATCCCCGAATTGCAGTTTATGCCCCCGCGCGGCCCCGCTCAGCTCGCCGTAGGCCCGTCGCAGCTGGGCGCGGATGCGTGAGATGACCTCGCGCAGGCTGTAGGGCTTGACGATGTAATCGTCGGCGCCCAGCTCCAACCCCAGGACCTTGTCCACCTCCTCGTCGCGGGCCGTGAGCATGAGGATGGGCTGGCGATGCCCGGCGCCGCGGAGCTGGCGGCAGACATCGAAACCGCTGATGTCGGGCAGGCGGATATCGAGCAAAATGAGGTCGGGGTTCTCGCGGCGGGTCATTTCCAGGGCCTGTTGGCCGGTTTTGGCCCATAGGACCTGAAAGCCCTCGCTGGTCAGCGCGTATTCCAGGCCTCGGGCCACCGCCCGTTCGTCTTCGACGATGAGAATGCGAGCCGCGGACACGGTTCGGAGGACTTACTCGACGGCGATCAGGTAGTGGTAATAGGGCTGGTCGCCGGCCAGCATCTCGATGACGCGATCGGGATAACGGGCCTCGAGCTCGACGCGCAGGGCTTCGGCCTGCTCAGAGGTCACCGGCTGGCCGTAGTAGAGGGTGAAAATCTCGGCCTCGTCCTCGGCGTCCATGAGCTCCAGCAAGCGATAGACCGCCTCTTCGGGCGTGTTGCCCCGACACACGAGCTGCCCATCGTACAGACCGATGATGTCGCCCGGTTTCACCTCGGTATCGTCGAAACAGGCCTCGCGCACGGCCGTCGTGATCTCGCCCGTCTTGACCGCCTGCGCCGCGCGGGCCATGTTGCGGACGTTTTGCTCCATGGAGGCGTGGGCATTGAAGGCCAGCATGGCCGCAATCCCCTGGGGCAGCGAGCGCGTCTCCACGACGTGGACCCGCTTGTGGCACAGATCCGCGGCCTGGCGGGCGGCCAGGATGATGTTCTTGTTGTTGGGGAGGATGATCACCTCGTCGCCAGGCACTCGCTCGGCTGCCTGCGCCAGCTCCTCGGCCGAGGGGTTCATGGTCTGGCCGCCGCTGACGAACGCGCACACGCCCAAACTGGCAAACACCCGGCGCAGCCCTTCGCCCGACACGACCACGACCACGCTCGGACATTCGGGCCCGTAGGCCGTCGCCTGGGCCGGCGCAGTGGGCGCGTCCTCGCGCCACTGGCCCTTGCGCCGCAGCGTCTGCAAGGTCATGTTCTCGAGAACGATGTCATCGAGCTGCCCCAGCGAGGCGCCGTAAGAGAGGAAAGGCCCCGGATCCGAACCGTGGACATGGACCTTGAGCACCGAACCCGCCCGTCCGACGACCACGCTCTCGCCGCCCAATTCGAGCAGCCGAGCGCGGACGGCCTCCTCCTCCACCTGGGCGCCGTAGATGAGGTACTGGATGTCGTATCCCCATTCGTCCTGGAACCCGGAGAGATCGGGCTGGGGCAGGATGGGTTCGGCCGTCGGCGCTTCGCCCATCGTCACCCGGTCGGGCGCGGGCATGCGCTCGCCGCCGAGATACCGAGTCATGCCTTCCAGCAGGTAGTACAGCCCCTGTCCCCCGGCATCCACCACCCCGGCCTGTTTGAGCACCGGCAACAGGTTGGGCGTATTGGCCAGCGCCTGCTGCGCCTTTTGGGTGATGGTGCGAAAGATGAAGCGAATGTCGTCGCTGATGGCGGCGGCATGCCCGCAGGCTTCGCTGACCTCGCGGATGACGGTCAGGATGGTGCCCTCGACGGGCTTGAGCACGCCCCTGTAGGCCGTCTCTTTGGCCTGATGGAAGGCAGCGGCCAGGGTCGAGGCGTCAATCTCGACATGGCCGCGCAGGTGCTCGGCAAACCCGCGCAGAATCTGCGAGAGGATGACGCCGCTGTTGCCCCGCGCCCCGCGCACGGCGCCGCTGGCCAAACTTTTCGCCACCAGGTCGGCCGAGGCGTTTTCGGGCAGGGTATCGGTATCGGGAGTGACATGCAGCGCCTCCAGGGCGGCTTTCCAGGCGGCCTGCATGGTCAGCACCATGTTCGTGCCCGTGTCGCCATCGGGCACCGGAAACACGTTGAGGGCGTTGACGACATGGCCGTGTTGTTTGAGCCAGGCGAACCCGGCGCCGATCATGGCCAGGAGGTCGGCGCCGTCGAGACGACGAATGGGTTGATCGTGGGGATGCTTGGGCGGAAGTTCGGCAACGGGCATGGACGGCAGCGAGATGGACTCAAGATGAGGAAGACACGCGGAGGTCCTGGACATGGACGTTGACCGCCGCAACGGGAAGGCCAGTGGTTTGCGCCAGGGTGTACTGGACCTGCTGCATGACGCTGCGGGCCACTTCGGAAATGCGCGTACCGTACGCGATGATGATAAAAACGTCAACGGTGATGGCGCCGTCGCGCAGGGTCACTTCGATGCCGTGATGGGCCGGATCGGCGCCAGACAGGCCCCGCCGCCAGGCGGCCATCTTCGTCCTCTCGGCCAGACCGACGACGCCGTAGCACTGCCGGACGGTTTCGGCCACCAGGGTCGCAATGGCCTGACGCGAAATCTCGATTTTACCGGGCAAAGGGGAGGAAGTCACGCAACAACTCCGGGCTAGAGAGACGAGGGACGATGGTGGTTCGTCTTCCGCCATGCGTCCTGGGTCCCCGATTTCGGCCGATTTGCGAACAGAAGACGAGGGACGATCGTGTTTTCGACTTTCGTCGTTCGTCCTTCGTCCTTCGTCTTGGATTGCGGCCAAGAACCGGATGGGAACAGGCAGAACGCTGCGCGCGCCTGCGGTCGGTTTGGCAAATCATCACGGCTATGATACCATAAACGAGTGCTCCCGACGACGGCCCGGCCGTCAGAGCGGGGGCTCTTTTTTGGCCTATGGCTACCCTTGCGTCTTTGGTCTCTTCAATCGGCCCAGGGCTGAGAGGAAGGACGAACGACAGCAGACGAAACGTTTCCGTCCTCGTTTTTTATCCCGATGTCATGGAGTTTGTACGATGTCGAAATGCGCCATTTGCGGCAAAGGCCCCCAATTCGGCAACCACGTGAGCTTTTCGCAGCGTCACGTCAAGCGGCGCTGGAACATCAACGTCCAGAAACGGCGCCTGGTGATTGACGGCCAGGTGCGCGAGCTGCGCGCGTGCACCAATTGTCTGAAAACGCTGACCAAGGTGACGGGCTGATCGCAACGCCAATCCGACCGGGGATTGGGGGAAGTAGGGCAACTCTCAGGAGTTGCCCTACATGAGCTGGTTCACCAGGTCAATATAGGCCTGCATGGCCGCGTGGCGGTCCATGCCTTTCAGCTTGGCCCAGGCATCGAACTTGGCCCGGCCGACGGGGTCGGTCAGGCCGGGCCGTTTGCCGGTGGCATCGCCGGCCGTGGCCTGTTTGTACAGGGCATACAGCCGCAACAGGGTGTCGTTATCGGGGCGTTTGGCCAGCGTTTGCACGGCCGCCGCCGCGGCTTGAAAACGGGCTTCGAGATCGCTCATGATTCGTTGTCCTCCGTAGAAGAGGCCCGGCCGCCGCTCGCGCCGGCTTCCAGGGCCTGTAGGTACGTTTCCGGCACCTGAACGGCCACGACCTCCCCGCGCACGCAGACCTCCCCCTCGGCTAGGAGCGTTACGGCGACGACGACCTTGCGGCCTTTGATCTCTCGCACGCGCCCGCGCAGGGTCAGAGGTACTCCCAACGGCGTCGGTTTCAGGTAGTCCACATGGAGCGAGGCCGTCAGAAAGCGCAGCGGTGGCTCCGTGTCCATGGTCCGACCTTCGGCCCGATAGGCGGCGGCCGCGGCCGTACCCGTGGCATGGCAATCCACCAAGGACGCCAATAGGCCGCCGTACACAAAGCCAGGGATGGCGATGTGATAGGGCCGGGGCGTGAACACGGCAACGGTCTCGTCGCCGTCCCAATAGCTTTTGAGCTGATGACCGTGAGGATTGAGGCGGCCGCACCCGTAACAGTGGGCCAGATGATCGGGGTAGTAGTCCTGGATGGCTTTCGTGGTCATCGGCTCGGTTGCGGTTTAGGTATAGCGCCCTCCGCGCAGGCGCGCCTGCAATTCGGCCAGCTGCGCTTCGTCGCCGCTGGCCGCCACGCGAGCCTGCTCCGGCCAGCTCTCAGGGTTGAGGAACTGGAGTCCGGCCTCCCGCAGGATGTCCTGGAGGCGCTCCACCGGGGTCGCGGCCAGCTGGGCAAAGGTGCGGATGCCCGCCGCCTTGAGCACCGAGGCCACCTTGGGGCCGATCCCCTCGAGACGGGTCAGGTCATCGTCGGCCGCAACGGTGGCCGGGGGCGCGGCCGGAGCCGGTTCGGGCGCCGGTGCGGCTGTCGGACGGTGTTCCTCCTCCGGTCGTTCGGCGGGCCGGCGCAGCAACCACCACCAGATCAGGACGATGATGACGATGACGATCAGCAGCCAGACCCACCAGGGCAATCCTCCCTGCCGTGCCTGCATCAGACCGGATACACTCAGCGACAGCGAAGCCAACGAACGGTCTTCCATGGGTCTCCTCCTGGGAATGAGAGCGTTGGTCCGCAGCCCCTGCCCGAACCGATGGACGTACCTCCGGGCCGAAAGCGCATCCCGCGGTTCCCGGATAGGCGCTGCGGGTAGGAACAAACCGTTGCTTTGTTATCGTTCTTGACCATAAGGCAAGCAAAACACCCGTTTCCGATGGTCGAGATGTTTACAACGGTTATCTCTCATCCTACACCCAAAAAGGCAAAAAGCCCAAACAGGCGGCGAACCTGGTTACGGGTTGTTTCGGCCCCATGGGTGCGCGATGCACGCTGCGACTCAGCGCGACCGTCGCCCACCCCGGCCGCCGTAGGAGCCGCGACGACGGTCATCGGAGCCGTGGCGTCCCCCGCGGCCACCCTGCGAGCGCGGCTCTTCGCGCGACCGGGCCGGGTTAACCACCAGCTCACGGTTGGCCAGGCTGTAACCGTTGAACATGTGTATCGCCTTTTGGGCTTCGCTGACCGTGCTCATTTCCAGAAAGGCAAAACCCCGGGATTGCCCGGTCACGCGATCGGTGATGATGACCACCGATTCGACCGTTCCCGCCTGGGCAAACAGGGTTGCCAGTTCGTCTTCGGTGGTGGAATAGGGTAAATTACCGACAAAGAGTTTGACTCCCATGGTTCAGGCCACCTCCAGGAGGCCGGAAACAGGACAACCGGCCCGACCTGTGGCCTGCCGGCAGCGGACGACACCCAAACAACCGTGTCTTGCTCACAGTATAACACAGGTTCTCATCGGCAACGCTTTCCCATGATCTCCCTGATCGTCACGACGCTCAACGAAGGATCCGCCATCCGGCGGTTGCTCGATAGCATCCTGGCCCAAACCCTGCCGCCGGACGAGGTCGTCATCGTGGACGGCGGTTCGATCGACGACACGGTGGCGCAAATCGAAGCCTATGCCGACCGCCTGCCCCTGCGCCTGCTGGTCGCACCTGGTGCCAACATCTCGCAGGGCCGCAACCGGGCCATCGCCGCCGCCCGCGGGGACATTTTGGCCGTGACCGATGCTGGCACCCGGCTGGAACCCATCTGGTTGGAGGCGATCACGCAGCCGCTGCGCCGGGACCCGGCCGTCATGGCCGTGGCCGGATTTTTCCTGCCCGATCCGTACACCCCCTTCGAGGTGGCCATGGGCGCGACCGTGCTGCCCACCGTGGCCGAGATTGACCCGGCCACCTTTTTGCCGTCCAGCCGCTCGCTGGCCCTGCGTCGCACGGCCTGGGAAGCCGCCGGGGGCTATCCCGAATGGTTGGACTATTGCGAAGACCTCATCTTCGATTTCAAGCTGCGGGCGCTGTATGGCCCCTTTGCCTGGGCGCCTCAAGCCGTTGCCCATTTCCGCCCACGCGGGTCGCTGCGGGCCTTTTTCCGCCAGTACTACCGCTATAGCCGCGGGGACGGCAAGGCCGACCTGTGGCGACGACGGCATGCCATCCGCTATACGACCTACCTGTTGGCTGCGCCGCTGCTGGTAGCCCTCGGTTTGGAGGTGCATCCCGTTTTCTGGCTGGGGCTGCTGCTCGGCTTCGGCGCCTATTGCCGCACCCCCTATCGTCGCCTGCTGGCCGCCTGGCGCCGTCCTCTGGCCGACGGTCGCTACCTTCGCAGCGCCGAAAAGCTTTACACCCTGGCCCTGGTGCCGATCATCCGGGTGACCGGCGATGTGGCCAAGATGGTGGGCTATCCGGTGGGCGTGGTGTGGCGCCTCCGGCGCCGACGCTGAGGGTGTTTCGCTCCCGGGAGTTTGGGGTTTGGAGAGCTCCGGATGACATCCGGAGGGAAGCCTGGTTGCCCTCCGTCGTTCATGCTGCGTCCGGGTATCGGCCCTGACGCAGCACGAACGACGAAGGGCGGACCGGGCCGTCATCACGGGTGGTATTCGGCGAAGACGAACTGACGGCCGTTCCGGTCAAAGGCGATGACCTGATAGGGTTCGGGCGGACTGCCCGGCACGTCCATACCCGGCGAACCGATGGGCATACCGGGCACGGCCAGACCGATCACATCGGGCCGCTCGCGCAGCAAGCGTTCGATGTCGGCAACCGGCACATGACCTTCGATGACGTAGCCATCCACGATGGCTGTGTGGCATGACCAGAGCTCCTGCGGAATCTGCCAGCGGTTCTTGATGGCCGAGAGGTCCGACACGGCCTGAATCTCTTGGACGGTGTAACCGTTGGCCCGCACGTAAGCGATCCAGTCGCCACAACACCCTCAGGTCGAGGGGCGATAGACCGTAATCGTTTTGGCGGAGACGGAGGATTGATCCGTCGGCGCTGCCTGGCAGGCCCCGATCAGGCCCAGCAGGGCGAACAACAAGCCCAGGAAAAGCAGGCGTTTGGGCATGGAATCTCCTTTGTTGGTGACTGGTTACTGGTTACTGGTTACCGTTCTTGTCCTCCATCGTCCATCGTCTATCGTCCATCGTCCTGTCGAGCCAATTTGTTGGCGCAGGCGGGACGCTTCGGCCAGGCCGTGGTTGATGGCCACGACGCGGCGGCGGGCATCCAGCACCACGGTCGAGGGCACGGTGAGGATGCCAAAATGTCGCGCCAGCGCCTCGTAGGCCACGGCGTCAACGGTGCAGATGTGCACGGCGTCACCCCATTCCGCCTCGAGCTGCCGCAGGATGGGCGTTTGGCGCAGCCGGCACTGGCTGCACGTGGCCGTGGTGAAATAAAGAATGGCCGGCACCGGCCGCAGACTCAGATCGGCCAGACAATCGGGGCCTGGCAGGCGGTTCAGGGCGTCCAGATGCCATCGCTGGTAACGGCGCCAGAGAACCACCCCGCCCCAGGCCAACAGGATGAGCAGGACAACGAGGACAAGACGATCGAGCATGGTGGGATGGGGATCAGGACCACTGTGGCAGCTGCAGGCGAATGCCCCGCCGCGCCAGCTGGTAGAAGATGAAGCAACCCAGGCAGAATCCGAAGAACAGGTTGATGGCCGCCAGCGCCACGACGATGCCGGTCAGGATCCATCCGACGAGAGGCGCTTTTACGAGGAAGGCGATCGTGGCCAAAAGCAGGAAAATGCCGCCCAAACCTTGGGCGAACAGGTGGGGCTGCGGTTCATCGGGCACGAGATGGGGCTTGAGCAGACCGGCGGGTTTGAGCACGTGGCTGTAGAACAGCTTGAACAGCCCGGCGCGGGGGAAAAGCGTCCCTACCAGCATCACCGCGGCCACGAAGGCCACGAGCCAGGGTTGGTCGAAGACGAAAGCCAGGATGTTGAAGAGGATGATAGCGGTCTGATTGACCTTGAGGGCCGTATGGTCTACCTGCGAAACAGGAGAGTGCGTTGCCATGGTTCACAACGTGTAGAAAAGGGAGGGTTTGGGTTGCTGCCTGGACATGCCGAGCGGGTCTTTCCTTCCCGCCAGCGGCCGCTCGCCAGGACGAGGGACGAAAGACATCGCGCAAAATGCCATCTTGCGCGACATCTGGGTCGTGCCGGTGAGGCCGCTCAATCGAACAAACCGAGGCTGATGTACTTGGCGCCGCCGTCGGGCAACACGGTGACAACCACCCCGCGGTCGAGGGTGCGGGCCAGCTCCAGGGCCGCATGGACGGCCGCGCCGGCGCTGAAGCCGACGAATAACCCCTCTTCGCGCACGAGACGCCGGGCCATCTCCAGGGCGGCTTCAGCCTCCACCCGGAACTCGCCGTCCTTGAGGGTCGGGTCATAAATCTTGGGGACGATAGCCGTCTCCATGTGCTTCAAGCCCTCGATGATCTGTAGTTCATCCGCCGGCTCGACCGTGTACACGCGAATGGCGGGGTTCAGGCTCTTCAGACGGCGGCTGACGCCCACGAAGGTGCCGCTGGTGCCGATGCCGGCCAGGAAGTGGGTGACCCGGCCGCGAGTCTGCTGCCAGATTTCGGCGGCGGTGCCGTAATAGTGGGCTTTCCAGTTTTCGTCGTTGTCGTACTGGTTGGGGTAGTAGTAGCGGTCGGGATGGGCGGCCACCAGCTCGCGCACCAGGCGGATGGCGCCATCCGAGCCTTCCAGCGGGTCGCTGAAGATGAGTTCGGCGCCGTAGGCGCGGGCGAGCTGTTTGCGTTCGACGGTCACGTTTTCGGGCATGACCAGGGTTACCCGATAGCCCTTGGCCGCGCCGACGAGCGCGTAGCCGATACCCGTGTTGCCGCTGGTGGCGTCAATGATCGTCTTAGCGGGGGTCAGCTCCCCGCGGCGTTCGGCCTGTTCGATCATCCGCAAGGCAGGCCGGTCCTTGATCGAGCCGCCGGGATTGAACCACTCGGCCTTCACGTAAACGGCGACCTCCGGCCGCAATCCGGCCGTGACCTTTTCTAGCTTCAGCAACGGCGTGTTGCCGATCTGGGCCAGGATGGCCGGCCGCCGCAGATGACGCCAGCGGTCGGGCTCAGGGGTGAGGATGCGGGCAGGTGCTGGCATGGGGTAAGGGTGGTCGCTGGGTGCTGGGTTAGCGGACGAAGGAAGGACGGAAGACGAACGACTTCGTCTCTCGTCCTTCGTCCTCGGCCCTGGGCCGACCGACGGGACGATGGACAACGAACGATAGGAATCCCTCCATCGTTCATCGTCCATCGTCTCACTCGTCTATCGGCTCACTTCTCAATCGGCACGCCGACGACGTTTCCGTATTCGGTCCAGGAGCCGTCGTAGTTGCGCACGTTGGGATAACCCAACAGGTAGGTGAGCACGAACCAGGGGTGGCTGCTGCGCTCACCGATACGGCAATAGGCGATGATGTTCTGGTCGGGGCTGAGGCCGGCTTCGCCTTCGTAAATGGCCTTCAGCTCCTCCACCGATTTGAAGGTGCCGTCTTCGTTCACCGCTCGCGCCCAGGGCACATTGCGCGCGCCCTTGATGTGGCCGCCGCGCAGCGCCCCTTCCTGGGGGTAGTTGGGCATATGCAACAGCTCGCCCCGGTACTCCTGCGGCGAACGCACATCCACCAATGGCATCCCGGCCGCCTGATGGGCAAGGACCTGGGAGAGGAAGGCGCGGATCTTGTAATCCTGCCGCTGCGGGGCATGATAGGTCGTCGGCGGGAAGCTGGGGACCTCCTTGGTCAGCTCGCGGCCTTCGGCGATCCACTTCTGGCGACCGCCGTTCATCACGGCCGCCTTCGTGTGGCCGAAGAGCTGGAACACCCAGAAGGCATAGCAGGCCCACCAGTTGTTCTTATCGCCGTAGAAGACGACAAAGGTGTCGTTGCTGATGCCGTGCTTGCTGCACAGGGCCTCGAACTGCTTGGGACCGATGTAATCGCGGATCACCGGATCGTTGAGGTCGTTGACCCAGTCAATTTTCACGGCGTTGCGGATATGGCCGGTGTCGTAGAGGAGCACGTCCTCGTTGCTCTCGACCAGGCGCACGTTGGGATCGTCGAGATGTTCGGCAACCCAATCGGTGGAAACGAGCACTTCGGGATGGGCGTAGGAAGCCATACGACGAAAAAACCTCCTTCGAGAAGGGTGTGGAACGCTGCGGAAAGGGGATGAACAAGCGGCAAGGCCACTATCCTGGCCGGGCTAGCGGCTATCGGGCGGCGGCCACGGGAAGTGGCATCCGGATGGCCGCCGTAGGCGTGGGCAAAGTCGCCACGCCGCAGAACTGTTCGTAGTCAATCAGTTCGGTGATGGTCGGATGCTCGCCGCACAAGGGGCAGGCAGGGTCGCGGCGCACGTTGAGGGTGCGGAAGCTCTGATCGAGGGCGTCGTACATGAGCAAACGCCCTACCAGGGGCCGGCCGATCCCGGTGATGAGCTTGATGGCCTCGACCGCCTGGATCGAGCCGATGATGCCGGGCAACACACCCAGGACGCCAGCCTCGGCGCAGCTCGGCACTTCGCCCGGCGGCGGCGGGTCGGGGTACAAACAGCGGTAGCACGGCCCACCTTCAATGGCGCGAGCCGGATCCGCCGGCTGATAGACCGTGACCTGACCCTCGAACATGAAAATGGAGGCATCCACCAGGGGAATCCCCAGGAGATGGCAGGCGTCGTTGACGAGGTAGCGGGTGGGGAAATTGTCCGAGCCGTTGAGCACCACGTCGTAGCCGCGCAGGATGTCGAAGGCATTGGCCGAAGTGAGCGGCTGGCGATAGCCGATGACCTCGACATCGGGGTTGAGGTCCTTGAGCCGCTGGATCGCCGACTCGACCTTGGGCACGCCCACGGTGGACTCACCGTGCAAAATCTGGCGCTGGAGGTTGGTGCGGTCCACGTTGTCGTAATCCACGATGCCGAGGGTGCCGACCCCGGCCGCGGCCAGGTAGAGCGCGGCCGGCGATCCCAACCCGCCGGCGCCGACGATGAGCACGCGGGCATCGAGAAGCCGGATCTGACCGTCCTCGCCCAGTTCGGGCAGGATGAGATGTCGGGCATAGCGCTCACGCTGGTCGTCGCGCAGGAAGCGCGGCACCTTGAAGGGCAGATCGGCATTCACCCAGCCACTGAAGCCCCCGCGCATCGAGATGACGTTCTCGTAGCCTAGCTCGCGCAGATTGTGCGCGGCCAGCAGGCTGCGGGTGCCACCGGCGCAGTAGAGCACGATGGGCGCCTTACGGTCGGGCTGGACGAGCTCGATCTGCAGCTCCAAGAAGCTGCGGCTGATGTGCCGGGCGCCGGGCAGATGCCCCTCCAGCCACTCCTCTCGCTCGCGGATGTCAATCACCGTCAGCGACGGATCCTGCTTCATCCGTTCGTGCACCTCGCGCGGAGACAGTTCGGGTACCTCGGCGCGAATACGGGCCAGGAGCTGATCGCGTGTCAGGTAACTCATAGGACTCAGGCTCCTCCGGCCATAGCCGGGACGATGGAGATGGTGTCGTTTGGCCCTACCGCCGTGGCCAGGCCCTGGAGGGTGCGGATTTCCTCGTCGTTGACGAAGATGTTGATGAACCGCTTGACCTGGCCATTGCCGTCGAACAGCCGCTCGGCAAAGCCGGGATAGGTGCGGTCCAGGGCCGTCAGGATTTCACCGACGGTAGCGCCCTCGATGGAAAGACGGGATTGGTTGCCGGTTAGCCGGCGTAGGGTGGTCGGAATGAAGACGGTGGACATAGGGAGGAACGGGTAATCGGGGATTGGGTAAGTGGATAGAGAGCGGAGAGGCGAACGATAAAGGGCGAAAAAAAACTCACCGCCGGAGCGGTGAGTTGTGATGACGGGTTAGGCACAATCAACGCACAATCGTGAAACGATTGGGCTTATCGTGCTATGGGTGAAATGCCATGATGACAGCAACGCGACTCACCGCTCGAGGCCGGGCTCGCGGGGCAGCCGCGCAGGGGAAACCCCTGCACGCGACTACGCCCGCCCCGTACAGGAGCAGGTGAAGCAGACCCAAGGCTGCGCGTTGCGAATCATGGCCTCAAGTGTAAGGCTTACCCCCTCGGATGTCAAGGAAGCTCGATCACGGTTGTGGGGAGCCGAACTGTAGAGCAAGATGCCATCTTGCGCTACGTCTTTCGTCTGCCCGAGATGGAATCCTGTCGGAACCTGGGCCATCATCGTTTATCGGCCTGAGTCGTTGCATTACCGGTTATCGAAACGATGATGCTAAGCTTAAGCCATGCGTATTGCCGTTTTCTCCGACATTCACGCCAATCGCGTGGCCCTGGAGGCCGTTTTGGCCGTTGTGGCCGAGCTCCAACCCGATGCCATCTGGTGTCTGGGCGATGTGGTGGGCTACGGACCGGAACCGGAGGCTTGCGTCGAGATCATCGCCAAGCGGGCCGACCTCTGTCTGGCCGGGAACCACGACCTGGCCGTAGCCGGTCTGGTGCCGTTGGACGATTTTTCGCCCGATGCGGCCGCCGCCGTGCGCTGGCAGCAGCCGCGGTTGTCGCCTGTGGCCCTCCATTGGCTGGCCCAACGCCAACCCCGGTTGGTCCAGGCCGGGATCACCCTGGCCCACGGCAGCCCTCGCGACCCCATCTGGGAGTACGTGCTCGACGCCGGCGCGGCTGCCGCCAACCTGGAGTATTTTGACACCCAGCTCTGTCTCATCGGCCACAGCCATCTGGCCATTGCCTGGCGGCTGCAACGGCAGGATGAGGGCACCTGGGTGTGGGTGCGGTTAGAACGGCGACCGCCCGGCGAGACCCTGGACCTGACCACTACCCACCGCTGGCTGCTCAATCCGGGCAGCGTGGGCCAACCTCGCGACGGCGATCCCCGCGCCAGTTTCGCCCTGCTCGACACCGAGGCCCTGACCTGGACCTGGCACCGGGTGCCCTACGACGTGGCGGCGGTGGATGCGGCCATCCGTGCGGCGGGTTTGCCCTGGCGGTTGGGGCGGCGTCTCTACAGCGGCCAGTAGAGGGACTACTCAGCCCACGGCCTGATGTTTCGGCTGGGTCTTTCCTTCCCGCCAGCGGCCGCTCGCCAAGACGACGGACGAAAGACGTAGAGCAAGATGCCATCTTGCGCTACATCTTTCGTCTGCTTGAGATGGAACCCTGTCGGAACCTGGGCCATTATCGTCATCGGCCTGAGTCATCACCCAGTAGGAACCATTCCGACCGCACCGGCGTCTGTGCGCGCGACACACTGTGTTTTTTCTCGACGAGGTTTCTCCCATGAAACGTCTGCTTCTTGTACTTCTCGTTCTTTTTGTGATGGTGGCCGTGCTCGGCACCGGCTGTGCGCCTGCCATGCCTCGGGAAGGGGTCTCCGGCATCGGACCGGCGGCGCCGTTGCCCGCGCAACCATCGGAGGGCAGGGCCGTTGTGGCCGAAACCGGAAGGGTGTCTGACCAGCAGCTGCAAGAGACCCGCAAGGTCATCTATAACGCCAGCATGGTCCTCATCGTGCGCGATACCGAGGCGGCCGCCCGCCAAGTGAGCGAATTGGCGACTTCGCTGGGCGGTTACGTGGCCGATATGAACGGCTACCGCGGCACCGACAACATCCTCCGCTATACGATCACCCTGCGGGTGCCGGCCGAACAGTTCGAGGCCACCCGCGCCGCCCTGCGTGCGCTGGCCGTGCGGGTGGAAAACGAGACCATGAACACCAACGACGTTACCGACCAGTACTACGACCTGGAAGCCCGGCTGCGGGTGTTGCGCGCCACCGAAAACGAGCTGCTCGCCCTGCTGCGGGAGACGCGCGAGCGCGGGGGTAAGGTCGAGGACATCATGGCCATCTACCGCGAGCTGAACTCGGTGCAGAGCGAGATCGAGTCGTTGCAGGGCCAGCTCAATCGCCTGGACAAGTTGGTGGCGTTCTCCACCATCACGGTGGAGCTGCGACCCTACGAGCTGATCGTCCCCGTCACAACGGAGGAATGGACGCCCTTGCAGACCGCGCGCGAGAGCTTCGGCACGCTGGTGCAGGTGTTGCGCGGCCTGGTGGACCTGCTCATCCGGCTGGTCATCATCGTGGTGCCCGTGCTGCTCATCCTGGCCGTGCCCGTCGTCCTCGTGTTGCTGCTCCTGCGGGCCGTGATTCGGCGGCGGAAGGGATGAGGTGGGCGCTGGTGACGATGGACGATGGACGGTGGACGATAGAGAAGATTCCATCGTCCATCGTCCACCTGTGCTACAATGAGGCCAACCCTTTCTATCTTGCGGAGTCGCGATGTTTGACCAGTTCAACCTGAGCGGGTTGGCCGTTCTGGCCGTGGTGCCCATCCTCGGCTTTCTCATCTTCGTCCACGAATTGGGCCATTTCCTGGCGGCCCGATGGATGGGGGTGCGGGTGCGCGAGTTCGGTTTCGGCTATCCCCCGCGCATGCTCAAGCTCTTCGAGCGTAACGGCGTCGAATACACCCTCAACTGGCTACCCTTGGGCGGCTTTGTCAAAATGGTGGGCGAGCAGGACGACTTCGACGGACCCGGCAGTTTGGCCGCGGCGCCGCCCCTGCGCCGCGCCGTCGTCCTGGCCGCCGGATCGTTCATGAACATCGTGACCGCCGTCGTTCTTTTCGCCGTGCTGTTGGCCGTTGTCGGTGTGCCCCGTCTCACGGTGGACCCCGCCGGCCTGCGGGTGCAGATCGAGGCCGTGGCTCCCGATAGCCCGGCCGCGGCGGCGGGTTTGCAGGTGGGCGATGTATTCCTCACCATTGACGGCGTCGAGGTCTTCGGTCCCGAAAACGTCAGCAACGCCATTCGGGCTGGGGCCGGGCGTCCGGTTGTCATCGTGGTCGAGCGGGCAGCCGCGCAGGGGAAACCCCTGCACGCGACTACGCCCGCCCCGTACAGGAGCAGGTGAAGCAGACCCAAGGCT
>JAOADB010000050.1 GCA_026417535.1 Caldilineales bacterium
GGCCTGCCTGGCCGAGGCTTGAGGTTGGTATCCCGCCCTTGTTCGGGCTTCTCCCCCTCGTACAGCTCCCCCAAGCTTCCCCCAGCTCCCCCTAGCTCCTCTAGCTCCCCCAAACTCCCCCAAGCTCCCCCAAGCTCCTCTCCTACCCACCCTGGGAGGTCGCACCATGACCGACAAACTTGCCGCCTATCGCCGGGCCGATGGCCCCCTGCCCGAAACCCAGCTCATCTGGCCGCTCTACGGCGCCGGGATGGAAAACCTGGGCGTCAACGACCGGCCTATCGAAGTGCCCGTGCCCGCTTTCGGCCCCGATGAGCTGCTCATCCGTCACGATGCCACAGGCCTGTGCTTTTCCGACATCAAAGTCATCAGCCTGGGCGAGAAACACCCCCGCATCTACCGCAACATGCGCGAAAACCCGGTCGTACTCGGCCACGAGATCGCCATGACCGTGGTCGGCGTGGGCGCCAACCTGCGCGACCGGTATCGGATCGGCGACCGTTTCACCATCCAGGCCGATATTTTCGTCAACGGCGTGGGCTACGCCTACGGCTACGAGATTCAGGGCGGGCTTTCGCAGTACAACGTCATTGACCGCCGCATCCTCAACGGCGACCACGGCAACTACCTGATCCCGGTCCAACCGACGACGGGTTACGCCGAGGCCGCCCTGACCGAACCCTGGGCCTGTGTCACTGCGGCCTACGAGCTCAAGTACCGCACCGGGCTGCGACCCGGCGGCGTGACCTGGATCATCGGCACCCACGCCGACCCTGGCCAGGAGTACACCCTCAGCGCCGGTTTCGACGCGGCCTCGCATCCCCGCACGCTGTTGCTGACGGATGTGCCGCCCGACCTGGAGGCCTGGCTGCGGGCGGGCGCCCGTTCGCTCGGCGTCGAGGTCATCGAGGTGCCCGATGTGGGCCGGCCGCCCTTCGAGAAGATTGACGATATCGTCCTCCTGGGCGCCACCCCGGAGCTGATCGAGACGGTCAGCCCGCGGCTGGCCGATTTCGGCATCGTCGCCCTGGTCATGGCCGGCGAGACGCGGCCCCTGGCGCGGCCGGTGCAGGTGGACATCGGCCGGGTGCACTACAACCGCTGGCTCTATGTGGGCAGCCGCAGCCCCGACATCGCCCGCGCCTACAGCGAGGTGCCCGTGCGCTCGGCCCTGAAACCCGGCGGCCGGGCCTGGTTTGTCGGCGCAGGCGGGCCAATGGGCCGGATGCACGTGCAGCGCGCCATCCAGAAACCCAACGGCCCCGCGGTCATCGTCTGCACCGATGTCAGTCCCCTGCGTCTGAACGACCTGTGGGAATCCTACGCCGAAGAGGCTCAGGCCAAGGGCATCACGTTCATCTGCCTGAACCCGACGGAACGGGACGCCTACGCCGCCGGCATGGCGCCTTTTCGCCAGACGGGTTTCGATGACATCGTCGTCCTGGCGCCGGTGCCGGCGGTCATTGCCGACGCGGCCACCTGGCTGGCCCCGCGCGGGGTCATGAACGTTTTCGCCGGTGTGGCGCGGGGTACGATGGCCTCTCTCGATCTGAACGACACCTATGGCAAGGCGGTGCGCGTCATCGGCCATTCGGCCTCGTCCATCGAGGACCTGCGCCTGATGCTGCACGAGACCGAGACGGGCGAGCTGTCGCCCAACCGCTCGGTGGCCGCGGTCGGCTCCCTCAGCGCGGCCAAAGACGGCCTGCGCGCCGTGCAGGATACCGTTTTCCCCGGCAAGGTCGTCATCTGGCCCCAGATTCGGGACTTCCCCCTCACCGCCTTGCCCGACCTGAAGGACAAGCTCCCCACGGTCTATGCCCGCCTGAAAAACGGCCGGGAATGGACCCGCGAGGCGGAGGAGGAGTTTTTGCGACTGTTGTTGCCATAACGTTCCCACGTTCCAACGTTTCCAACCATGAGCGGACAACTCCAGGATCGCATCGCCCTTGTGACCGGCGGCGCCCAGGGCTTGGGCGAGGCCTTGTGCTGGCGCCTGGCCCAGGAGGGCTGCCATGTGGCCGTTGCCGACATCAACCAGGCCGGCGCCGAGCAGGTCGCCGCAGCCATCCAAGCCCAAACCGACCGTCGCGCCATCGGGATCGGCGTGGATGTGACCGATGAAGCCAGCGTCGAGCGCATGGTGCGTCGGGTGCTCGACGAGTTTGGCCGCCTGGACATCTGCGTCGCCAATGCCGGCATCCTCATCGCCGAAGCCATCTGGGAGTTCCCGGCCGAGAAGTGGAAGGCCGTGATGGATGTCAACCTTTACGGCTACTTCCTGACGGCCAAACACGCGGCCATCGCCATGTTGCCGCAGAAAAAGGGTGTGATCATCCAGATCAACTCGAAATCGGGCAAGAAAGGCAGCTACAAGAACTCGGCCTACGCGGCCAGCAAGTTCGGCGGCATCGGCCTGACCCAAAGCATCGCTCTCGACCTGGCCGAACATGGCATCCGGGTCAATGCCATTTGTCCCGGCAATCTGCTCGATTCGCCCCTTTGGGTCAATTCGCTCTACAAGCAGTATGCCAAAAAGTGGGGGATCAGCGAGGCCGAGGTGCGTCAGCGCTACATTGACCAGGTACCGATGAAGCGCGGCTGCACCTACGAGGACGTGGCGAACGCCCTCGTGTTCTTGGCCTCTGACCAGGCGGCGTACATCACCGGCATTGCCCTCAGCGTTACCGGCGGACAGGAGATGAACTGAGATGGGCGCCACGGCCGATTTTCTCGCCATTGACCTGGGCGCGTCCGGCGGTCGTGTCATGTTGGGCCGCTGGGATGGCGCCCGCTTCACCCTGGAAGAGCTGCACCGCTTTGCCAACGGCCCCGTGCCCTTGCTGGGCCGGCTGCACTGGGACCATCTGCGGCTGTGGGATGAGATCCTGACCGGATTGCGGCGCTACGGCGCCCGTTTCGGCCGCGCGCCGGACGGCATCGGCGTGGACACCTGGGGGGTGGACTACGCTTTGCTCGACCGCACCGGACGGCTGTTGGGCCAGCCCTATCACTACCGCGACCACGCCACCGACGGCGTGCCCGCCCAGGTCTTCGCCCGCGTCCCCCGCGAGGCGATTTACCGCATCACGGGCATCCAGTTCATGCAGCTCAACACCCTCTATCAGCTCTACGCGCGGGTGTTGGCCGGCGATCCCCATCTCGAATGGGCCGAGACGCTGCTGATGACGCCGGACCTCTTCCACTACTGGCTCACCGGTCGCAAGGTCTCGGAATACACCATCGCCTCCACCAGCCAAATGCTCGAGGTGCACACCCGCACGTGGGCTACCGACCTGCTGCGCCGGCTGGACATCCCCACCCATTTCCTGCCGCCCATCATCCTGCCCGGCACGATTTGGGAGACGCTGTCCGACCAGGTGCGGCAGGATGTGGGGTGGCCGACGGCCGCGCCGGTCATCGCCACCGGCAGCCACGATACGGCCAACGCCGTGGCCGCGGTGCCGGAACTCGACGCCCACAGCGTTTACATCAGCAGCGGCACCTGGAGCCTGATGGGGATCGAGCTGACCGAACCCGTCGTCACCGATGCAGCCCTGGCCTTCGAGGGCACCAACGAGGGCGGCGTCCGGCTCCATGCCGACGGCCCGCCCACCATCCGCTTCCTCAAGAACGTAGCCGGTTTGTGGCTGTTGCAGGAGAGCCGGAACCAGTGGCAACGCGAGGGGCGCACCTACGGCTGGGATGAGCTGCTGGCCGAGGCCGCGGCGGCGCCGCCGTTCCGCAGCCTGATTGACCCCGACGCGGCCGATTTCCTCCATCCTGGCGATATGCCCGCGGTCATCCGCGCCTACTGTCGGCGCCACGGCGAACCCGAACCCGAAACCGTGGGCCAGCTCGTGCGCTGTGTGCTCGAGAGCCTGGCGCTCAAATACCGTCGGGTGCTGGAGGCCCTGGAGGGCATTAGCGGCCGCCGGTTGGAGACCATCCGCATCGTCGGCGGCGGCAGTCAGAACCGCTTGCTCAATCAGTTCACGGCCGATGCCTGTCGGCGGCCGGTGGTGGCCGGCCCGGTCGAGGCCACGGCCCTGGGCAACGTCATGATGCAGGCCATTGCCACGGGGCATCTGAACGATGTCGGGGCCGGTCGCCAGGCCCTGGCCGCCTCGTTCCCGCGGCAGGTTTTCGAGCCGGGTCCCGATGCCGGTTGGGACGAGGCCTACGCGCGCTTCCGGCGGTTGGTGGATTGAACGTTGGCACGTTGGCAGGTTAGACCGTTTGTAACTCAGGCCGATGACGATGATGGTTCAGGTTCCGACAGGGTTCCATCCCAGGCCGATGAACGACGTAGCGCAAGATGGCATCTTGCTCGACAACGTAAGGCCGTGGGCTGAATGGTTACCCGTCCATCATCCCTCGTCCATCGTCTATCGTCCATCGTCCGCTCTTATGGCATACGAAAGCCATGCCCATCTACGATTACGAATGTCCCGCCTGCGGTGAGCGCTTTTCTCACTTCTGGCGGTCGTGGCAAGACGCGGCCAAGGCCGGTCCACCGCCCTGCCCGGCCTGTGGTCACGCGCCCAGCCGCCGCGTCGTCTCCCAGGTGACCGTATTGGGTCAGCTCGGCGGGCTGACGCCGGCCGAGCAAGAGGCCGAAAAACGCCGGTACGAACGCATGGCCTCCATCCTGCCCAAGGAAACCATTGACAAGCTACGGGCCGGCAAGAAAAAGGCCCAGGAAGGCGGTTCCTGAGGCCGTCCCGGCGGATCGGAATCCCAAAAACGTCTTCCTGGGCCTGTCCCTGGTCTGCAGCCCGATCTACGGAGGCTATAGCCTTGTCAGGATCTCCGGACCCTTGGGCGTGATGGCAATCGTGTGCTCGAACTGGGCCGAGAGCGAGCCGTCCTTCGTGACGACGGTCCAGCCGTCTGGCAACAGCTTCCACTCGTGGGTGCCCAGGTTGATCATCGGCTCGATGGTGAAGGTCATGCCCGGTCGCAGCCGCGCCCCGCGCTTGTCCATGCGGGTGTGCGAGATGGAAGGCCCTTCGTGCAGGCGACGGCCGATCCCATGCCCACCCCACTCATGCACGACGGCCATGCCCTGACTGTCGGCGTAATCGTGGATGGCCGCGGCGATATCGGCCAGGTAGTTGTAGGGCTGCGCGGCCGCGATCCCGCGGTACAGGCATTCGCGGGTCACCTCGAGCAGGCGTTGGGCCTCGGGCGAAATCGTGCCGACGGGGTATGTGACACAGGCATCGCCGCAATAGCCCTTGTAACGCAGGCCGATGTCAATCGAGATGATGTCGCCCTCCTGCAAGACCCGGCCATTGGGGATGCCGTGGCAGATCTCATCGTTGACCGAGGTGCAGATGACGCCGGGAAAAGGTGGGTGTTTGGCGTCGCGACCCCGATAGCCCTTGTAGAGCGGCTGCGCCCCGCGCCGGGCCAGGAACTCGCTCGTGATGCGGTCGAGCTCGGCCGTGGTGATGCCGGGTCGGATGTACTCCTCCAGCATGGCGAAGACCTCGGCCACCAGGCGGCCGGCGCTGCGCATTTTGGCGATTTCTTCGGGGGTTTTGAAGATGATCGGATCGGAATTCTGTTTGAACATGGCGTCGGTAAGAAGGGACGGATGACTCCTCTCATTATACTCAGGCCGCGGCGGACAGGGAAGTTATTCCGACGCGCTGAACGTTGGAACGTTCCACCCGTCAAGGCTATAATGAAACCATACTCAAGCATCGAGACTCATTCCAGGATATGACCGTTTTGGACATCATCAAGCTGGGGGATCCCCGGCTGCGCAAAAAAAGTGTACCGGTACGTCGTTTCGACGAGCGTCTCAGCCGTCTGGCCCATGACATGGTCGAGACGATGCGCCAATCCCAGGGGGTTGGGCTGGCCGCACCCCAGGTCGGCGTCAACGAACGCCTCATCGTCGTCGAAATGCGCAAGGAGGATTTCGAGGACGACCCTCAGGCCGGCAAGCTCTACGTCGTCGTGAACCCCGAAATCGTGCGGGTGCGAGGCGATAAAATCGCTGGCGATGAAGGCTGTCTGTCCATCCCCGGCTATGTGGGCGAAGTCGAACGCCCCCAACACGTCACCGTCCGGGGTTACGACCTTCGCGGCCGTCCCGTGCAGATCAAAGCCTACAACTTCCTGGCGCGGGTTTTTCTGCATGAAATAGACCACCTCGACGGCGTGCTTTTTCTCGATCGCATCAGCGATATCAGCAAATTGCGGCGTCTCGTGCGCGATCCGCAAAGCGATGAAATCATCGAGGAACCGGTAACAACGATACCGATAAAGCTGTAATATCGAATTTTAATGTAGTGCAAGATGGCATCTTGCACTACATGCCATTACATAATCGTAATAAATCGAATATTTTCACTTTGCGAGAAAAATGTAACACAACTGCTAGCAAGTGTGTTACAAAACCCTGCTTGCCCGGTGCATAGTCACTCAACGGTTTTGGCTTTTAGATGATTGAGAGCGTTTCCGAACGCTTTCATTAAAAATTCCATCTGGTATAAATCTGCGGGAAAAGGGCTTGACCGAAAAAGGGGGAACGGGGGTGATCGTCGGCGCATTTTTTGACCGCCGTCGTTTGCGCTATACTTGAAGCAAGCCGGAAGACGGAGGAACCCCTGTCTTCCCTTGTATGTCCTTCGTCCCGGCTTCCGGTCCTCGGCGGGACGAACGGCAGAGGACGGAGGACGAAAAAGTCGTCTTCCGTCATTCGTCTTTCGTCTCGGTCGTCGGCCGAAGACGAAAATGGCAAAGTCATCCGCAAGGCAAAAGGCGACTGTTCCCTGCAACGTATGTCCACGCCTACCCTGGTCGTCCACAACCTGAGCTACCGCTACCGCACCCGGCAGGAGTTCGCCCTGCGCGGTTGCTCGTTCAGCGCCTATCCGGGCGAGATCATCCTTATCGCCGGGGCCAGCGGTTGTGGCAAGACCACCCTCATGCGCTGCATCAACGGCCTCATCCCCCACTCGTACAAGGGCGGCGAACTGAGCGGCAACATCCTGATCAAGGGCGAGCCGGTGGCCGGCCATAGCCTGAGCAGCCTGGCCCAAAAGGTCGGCACGGTGCTCCAAGACCCGGAAAAGCAGATCGTCGGCGCGTATGTGCTCAACGAAGTCGCCTTCGGGTTGGAAAACCTGGCCCTCCCGCGAGACGAGATCCTGCACCGAGTGGATGAGGTCCTGAACTTTCTCGGCATTGCCCACCTGCGCGATCGCGAGACCTTTGCCCTTTCGGGCGGGGAGAAGCAAAAGGTGGCCCTGGCCGGCGTGCTGGCCATGCGGCCCGATCTCATTCTGCTCGACGAACCCCTGGCCAGCCTGGACCCGGCCAGCGCACTGGAAGCCCTCGAAGCCATCCGCCGGCTGGCCGATAGCGGCAAAACCGTGCTCATCATCGAGCACCGAGTCGAAGACGTGTTGCGCATCCGACCCGATAAGGTGCTCTATCTCGAAGACGGGATGCAACGCTACTGGGGGCCGGTGGACGGCTTTCTGGCCATGGCCGACCCGACCCAGGTCAAGCTGCCGGCCGAACACGCCGCCCGCGCCATCCGCTCCCGGATGGACGCGGCCCCGCGGTCGGACGGCGCGCCCATCCTCGACCGGGGCCACGGCGAGGGACGAGGGGAACCCCTGGTCGTGTTCGAGCACGTGGATTTCTGGTACAACCCGGAACGACCGGTGCTCCACGATGTCAGCACCGACATCCGCGCCGGCGATGTCATCGCCTTGCTCGGCCCCAATGGTTCGGGCAAGACCACCCTGGTCAAACATGCCATCTGCCTGTTGCGCCCGCGACGAGGGCGTGTGCTCGTGGCCGGCCGGGATACGCGCAAGACCACGGCTGCGCAGACGGCCCGCACCGTGGGCTATGTCTTCCAAAGCCCCGGCCACATGCTCTTTGCCCCGACCGTGGCCGAGGAGCTGGCCTTTGGCCCCCGCAACATCGGCTTCGACGAGACCGAAATCGCCCGCAACGTCGCCGAAGCCGTCCGCATCACCCATCTGGAGGGGCTGGAACCGCTGCCACCCCTATCGCTCAGCTACGGTCAGCAACGTCGCGTCGGCATCGCCGCCGTCGTTGCCATGCAATCCCAAGTCCTGGCCATGGACGAACCGACATCCGGCCAGGATTATCGCCACTACACGGCTTTCATGGACGCCATCATGGCCATGCGCCGGCAGGGGAACGGGGAGGCGCCCTTCAAGGCCATCCTGTTCATCACCCACGATCTCGACCTGGCCCTCAGCTACGCCAACCGGATCTGGCTCTTCGCCGAAGGGCGGCTGGTGGCCGACGGTCCTCCCGAACAGGTCCTGGCCGATGATGCCCTGTTGCAGCGCTGTCGGCTGGTGCCCACATCGCTGCTGCGCCTGAACCGCGCCCTGTTCCCCCAAACCGGGCGTTTCCAACGCGCCGAGGCGCTGGCTCGTTATCTGCCGCCAACCCTTGCCGCCGACGTTCCCACAGGAGGGATGCCTATGGCCTGAATCGTCACCGTTCGTTCTCATCATTCCGCATCGTTCCTCGTTCGTTTTTCATCATGGAGGTTCTCATGCGCACCGAAACCGCTCCTTCCGGCAATCCGCTCATTCGGGTGTTAGGCGCCCTGATTGTCGCCACGGTCGTTTTGTTCCTGGCCAACCTGCTGACCACGGGTGACAAGGCCAGCCCTACGGGGTGGGTGCTCTACGTGGTCGGCGCCATCATCACCATAGCCATCTACTTCTTCTTCGCCAGCAAACCCATCTGGCACGTGACGACCCGCGAGGTGGTCTACATGGCCATCGGCGCCGCCCTCTACGGCGTCCTCTCCTGGGCGACCAACGTCATCCAGCTGCCGTCGGTCAGCCTGGTGGCCCTGCGGCCGGCCGTTGTCATCCCTGTGTTCTTCGGCTTCGTCTTCGGCCCGGTGGTGGGCTTCTTCACCGGCGCCGTGGGGAACATCCTGGGCGATGCCCTCACCGGGTGGGGTGTCTTCCCCGTCTGGGACTTGGGCACCGGCCTGATGGGCCTGGTGCCCGGTCTGGCCATGGCCTTTACCGACCGTGAACGGGCCACGCGCATCGTGCTCTACATCGTCGGCGCCCTCCTGGTGCTCTTCACCGTCCTGGCCCTGGCCTTCCCGCAGGTCGAACACCCCTGGATGGGGCAGACCGTGGGACAGTGGTGGCCGCTGTTGCTCGTGCTTCTCGTCCTGGTGGTGGGCGGGTATTTCCTGCTGCGCTATCTGGGTCGTGGCCCCAGCCTCAGCGCTGGCGTGGTCTGGGGCGCTCTGGGCGTGGTCGTCGGCATGGGCTTTGCCAGCATCGCCGACATTTGGGTCAACGGCTATAGCGTGGCCACGGCCATCCTGGGCGAGTTCGTGCCCGCCGCCGGCGGCAACCTCTTCATGGTCATCATCCTCACCCCCATCCTGATGGCGGCTTGGGAAGCAGCCCGCGCCCAGACCGGTCGCTAAAGCGTTCGGGGCAGGCGTTTCGAGAGATGAGACGCCTGCCCTCCCCCTTCATCGGCTATGCTCGTCAATTGGAACTACAAAGAACGGAACACCATCGTCCAACGGCTGGACCCGCGCGCCCGCGTCATCTTCATCCTCTGCGCCATCGTGGCCATCATCCTCGTCTGGGATTTGCGCGTGCTGGTGCTCTGGCTGGCGTTCAGCCTGTTGACCCTGCGCCTGGCCCGGCTCACCTGGGCCGAAATGCGGCGTTTCTGGCTCGTTGTCCTGCCGGTGGTGACGTTCCTGGTGACGCTGACGGCGCTGACCGGCCGCGGGGGCGAGGAAGCCTACCGGGAACGACATCTCAACTGGCAGGCGACTTGGACTCTGTTCGGTCGTTCGCTCTCGCCCAGCCTGAGCATCGAGCAGCTCTTCTTTGCGGCCAGTCAGTTCAGCCGTATGCTCAGCATGGCAGCGTTATCGCTGCTCATCCCGTTCACCATCCACCCGGCCCAATACGGCGTTACGTTCAAAGGGTTGGGGCTTTCCGATAAGTTCGCCGTTGCCACCGACCTGGCGTTTCGTTTCGTGCCCACCCTGGGCCGCGACTTTGCCACCGTCCTCGATGCCCAACGGGCCCGCGGCTACGAGGTCGAGCGGCTGGGCGGTGGGCTGGTGCAGCAGGTGCGGAATCTGGCGCCGCTCATCATCCCCATCACCATCGGCGCCATCCTCGGCGCCGAGGACATCATTGACGCCATGGACCTACGCGCCTTCGGCACGCGTCCCAAACGCACGTGGGTCACGCAGCTGGTCTATCGGCGCAAGGACTACGTGTTGATCGCCGTCGGCGTGACCATCCTGGTGCTGACCATCATCCTGCGACGCCTGGGGATCATCGCCTTTTGGGTGCCGTTGGGCTGGCTGTAGCACAACTCGGCCCGTTGTGCTACTCTTCCTTCACGATCATGAAGCCGAAAACGGTCTGACCCAAGGTGATGCGGTCGCCGTTTTCGAGTTTGCGGCGCTGCTCCCGCTGCCCGTTGACCAGGACGCCGTTGGCGCTGGCCAGGTCGTAGATGACAAAACCCTCTTTTTCCAGCCGCACCCGCGCGTGCTGCCGGGACATGGTGGGGTCTTCGACCGAGATGGTGTTGTAGCGGCTGTCGCGGCCGATGTCGTTCAGTTCCTGCAGGCGAAACGCCTTGCCCGCGCGGGGTCCGTTCATGACCACCAGCCACGCCAGCGGCAGCGGCCGTTCGGGCGCCGGATTGAGCACCCGCGTGCGGTCGTCGAGGGGCCGTGAGAGGTCCACCACTTGGGTGTGAGGCTGGCTGATGGGCGGCGGCGTGACGGCCGCAGGGGGCGGCGGAGGCGCGGGCGCCGAGGCCACCGTGGTGAACAGCGGCTCCGGTTCGGGGCTTAGCAGGTCGGCCGGAGCCGCAAGGGAGACGCCGACGCCGAGGGTGTACAGCAGCAAACACAGGAACGCGACCGCCACGGCGAGGAAGCCCAACAGGGCCAGCACCACCGGCGCTTGACCCAACGCCGAGGCCAGGTCAGGGGCCAGGCTGAGCACGGCGCCCGGCACGACCACCAAGGCCGCCAGCAATGACACCACCCGCCAGACCGTAGCCTGTACCTGGCGGCGCTGGCTGTCGAAGAAAATCCACAGCGTGGTCACCACGGTCACGGCCAGGCCGACGGCCACACCCCACCGGTACCAGGCCAGAACAAGGGCGAGCACATCCACCAAAGGCAGCCAAATCAGGGCAGGCATGGGAGGGCCAACGCTCACAGTTGCTTGAAAACGAGGGTTGTGTTGCCTACCGTGATGCGATCCTCGTCCTGAAGGCGCTCGCGCACGATGCGCTGGCCGTTAACAAAGGTACCGTTGGCGCTGGCCAGGTCCTGGACGAAAAAGGTCACGCGGTCCCCCACGCGCTCACCCACAAAGCGGGCATGGAACCGCGAAACGGCATCGTCATCGAGCTCGATGTCGTTGGGTGGGACCCGGCCCAGGCTGGTACCTTCCAGGCGCAGGGGATATAGGCGCCCACGGCGCGGCCCATTCAGGATGACCACCCAGGCGAAGGTGGGTTCATCCTGGCCGATAACGAGGGTCGGAGCCGGTTCGGGTAGCGGTTCCGAAACCGGTGTCGTGACGGTGGGAGCCGATTCGGAGTCCATCTCAGGTCGGGCGATAGGTGAAGAGGAGCCAGGTGTTGCCCAGGCGCAGCTCGTCGCCCTCGACAAGGGGTTGGCGGTCGAGCCGATACTCGCCGAGAAAGGTGCCGTTGGTGCTGCCGAGGTCGTAGATGACAAAGCGCTCGTTTTCGTAACGTATCCGGGCGTGACGCGCGCTGACGGTCGGGTCCTGCAGGACGACATCGGCTTGGGCGGGGTCACGGCCGAGGGTCAGGGTCTCATCGGCGTACAGTTCAAAGCGTTGCCCGACCTGGACGCCGTTGCGCACGACCAGCCAGGCCGCAGGCGCACGGCTCGCGGCCCTCGCTGCGGTTGCCGGTGGCTGTACCCGTTGGGTCGGCGCGGCTGCGACTACGGTTGGCGCCTCGGCGCCAAGCGGCGCCATCGGCGGTCGCGGCGGCGGGGGCACCGGACGGGTCGGCAATCCGGCCGTCGGCGGCGCCACGGGTTCGAACGGCGGATACGAAAACGGCGCTGCTGCGTCCGGCTGCGCAAGGGGCGAGATGGACAGGCGCGCCTGCGCCAGATAGACCAGCAAGCCCGCCAGGAGGAGAAGCGCGGCCAAACCCAGGCCCAGGGCCAGGCGATGGCCGGCCATAAACACCCAAACGAACGCCAGCCCGGCCACGGTCGTCAGGATGAGCATGAAAACGACCACCATGGCCGCCAACCGCGCCCATTCGCGACCTCCCCACAGCCCGCGGAACAACCATCCGGCCAATCCGGCGGTCAGCAACGGCGGCGCGGCCAGCAAGCTGCTGAACGCGGGCGACCAGTTCAGGCGCCGGAACAGGAAGTCGTAGGTCTGGTCCACTCCCGGGTTGAGCAACAAAAAGGCCGCGACTGCCAGAGCGATTGCGGCCTCCAGAAGGAACACTAAGGCCACTAGGCGAATACCAACAGGGCGCACAGGCATAGGAAAATTATCGCGTGCCTGTCATGAGGCTGTCAAAGCCCTGGAGCCGGGGGTAAAAGTTCAATACTCCTTATCCCCAGCCGCCACCCGGCGGTCAGGAAGAGGAGATGAAGGCGCTTCGTGGCGAATGGACCTTGAGTCGGACCTCCGAGCGAGCCGACAAGGTGGCGTTTTTGACGCATTCCACTCCCCTTTGTTACAATAGCCACTGTGATCGGGATTGCTCCTGTTGTCGCCGATGCCCCCATCGTCTAGAGGACCAGGATGTCAGCCTTTCAAGCTGAAGACACGGGATCGAAGCCCGTTGGGGGCGCCAGTCGTAGCCCTGGGTGCGTATGACGTGCCCAGGGCTTTTGCTATCCTGTTCCCGAGGTGATTATGCCTGCTCCTACCCTGGTGGTGATGGCCGCCGGCATCGGCAGCCGCTACGGCGGTCTCAAGCAGATTGACCCGGTCGGGCCTCACGGTGAGCTGATCATAGACTACTCGGTTTACGATGCCTTGCAAGCCGGTTTTGCTACCATCATCTTCCTGATCCGCCACGACATCGAGGAGGTGTTCCGGGCCAGGGTGGGTCGCACCATCGAGGCGCGGGCCGAGGTCCGTTACGTCTTCCAAGAACTGAGCGACCTACCAGCGGGCTATGAACCGCCGTCCACGCGGCGAAAACCCTGGGGCACAGCCCATGCCGTGCTCTGCTGCCGGCACGCCGTGTCGACCCCCTTCGCCGCCATCAATGCCGACGATTTCTACGGCCGTGAAGCCTTCGCCGTGCTGGCCGAACACTTGCGCCGGGTCAAGCCTCAGGCTGCCGATTACGCCCTGGTGGGGTATCGCCTGGCCAACACCCTGTCCGAACACGGCTATGTCTCGCGGGCCGAGTGCCGGATGAACGCCGACGGCTATCTGACGGATGTACGGGAACGGCTGCGCGTCGAGCGCCGCGGGGAGGGCATCGTTTACAGCGACGACGGCGAGCAATGGACGCCCATCCCCGGCGACACCCTCGTCTCCATGAACATGTGGGGCTTCACGCCAGCCGTGTTCCCGGCCCTGGAAACCCACTTTATCCGTTTTCTGGATGCCAACGCCGACCGTCTGGACAAAGCCGAGTTCTTGCTGCCCAATGTCGTTGGCGACATGGTGCGCGCAGGCGAGGCGCGAGTCCGGGTGCTGCCCACCACCGCCCACTGGTTTGGCGTCACCTATCAGGAAGACCGGCCGCGGGTGCAGGCGGCCATCCGGGCCTTGACCGCACAGGGGCTGTATCCTTCGCCGTTGTGGGAGGCGGAAAGGTAAGCCACTTCATTGACGCCGTCACCCACTCCGGCTACAATCGCGCCATGAAATCGCCGTTTCTGGCCGTTTATCCGGTCGGCGATCTGCCCAAAGTGGCCGCCCACGAGGTAGCCCGTTGCCTGCGCAAGGCGGTTCAACGCCGGGGCGTGGCCCATATGGCCCTTTCCGGCGGTTCGACTCCCCGTCCCCTGTATCGCTTGCTGGCCACACCCGAGTGGCTGGCCGCCGTACCCTGGGCGCAGGTTCACGTGTGGTGGGCTGACGAGCGCTGTGTGCCGCCTGACCACCACGAGAGTAATTACGGCATGGCCTACAGCCTGCTGTTGGGCCATCTGCCCGTCCAGCACATCCATCGCCTGCACGGCGAAGCCGCCGATCCGGAAGCGGCCGCGCGGGCCTACGAGGACGAACTGCGCCGTGTGTTCGGCCTGGGGCCGCGGGGCCGGCCTCGTTTCGACCTCATATTGCTGGGGATGGGCGCGGACGGGCATACGGCCTCGCTCTTTCCGGGCACGGCGGCTCTCGCCGTCCGCAACCGACTGGTGGCCGTCGGCCAGGCGCCGCAGCCACCCCATTGCCGGTTGACCCTGACCCTCCCCGTCCTCAACCGGGCGGCCCGTGTGCTCTTCCTGGTAGCCGGCGCCGACAAAGGCCCGGCCCTGGCCCAGGTCTGGCGATCGGCGCCCGGTCAGGCGCCCCTGCCGGCGGCGTTGGTGCGTCCGACCCGCGGCTCGGTGCTCTGGCTGGTAGATGAGGCTGCCGCCGCGGCGGCGGGCCTGAAGGAACCGCCTATTACCCAATGAGGTGTAGTGCAAGATGGCATCTTGCGCTACATTATGATGTAAAAATGAAAATATGATGCGCTGTTTTTCATCGAGATTGTTCGATCAAATCGGTCCGGATCGCTACCGGATGACCGCCTTCTCGTTTTTGGATGGTGAAGTCCCATGAGTCGCCTACACGAGCTTTTCCACGTCCATGGCCAGTCCATCTGGCTCGATTTCATCAGCCGTGACCTCATCCGTTCCGGCCAATTGCAGGCGCTGATTGACCAGGGGGTGCGCGGGGTGACCTCGAACCCCACGATTTTCGACCAGGCCATCGGCAGCGGCCGCGGCTATGATGACGACCTGGCGCGGCTGGCTGCGGCCGGCGCCACCCCCTTCCAGGCTTACGACGCGCTTTCGCAGGCCGATGTCGCCGCGGCCGCCGACCTGTTGCGACCGCTCTACGAGGCCAGCGACGGCGCCGACGGATTCGTCAGCATCGAGGTCAATCCCGACCTGGCCTACGATACCGAGGCCACGGTGGCCGAAGCCCGTCGCCTGTGGGAAGCCCTCGACCGGCCCAACATCATGATCAAGGTGCCGGCCACCCCGCCCGGCATCGTGGCCATCCGCCGCCTCATCGCCGAAGGCATCAACGTCAATGCCACGCTGATGTTCTCGCTGGCCCATTACGACGCCGTCGCCTACGCCTACATCGAAGGGTTGGAGGCACGAGCGGCCCGCAGTCAGGACGTGAGCCGGGTGGCCTCGGTGGCTTCTTTCTTCGTCAGCCGGATTGACACGGTGGTGGACAAGGCCCTGGCTGCCGCCGGGAACACGGCCTGGCAAGGGCGGGTGGCCGTGGCCAACGCCAAACTGGCCTACCGCCGCTTCGGCGAGGTCTTCAGCGGCCCCCGCTGGGAGGCTCTGGCCGCGTGTGGGGCCCGCTACCAGCGGCCCTTGTGGGCGAGCACCAGCACGAAAAACCCGGCCTATTCCGACCTGCACTACGTGAACCCCCTCATCGGCCCCCACACGGTCAACACCATGCCGTTGACCACCCTCGAAGCCGCCCTGGAGCGCGTCGTCGTCGCCCGCACGGTGGACGAGGGCTTGGATGAGGCCCAAAGCGTGATAGCCGGCCTGGCCGACCTGGGCATCGACTTCCATCGTGTCACTGAGGATCTCCAGGTGGCTGGGGTCGAAGCCTTTGCCCGCTCCTTCCATCACCTCCTCGACACCATCGCCGCACGGCTGGGCGCCCTCGTCCCGGCTTGAGAGGTTCTTGGAGGAGCTTGGAGGAGCGTAGAGGAGCTTGGAGGAGCTTCTTCGTCCCCGTTATCGGCCGAGTCTCCGGACGAAGAACCAAGGACGAAAGACGAAAATCCCTCCGTCCTCCGTCGTCCGTCCTTCGTCCCTGTTGTCGGCCAAACACCGAAACCAAACCCAACCAACGCCATCCCAGTTACCAGTCACCAGTCACCAGTTACCCCCTCCCGTGCTCGACCTGGCCCGTATCCGCACCCCGGCCCCGTTCACGATGGTCATCTTCGGGGCTTCGGGTGACCTCACCCATCGCAAGCTGATCCCGGCCCTCCACAGCCTGGGCTGCGCCGGCCTGCTTCCCGACCGTTATCACATCCTGGGCGTGGCCCGCACGCCTCTCGACGATGCCACCTTTCGCGAGCAGATGCGTCAAGGCGTGCGCGATTTCGGTCGGCTGCAGGGCGAAGGCTGCATGGACTGGGAGACTTTTGCCGCCCATCTCCACTACCGGCCGCTCCTGTACGACCGGGCCGACGACTATCGGGCCCTGGCCGCCTACCTTCGGGACATAGAGGCCGCCGCTGGTCTGCCATCCAATCGCCTCTTCTATCTGGCGACGCCGCCCGACCTCTATGTGCCCATTGTCGAGCGCCTTGGGCTGGCCGGGTTGGGCCGCAGCGACAACGGCTATACCCGCATCGTCATCGAAAAGCCCTTCGGTCGCGACCTGGAAAGCGCCCGCGAGCTGAACCGCCGCATCCATCTCGTCTTCGATGAAGACCAGGTCTACCGCATTGACCACTATCTGGGCAAAGAGACGGTGCAGAACATCATGGTCTTCCGCTTCGCCAACGCCATCTTCGAGCCGCTCTGGAATCGCTACTACATTGACCACGTCCAGATTTCCGTGCTCGAGGAGGTGGGTGTAGGCCGCCGTGGGGGGTACTATGACAACGCCGGCGTGCTGCGGGACATGTTCCAGAACCATCTCATGCAGCTGCTGACGTTGACGGCCATGGAGCCGCCCACGGCCTGGGATGCCACGCTCCTGCGCGACGAGAAGGTCAAGGTGTTGCGGGCCGTGCGGGTGCCCACCGGCCCCGAACTCAAGACGGCGACGGTGCGGGCGCAGTACCGTTCGGCCACGAAAGGCAGCTATCGCGACGAGCCGGGTGTGGCGCCCGATTCGGAAACGCCCACTTACGCGGCCCTGGAGCTGTTCATTGACAACTGGCGCTGGCAGGGCGTGCCGTTTTACCTGCGATCGGGCAAGAACCTAGCCCGCAAGGTGACCGAGCTCGTCATCCATTTCAAAGAGGTGCCGCACATGCTCTTCGGCACCGATGACGAGAATCGAGGCGTCACGAACGTGCTCTCGTTTTGCTTGCAACCCGACGAGGGCTTTCACCTCAGCTTTCAGACGAAGGTGCCGGGCGGCGGGATGCGCACCCGCCCCGTGGACATGAGCTTCCATTTTGCCGGCGCCTTCGGCGCCCGCGCCCTGCCCGAAGCCTACGAACGTCTCTTGCTCGATGCCCTTCTCGGCGATGCCTCCCTCTTCGCCC
>JAOADB010000051.1 GCA_026417535.1 Caldilineales bacterium
GCCCCTAATGCCGCGCGGGGCGATCCCGGCCGTTAGTGGGCGCGCAACGACGCGTATACCCTCACCGCAGGGCGAGCCGCACGGTTCGGGCGCCACGCAGCGTCGGCACCCCCTGGCCGGGCGCCGACCACAGGAAAAGCGCAGGGCAGGCTTTTCGCTCCGGTTGCGCGAAAAGCCTGCCCTGGCTCGCCGAAGGCTCTCAGTACGCTATGGCCGACCTAACGCGCCAGCTCGCGGGCGATGATATGGCGCATCACCTGGCTGGTGCCCTCGTAAATCTGGTAAATCTTGGCATCGCGCATGAGCTTTTCGACCGGGTACTCCTGGCTGTACCCATAGCCGCCGAAGACCTGCACGGCGTCGGTCGTCACCTTCATGCACATATCGGCGCAGAACGCCTTGGCATAGGCGGCCTGCATCGTGTTGGGATAGCCGTTATCGAGAAGCCAGGCGGCCTGATAGGCCAACAATCGGCCGGCTTCGATGTTCATGGCCATATCGGCCAGCATAAAGCTGACGCCTTGCTGGACGATGATCGGTTTGCCGTAGGCCATGCGCGTCTTGGCGTAGGCCGTGGCCTCCTCGAACGCCCGTCGCGCCACGCCGACCGCCGCGGCGGCTACGGCCGGCCGCGAGCTATCGAAGACCTTCATGGCCGTGAGAAAACCGGACCCCTCTGGGCCGAGGCGGTTCTCCGCCGGTACCTCGACGTCCTCGAAGAAGACCTCGCTCGTCTTAGAGGCATGTTGGCCCATCTTGGGCAGCGGTTTGCCCGTTTTGACCCCCCATTCCCGCTCCACGATGAACGCGCTGATGCCCTCGTAACGCGCCTCGCGGTCGGTTTTGGCAAAGACGAC
Organism: Caldilineales bacterium; assembly: GCA_026417535.1. Classification (GTDB taxonomy): domain Bacteria; phylum Chloroflexota; class Anaerolineae; order J102; family J102; genus SSF26. Next base: position 858 of record JAOADB010000051.1, read on the forward strand.
GAAAATGTCGGCCACCGGACCGTTCGTAATCCAGGTTTTCGTGCCGTTGAGGATGTAGCGATCCCCGCGACGTTCGGCAAACGTCTTGATCCCGGCCACATCCGAGCCGGCGCCCGGTTCGGTGACGCAATACGCCGCCATCGTGCCGGCAGCCATTCGGGTCAGGTACTTCCGTTTCTGCGCTTCGTTGCCGGCGATGAGAATGGGCAAGGCAGCCAACGAGTTGAGCATGAGCGAGGTCTGAATCCCCGAACAGGCCCAGGCCAGCTCTTCGTTGAGGATGCATTCCTCCAACAGGCTCATGCCGGGGCCGCCGTAGGCTTCGGGGATATTGACGCTGAAAAGACCGTTCTCCTGCGCTTTCTTGACGACGGGCCAGGGGAACTCGTCGTGGCGGTCGTAATACTCGGCCACCGGTTTGATTTCCTTCTCGGCAAATTCGTGCGCCAGCTCGCGCAGCATCTTTTGTTCGGGCGAAAGCATGAAGTTGAGCATGGTCAACGCCTCATGAGAAAGGGACGACGCCGGGACAACGACCGCAGGCGGCCGGCCGTCATCCGACGGTTGGGGAACAACGCTGTTCCGGCACCATCCGGCGACGACGCCGTTGCCGGTTTGAGCCCTATTCTACCAGCAATGACGCGTTGCGTCAAAAGGTGGTCGGCGCATGATGACTCCGTTGCTTTCGCCTCGCCGTCTCCCGTTCCCCGCCGTAGCCCAGCCACCGCGACGAGGAACGGGAGACGGTCAGCCCCCAACCAAACGCCGAACCCGGTTAGCCTCAAAAACCGGGCAACACCGATAGGTCGGCAATGCCGTCGGGGAGGGCGGCAATGGCCTGCACCACGGCCAGACGCGCGGCCCGGCGCACCGGGTCGTCGGTCATGACCAGGACGGCCTCGAAAAAGGCGTTGATGGGGTCGCGCAGATCGGCCAGGACGGCCACCAGGGTAGGCACATCGCGCGAAGCGCCGAGCCGGGCCTGGGCTGCGGCCAGGGCGGCATAGAGCGCCTGCGTAGCCGGTTCGGGGTCGGCCTCGGGTTGCAGGGGATAGACCGTCTCCAGCCCGCGCACGATGCGCTTGCAGCGGGCATAGGCCGTCAGTGTCGCCATCCAGTCGGGCTGCGCCATGGCCCGGTCCAGGTCGGCCACAGCCCGGCGGGCGCAGGCCGGATCGTTCCCCTGCGCGGCCAGGATGGCCTCGGTCACCTCATGGCCGAAGCCCTCTTCGCGCAGGACGCCGTAGAGACGCCGCCGCACGAACGCCGCAACCTCCTCGAGCACCCCTGCGCTCACCGGCACCGGTTGCAACACGGCCGCATCGGCGAGAGCAGCCGCCACATCGAAGGACTTGTCGGCGGCGATGAGGTTCTGAACAATGGCCAGAGCCTCTCGGCGCAGGCCAAAGGGGTCGTTGGCGCCTCTGGGTGCCAGTCCCACGGCGAAAAGGCCCACCAGACCATCCAGGCGGGTGGCCAGATTCAGAGCCAGACCGATCGGGCTGAGGGGCGTTTCCGGCCGCACCACATAGGCCTCGCGGATGGCGCGGGCCACTTCGGGCGGTTCGCCGCTGTCGAGAGCGTAAATCTCGCCCATGATACCCTGCAGCGAGGTGATCTCGATGACCATGCTCGTGGCCAGGTCGGCTTTGCTCAACAGGGCCGCGCGCTTCGCCAAGGCCCGCTCGGCGGGGGTTAGACCCAACCGCTCGCCCACGGGTTCCACCAGTTTCTCCAGCCGATAGACCCGCGCCAGCATGGAGCCGAGCTGTTCCTGGAAGGTGAGTTTGGCCAGGTCCCGGTTGAAATCCTCCAGGGGCCGTTTGCGGTCCTGGCGCACGAAGTAGGCGGCGTCGGCATAGCGGGCGCGGATGACGGCTTCGTTGCCCTGTCGCACCAGGTCGGGGTCGCGGTCGGCGCCGTTGGCGATGGTGATGAAGTAGGGCAACATGCTGCCATCGGCGGCCAGCACCGGGAAGTAGCGTTGGTGCTTCTTCATGACCGTGATCAGCACCGGCGCCGGTAGCTCCAGAAAGCTCCGGTCGAAGCTGCCCAACAGGGCCAGGGGCTGTTCGACCAGGTCGGTCACTTCGTCGAGCAAGTCTTCATCGGGCGGCACGTGGCCGCCAACCCGTGCGGCCGTCTGCGCCAGCGCCGCGGCGATCTGCCGACGGCGCTCGTCGCGGTCCACGACGATGCCGGCCGCAGTCACCGTCTCGAAGTAGCGTTCGGCCGTCGGGATGGAAAGGGGCGGCGAACCCTGCGGCCGCAGCCCGCGGCTGAGACGGTCGCTGAGCACGTCGGCGAAGACGAACGGCACCACCCGCTCGCCGTACAGGGCCACCAACCAGCGCACGGGGCGGCTGAAGCTGACGCGACTGCGGTTCCAGCGCATCGTCTTGCCGAAACGCAACGCCTCCACCCATTCGCGCACCAGGTCGGGCAGGAGCTGATAGGTTGGTCGGCCGGCAACGGTCTGCACGGCGTACACATAACGCTTGCCGCCTTCCTCGCGTACTTCCAGCTGCTCGACCGACATCCCCCGACTGCGGGCAAAACCGATGGCGGCCTGGGTGGGCTGCCCCAGGCTGTCGAAGGCCCGCTCGGCCGGCGGCCCACGGAAAATCTGCGTTTCCGGCGCCTGTTGCGCGGCCAGGCGTTGCACATGCACCACCAGTCGCCGCGGCGTGCCCGTCACGCGCACGCCGTCGTGCCGGAGCCGCGCAGCGGCCAGGCTGGTCGGAACCAGGCTTTGCAGTTGGGCGATGGCATCGCGCACGTCGTGGGGCGGCATCTCCTCGACGCCGACCTCCAACACGAGGTCGGCCGCCTCCTGGCCGGCCGGCAGTGGAGTCGGGGCCGGCGCCACCGGCGCCACCGCTTCGCCGACTCCCTTGAGGAAGGGGAACTCGAGCCGTCGGCGCTGCTCCACGTAGGCTTTGGCCACCGTGTGGGTCATCTCGCGCATGCGCCGGAAGTAGTTGGCCCGCTCGGTCACGCCCACGGCCCCGCGGGTGTCGAGCAGATTGAAGGTGTGCGAACAGCGCAGCACGTAGTCATAGGCCGGGATGACCAACCCGCGGGCGATGGCGGCCTTGGCCTCGGCTTCGTACAGCTCGTAAAGCTGCTGCAGGCGCTCGACATCGGCAACATGGAAGGCGTACTCGCAGTGCTCGATCTCCTGCATCTTGAGGATGTCGCCGTAGGTGTGATGCTCGTCCCATTGCAGGTCCCACACCTCGCGCACGCCCTGTAGGAACATGGCGATGCGCTCCAGGCCGTAGGTCAGCTCTACGGCCACGGGATCGAGGTCGAGCCCGCCCGCTTGCTGGAAATAGGTGAACTGGGTGATCTCCAGGCCGTCCAGCCAGACCTCCCAGCCGAGACCCCAAGCGCCGAGGGCCGGGCTTTCCCAGTTGTCCTCGACAAAGCGGATGTCGTGCCGGTCGAGGTCAATGCCCAAGGCGCGCAGGCTGTCCAGGTAAAGCTCCTGCGGGTTGCCGGGGTCAGGCTTGAGAATGACCTGGTACTGGGTGTGCATTTGCATACGGTTGGGATTTTCGGCAAAACGGCCGTCGTCGGGCCGATAGGACGGCTCGACATAGCCCACACGCCAGGGCTCCGGCCCCAGGACGCGCAGAGTGGTGGCGGGGTTGGCCGTGCCCGCGCCGACTTTTTCACTGTAGGGCTGCCAGATCAGGCAACCCTGCCCGGCCCAAAAGCGTTCCAGCCGGGCGATCATGTCCTGAAAGGTCAGGGAAGATGGGGAATGAGGCATAACGGATGGACGATGGACGATGGAGGATGGACGAAGGACGAAGGAGGAACGACGGAGGGATTTTCGTCTTCCGTCGTTCGTCCTTCGTCCTGAGTTTCGGCCGCTTGACGGAACGGAAGCCGAACGACGCATGACCGATTCCATTATAACCAGTCGTTTCGCGAAGGCCGATTTCGAGGCCGCGGTTTTTTACACGGGCATCGGCGCCGATCCCGACTGCGCCTTCCTGGTGCGTGTGTCCCTCCAACCCGGCTTAGTCGCCGGTCTCCTCCCGTCGCTGGCGTTCGCGTTGCCGGGCGAGATAGCGCATCGCCATCTGACGCCCTTCTTCCACCGGGAAACGGTCGTTGGCCTTGCCCTGATTGGCCTGCAAGGCGTCCTCCATGTCAATCCCGAACTGATAGGCCAACTTGAAGAGAAAGGTCATGCAATCGGCCAGCTCCCCCGCCAGCCGCGCGCGGCATTCGTCCAGGTCGTCGGGTTCGCGATATCCTTCCAGGTAAAGCACCTCACGGGCGATCTCGCCCATTTCTTCCAAAGCATGGACGAGGGTCTGCGCCGGTTGCACCCGGTCAAAACCGCGGGCGCGGTCGTAAGCTTCGAGCCAACTCTGGTATTCGGCAATGTGCATGTCGCCTCGGATACCGAATCGTATCGTTTCGTAACCGCTCAGACCGATGACGAGGATGGCTCAGGTTCCGAGAGGGTTGCGTCCCAAGCAGATGAACGATGTAGCGCAAGATGCCATCTTGCGCTACGTCTTTCGTCCGTCGTCCTACCAAGCGGCCAATGGCGGGAAGGGAAGACCCGTCTCGCCAAGGGGAACCTGAACCTTCACGGATCGGCCTTGTTATGGCCGTGTCGCCACCAGCACGATCTCGGTAGAACCCTCCGCGCTCTCGTCCAGGCTTTTCACCATGCCGACACCCTTGGCATACCAGACCACGCCGGTGCTCTCGATCGACACGGTGAACTCCTGCACGGTGACCTTCATGGCGTGAGTGCATTCCACACGCATGGCCGTGAAGGCGCCCGCTGGCACCGTCACCGGTTCTTCGCCGATGGCTCGGCACTGGATGGTGAGGTCGTTGCGCGTGTCCATGGTCAGGTCACCCACCGTTTGGCGGCCGCTGTACACCATGCGCTGGGACCAGGTTTTGCCGGGCGCCAGGTCGGCCGGCAACGTCACGCCCTCGTTGGACTCCACGGTGAAGGTGAAGCGCATATCCGGCACCGAAACCGCGGCCTGCGAGCCGGGGGATAGGGCTATCAGATCGCCGTCCTCGCATCGCCACTCTCCCTCGCGCACCGTGCCCACATCGAACGTGTCCCGGTCGGTGAAGCCGTTTTCGGTGAGCGTCGCGATGGAACGGGTGAACTCGTTGGTCCCTACGGGACCGCTCATCCGATAGACCCACTCTCGCCCGACGGCCACGGGCAGATAGGGGTTGTTACACGCCGAAGGCGCCAGCGTAGGCTCCGGGGTCGGCGTGGCCGTGGGCTCTGAGGTCGGTGTGGCCGTCGGCGCTGGCGTGGGTGTGGCCGTCGGCGCCGGTGTTGGGGTGTTCGTGGGCGCCGGCGTAGGGGTGGCAGCGGTGCCCACCGTCGGTGTGACCTCGGTCAACGGTGTGGTGTCGGCGGTCGTGGGTGTGGGCTGTGCACCGCCTCCACAGGCGCTGAGGAACAGGGCAGCGAGGATGAACAGGATGAGCGATGTGTGTGCCAGCTTCACGGTCACCTCCTTGGGGACGATGGCGTTTTCGTCTTCCGTCGTGTGTTCCTTGTCTCGGTTTTTCGGCCTTTTTCAGGACGAAACAGGAAAGAGGGAGTACGAAAAGGCTTCATCCGTGACCACCGGCGCAGGGCGGATGCCGGCGAAGAGCGCGTACAACCCGCGGGCCGGATGCCAGCAGAGCAACGTATCCGGGTTGAAGCCGGGCAGGGCCAGGAGCAGGAAGGTGAGCAGGCCGGCGCGGTCGGCCGGAGTCAGATCGTAGCGCAGGTCGTAGAGGTACTTGCTGAGTACGCCCGGCGGCAGGCCCAATCGAGGGGCGTAGGCCCGGGCGATGGCCGGGATATGGGCCAGGCCCTCGACCTTGCTTTCGTAAAGCGCCTCGACCACACCCAGCTCGCGGATGAGGGGCAGGGCAGCCCGCCGCGCCGCCCACAGGGCAAACACAAAGGGCAGACCCGTCCACTTCAGCCACTCGTCGCCCAAGTCGAAGACGTAGGGCTGCCCACGGCCGGGGATGTCACGGCGATGGGCCGATTCGACCAGGGCGCCGTCGCCGATGAGCAGGGCAGCGGCCGCACGGCGTAGCATCAGCTCCAGGTTTTGCGGTTCGACGCTGTAGCGCGGTTGCACCCGCCAGAATTCGCGGGCCAGGATTTTCACCAACTCAGCCGAGGTGGCCGATTCGTCGGACAGGGCGATGCGCACCCCATCGAGTTCACGCGGATCGGCCATCCAGCTGAAGAGGAGCACGGTTTTGACGGCGCCGATGGTGGCAATGGCTAGGTCAGGCAAAATGGCCACCCGGTCGGCCAGCTGCGCGGCGGCGATGGCGCTGATGGGCGCCAGGTCAATCTCGCCCGCGGCCAACGCCCGATTCAAGGCCGTGGGCACCCCGCGCACAAAGGCCACCTCGCGGCCGGCCAGCCGTTCTTCCAGACGGTAGTAAAGCGGCTCGACGTTGAGATAGTCAATGACGCCGAGGGTAAGGGGTCGGGTCATGTTCGGCCTCAATTGAGCTCGATACGGGTGATCTTGACCTGTCCGCGCGCGGTCTTGCGGCTGGGCGGCGCGTAGTACTCGATGGGCTTGTCGTAGATCTCGATGATGTTGTAGAGGGTGTCGCGTTCGACCGGAATTTTGCCCACGGCCTTGATCAGGCGCAGCAGGTCGAATTTGTCCAGGCTTTCTTCGGTGGTGGCGCCGGCCTCGTGGTAGATTTTCTCCTCGACGACGGTGCCGTCAATGTCGTCGGCGCCGAAGTGCAGGGCCAGCTGGGCAATGGGCGGGGTGAGCATGATCCAGTAGGCCTTGATGTGGGGGAAGTTGTCGAGGAGGATACGGCTGACGGCCAGGGTTTTCAGGGTGTCGTGGGCCGTGGTCCAGTCGAGTTGGCGGCCCAGGTTGTTGTTTTCGGGATGATAGCGCAGGGGGATGAAGGTCTGAAAGCCGCCGGTTTCATCCTGCAAGGCCCGCAACCGGAGGAGGTGATCCACCCGATGCTCGTAACGCTCGATATGGCCGTAGAGCATGGTGGCGTTCGTGTGCAAGCCCAGGCGATGGGCCGTGCGGTGGATGCTGAGCCAGGTGTCGGCATCCGCCTTTTCCGGACAGATACGGCGTCGGACTTCGGGGTGGAAGATTTCGGCGCCGCCGCCGGGCATGGAGCCGAGCCCTGCGGCCATCAACCGACGCAGGACGGTTTCGTGGTCCCAACCGGTGAGTTGGGCAAAAAAGTCAATTTCGACGGCGGTGAAAGCCTTGAGATGGACCCAGGGATAGGCCGCTTTCAGCGCGCGCAGGATGTTTTCGTAGTAGTCGAAGCCCAGCCGCGGGTGCAGACCGCCGACGATGTGGAACTCGGTCACGCGCGGGTGCACATCGGGCCGAATGCGTTCGACGATCTCCTCGGGCGTCCAGGTGTAGGCGCCGGGGCTGTCCTCGCGCGGGCGGGCAAACGAGCAGAAGTTGCAATGGAAGGCGCAGACGTTGGTCGGGTTGATGTGACGGTTTTGGTTGAAATAGACGTACTGACCACCGTTGAGCCGGCGGTTGACCTGGTCGGCCATCTGGCCGATGGTGAGCAGGTCGTGGCTGCGGAACAGGCGCACGCCGTCATCGAAGTCCAGGCGTTCGCCGGCTTCGACCTTGGCGACGAGGTCGCGCAGGTCATCGGTGCGAGTCGGGCTAAGGACGGAAAGCATGGGACGAACCCTCGGGACGCTCAGGAGAGCCACAGGCCCAAGGCCGTGGCAAGGAAGGCAATGACGCTGATATAGCCGTTCATGGTGAAAAAGGCCAGATTGACCTTGCTGAGATCGGTGGGCTTGACCAAGGAATGCTCATAGACGAGCAGCCCGGCCACGACCGCCAGGCCCAGCCAATACGGCCAACCCAGGCCGGCCCGAAACCCCACGGCCACCAAGAGCAGGACGGTGAGGATGTGGAAAACCTGCGCCAAGCGCAAGGCAAAGGGGACGCCGAAACGGGCCGGGATGGAAAAGAGGCCATCGCGGCGGTCCACTTCGACATCCTGACAGGCGTAGATGAGGTCGAACCCGGCGATCCACACGGCCACCGCGGCCCATAACAGCCAGGGAATGGGATGGGCCAGATTGGCGGTGACGGCGGCCCAAGCGCCGGCCGCGGCGGCGCCGTCCACGACGCCCAGCCAGAGATGGCACAGCCAGGTGAACCGTTTCGTATAAGCGTAGCCGACGAGACCCATCACGGCCAAGGGCGAAAGAGCCAACACAAACCGGTTGAGTTGCCAGGCCGCCAACACCATCACCGCCAGACCGAGCACCCCGGCCATCCACACCGTGCGCCTGCCGATGCGGCCGGTCTGAAGGGGACGGTTGGCCGTGCGCGGGTTACGGGCATCAATCTCGGCGTCAATGACCCGATTGAACGACATAGCCGCCGTGCGCGCACCCACCATCGCCACCGTGATCCAGAACCATTGCCAGAACAGGCCGGCCCAAGCCGACGCGTTCAGCGCGCCCGTCTCTGCCCAGGCCAGAACCATGCCCAAGTAGGCAAAGGGCAAGGCGAACACGGTGTGTTCGAATTTGATCATCTCGAGAAAGGTGCGCATAAAAGGGTACTGGTTACTGCTAACTGGTGATTGGGTGTGGCCGATGGCGGGACGGGACGGATGGAGGGGGAGAGGGAGAAAGCTCCTCCAAGCTCCTCCAAGCTTCTCCCTCCTCCTCTCCTCAACCGACCAGGGAAACCGGGACGAATTGGGAAGCCGTTGGGCCGTTGAGCCGGGTGGGGATGGGGCGCGGGGCCAACTCGGTAGGGGTCATGACCCGGTCGAAGGAGCGCACGATCCGGTAACGGCTATCGCGTTGGGCGGGGGTGAATCCGGCCAGGCGAATCTGCTCGTGCAGGCGATAGACGGTCATGCGCGGTTCCTGTTGGGTGTAGGCCGCGGCCTGACTCACCACGTTCTCCTCGAGCATGGTGCTGCCGAAATCGTCGGCGCCGGCATACAGGGCGCGGCGAGCCGTCTCCAGGCCTTGGGTGGGCCAACTGGCCTGGAAATGGGTGACGTTGTCCAGGTAAATCCGGGCAAAGGCGTTCGTGTGCAGGTACTCGTTGTAGCCGGCGCCGTACTTGTGGCGATGGCGGCTGCGGCCCAGGCTGTTCGTATGGCTGAGCTGGGCCGTCCACATGATGAAGGCCGTGAAGCCGTTGCCATGCGCGGCCAGCGATTCATCCTGGAGCTCCCGCAGCCGCGTCAGGCTCTTCACCCGCTGTGCCATGGTCTCGCCGAAGCCGATGACCATGGTGGCGCTGGTGACCATGCCCAGGCGTTGGGCGATGCGCATGGCGTGAAGCCAGGCGGCCGTGCGGATTTTCTTGGGCGAGATGCGCTTGCGCACCTCGTCATCGAGAATTTCGGCGCCGCCACCCGGCAACCCATCCAGACCGGCCCGTTGCAGGCGCACGAGCACCTCTTCCATGCTCATCCCTTCCAGCCGGGCGATGTGTTCGATCTCGGAGGGGCTGAAACAGTCGAGTTCGATTTCGGGGTAGGTGGCCTTGAGCCAGCGCAGCAGGTCCTCGTACCAGCTCAATCGCAGGTCGGGGTGATGCCCGCCCTGCATGAGGATACGCGTACCGCCCCAGGCCAGCAGCTCCTCGATCTTTTCGCCGATTTGCCGCTTGTCGAGGACATAGACCTCGGGATGACCGGGCACACGATAGAACGAACAGAACTGGCAATCGGTGACGCAGGCGTTCGTGTAGTTGATATTGCGGTCCACCAGGTACGTGACGACGCCCGGCGTGGTGCGCTGCAGACGCAGCTCATGGGCAATGGCCATCAGGGCTTCGGGGTCAGCCTGGGTATAGAGCTGCAAGCCCTCTTCGGGGCTCAGACGCTCTCCGGCAGCAGCTTTGCGCAAAAGGTCGGATGTGTTCATGGGGTCCGGGATGGAAAAACAACGGTTTGACGAGACCAATACACCTGATTATAGGCCTTTTGTGGCCAAAACGGTTGTAAATTTTATCACGATTGCATCGCAACGGGGCATACAACTCAAGGCCGTGAGCGAAAAATCGGAGACCTGCCCCATTCTGACGGGGCCAAGCGGGAGCATTGTCCGTGCCATTTGCAGGCCGGCAATCCCCAGGGTTACAATAGGGAAGTTAGCTTCCAAATCAAGCGCCTCGAACAAACCGTCCTTGCCGAAATGAGGGCCTGTATTTGCGCTTGCGCTCGATTTTGTGGCCGTGTTCAACGCCGACGCTCGGTCTGTGGCGTGAAGCTTAATACAATTCTAATCTCGCTTCCACAACGTTGTGATATAATCATAGACAAAACCTGGATATAACCTTAACTTCCTCTTCGGAGTTCCTCCATGAAAGACCTCCCCAGCCCCATCACCAACGAGCAGATCCCTGAGCTTTTCGCTCAGTTACCCCATGAGGACCCCGCCTTCGGTCGCGCTGTCACCATCCTGCGGGCTCCGCCCGGCGAACTGGTGGCTACACCCGCCGAGCTGAACCAGAATCTGTACATTCTCATGTCGGGGGTGGTGCACCTGGTAGCAACGAACAAAGAGGGCCGCAGCCTGGCCATGGCCACCCTGGGGCCGGGCTCGGTTTTTGGCGAAAATGCCCTGCTCGACCTGGGCCAGAGCACCACCATGAGCGCCCAGGCCATCACGCCTTGCGTCGTCTGGAAGCTCGGCGCCGAACAGGCCCAAACCTTTGCCGATCGGCATCCCATTCTCAGTTTGGGCATGCTGCGTACCTTCGGCCGACGGCTCATTCAGGTTGAAAACCGCCTGGAAGACGTGGCCTATCGCAATTTACCGGAGCGGTTGGCAGCCGAAATCCTGCGCCAGCAGCGCCACGCCCACAGTAACCAAATCCGCATCAGCCATCAAGCCCTGGCCGATATCCTCGGTACCTATCGTGAGACCATCAGCGCCATCCTGCGCGATTTCAAGCGCGAAAACTGGGTCGAGCTAGGCTATCGCCGCATCATCATCAAGGATCCCGAAGCCCTCGCCCGTCTGGCCGGAGCGGTTTACGAATAGGGACAAAGCACGGAGGAGCTTTCGTCTTCCGTCGTTCGCTCTTCGCCCCGAATCGAGGCCGAGGGTCGAGATGAACGACGAAGGCCATCGTCTATCGTGTATCGTCCATCGTCCCCTCTCGCCCATCATCCGGTTCATAGTGCGTCAACGCCGCCTCCAGGTCGGCGATAAGGTCGTCTCCGTCTTCCAGCCCGACCGAAAGACGATAGCCATCGTTGCTCAAGCCCAGCCGGGCATAATGGGCCGCCACAGCGGGGTCTTCGGTGTACAGCGGCAGGATCAGGCTTTCGTAGCCGCCCCAGCTCACGCCGATGCCGAAATGGCGCAAGGCGTTCACAAAGGCATGACGCTGCTCCGGCGAGGCCGGCGGGTGGAGCTCCACTCCGAACAGGCCCGACCAGCCCTGCATCTGGCGGGTGGCCAACTCGTGGCGGGGAAACGTGGGCAAACCGGGATGAAGCACCCGGCGCACCTTGGGGTGGCTCTGAAGCCATCGGGCCACGGCCAGACCGTTCTCCTGATGCCGGGCCAGGCGCAGCGGCAGGGTGCGCAAACCCCGTAACGCCAGATAGGCCTCGGCCGGGCCGAGGGTGGCGCCCAACAACGTCGCCACGGTCTTGAGCCGGGTATAGAGGTCCTTGCGGGTCGTCGTGATCACGCCAAGCAACACATCGGAATGCCCGGCGATGTATTTCGTGCCCGAATGGACGACGATATCGCTGCCGAAACGGTGGGGCTGCTGATAGAGGGGCGTCGCCCAGCTGTTATCGGTGATGACCAGGGCGCCATGCCGATGGGCCTGCGCGCACAACCGGGCCAGGTCGAGGATGTGAAAGGACAGACTGCCCGGCGATTCGAGATAGACCAGTCGGGTGCGGGACCGGAGCAGGGGCGTGATATCGTCGGTCTCAGGGTGGAAAAAAGTGGCCGTGATCCCCAAACCGGCCATGACCTCGTGCAGGAAGCGTCGCACCGGGCCGTAACAACTCTCCACGACGAGGACGTGATCGCCCGCCTGCACCACGGCCAGGATGGCCGCCGTGATCGCGGCCATGCCCGAGGCCGTGCACAGACAGGCGTCCGCACCTTCTAGGACGGCCAACTTGTCTTCGAGAGCGCGCACGGTGGGATTGCCCTCACGGCTGTACAGATAGCCTTCGCCCCGGCCGGCCATGGCCTCCAAAAAGGCCTGGAGGGTGGGGAAGGTGAAGGTCGAGGCGTGATAGATGGGCGGATTGACGGCGCCGAAGCGGTCCCGCCGGGCCAGGCCGTCGTCGAGCAAGAAGGTGGTGGTCTTCATGGGCCGAACTTTGCAAACGAATTGTAAGGAAATGGGGGAGGATTTTACCGCTATACTGCTCTTGAGACGAACACGAGGAGCGTCTCGGCCCAAATCCGGCAGAAACATGGCCATTCTCCCCATCATCGCAACCCATCGCCTCTCATGCAACGCATCTCGTCCGTTTTGCTCTTATCGTTCCTGGTTGTGACCGTGGTGTTGACCGCGCTCGTGCCTGCCGCCGTTGCCGATGCCGCCGCCTGCACCATCGCCGTTTACGGCACCGTGTTTTACGATCAGGACGGCGACAATGCCCAAAGCCTGAGCGAGCAGGGCTTGAGCGGCATTGGGATCAATCTGTACAAAGACACTGACGGCGACGGCCGGTTGACCCCGGCCGATCCCTGGGTGGCACGCACCAGCAGCGACGAACAGGGCAATTACCTGTTCCTCGCCGGACCCGGGGCCGGCTATCATGTGGCCCTCAACCTGCCGCCGGGCTACGAACCGACGGATGGGCTGCACCGGTTCGTCCGCACGCCGGGATGCGAGATGTACGGGGTTCAGGCCGACCCCTTTGGGCTAGCCGCGCACGTGTTGAGGCAGCGATTGTGGTTGCCTCGGCAGAGCCGTTGAAAACGCCGATTGTGGACACGGATGGAGGGCAAGCGGATTCGCTGAGGGGCCCATCCGCACTCCTTCCATCCGTGTCCCCAGTCGGCCTTGTGCACGGGCAACGTGGGTATTTGACAGGGTTCGGGGGCTGCGCCATAATGGCCGCCAAAGCACACACCCTGGCAAAGGCGTTGACAGAGGAAAGTAAGCGGGCAGAGGCTCCCAGAGAGGAAGGGCCGTGGCTGCAAGCCCTTCTGAGCGAAACCCGCCGAAGTTCCCTCTCGAGCCGGTCTGGGGAAGGGCCGTCTCGGCGGCCTTGTAGTCAGACCCGGTGATCACCCGTTAGCGTGATGGCCGCTCCGGCGGCTCCGAGCGCCCCGCCCGGCGGGGAATCAGGGTGGTACCGCGAAGCTTTCCGCTTCGTCCCTGGGGGATGAAGCGGTTTTTGTTACGGTGACACGTTCGTCTTCCATCCCGCCATTGGCCCCCGTTCGTGACAACGGCCGAACACCGCCCGGCGCCAACCCATCCGTCCTCCGTCTTTCGTCCTACCAACGGCCTCACTCCGTGACAACGACCGAATACCGCTCGGCGCCAACCCGTCTATCGTCCAAACCGTATGCCCGATCTGACCTCCCTCCAACAGCAGGCTGAAACCGAACTGGCCCAAGCCGCCGATGCCGAAGCCCTGGAGACCTGGCGCATCCGCTGGCTGGGTCGTAAAGGACTCGTACAACAGGCCATTGACCATCTGGCCACCTTGCCGCGCGAGGAGCGTGCGGCCTACGGCAAGGCCGTCAACGCGTTCAAACAGGCCGTGCAAGCGGCCTATGAGGCGCGCGCCCAGGCCCTGAAAGAGGCCCAACTCGCCGCCGAGCTGACGGCGGAAGGCTTCGACCCCACCCTGCCCGGCCGACGCCCGGCCGTGGGCCGGATGCATCCCACCACCCGCACCCTCCGGGATATCTACGCCATCTTCGCGGCCATGGGCTTTCAGATTTACACGGCCCGCGATGTCGAGACCGACGAGTTCAACTTCCAGCTGCTCAACTTTCCCAAGGGCCACCCTGCCCGCGAGATGCAGGATACCTTCTACACGACCGTGCCTGATGTCATCCTGCGCACCCACACCAGCCCCGGCCAGATCCGCGCCATGCGCGACTACGCGCCCGAACCCATCCGCGTCATCCTGCCGGGTCGCTGCCATCGCTACGAACAGGTCACGGCCCGCTCGGAGATGATGTTCTACCAGGTCGAGGGCCTGGCCGTGGGTCGTAACGTCACCTTTGGCGACCTCAAGGGCACCCTCGTTGCTTTCGCCAACCAGATGTTCGGCGAAGGCCGCAAGCTGCGCTTTCGGTGTTCCCACTTCCCCTTTACCGAGCCGAGCGCCGAGGTGGACATTGACTGCATCATCTGCGGCGGCAAGGGGTGCCGGGTGTGCAAGTACACCGGCTGGCTGGAGATCCTGGGCTGCGGCATGGTCCACCCCACCGTGTTGCGCAACGGCGGTTACGACCCCGACCGTTTCTCCGGCTATGCCTTCGGTATGGGGCCGGAACGCATCGCCATGCTTCGGCACGGCATTGACGACATCCGCTACTTCTACAGCAACGACGTCCGTTTCCTGCGGCAATTGGGATGGTAGCCCGGTATGAAAGTCCCGCTGTCCTGGCTCAAAGAGTACGTTGACATCACCCTGCCGGTGGACGAGCTGGCCGAAAAGCTTACCCTGGCCGGGCTGGAAGTCGAAAACATCGAGTACATCGGCCTGCCCATGCCGGAAAGCGTGCGCCGACGCAAGGGCATCGCCCCCGACGACTTGGTGACCGGCAACGGCCACATCGTCTGGGAGCGCGATAAGCTCTTCGTCGGCCAGATCCTGGAGACCCGGCGCCATCCCAACGCCGACCGGCTGTTGCTGGCCACGGTGGACTACGGCCAGGGCGAGCCGATGACCGTCATCACCGGCGCTCCCAACCTGCAACCCGGCGATGCCGGGCAAAAAGTGGCCTTTGCCACCCTCGGCGCCACCCTGGTTGACCCCTACGCGGCCGAGTTCAAGACGATGAAGCTCAAGCCGGCCAAAATCCGCGGGGTCGAATCCCAGGGCATGGCCTGTTCGGAAAAGGAGCTGGGGATTTCCGACGAGCACGAGGGCATCCTCATCCTGCCCGACGATGCGCCCGTGGGCATGCCCCTGGCCGATTATTTGGGCGATATCGTCCTTGAGATCGCCGTCACCCCCAACATGATCCGCATCGCCTCCATCGTCGGCGTGGCTCGCGAAGTGGCAGCCATCACCGGGGCAGCGCTCCACGTCGCCCTGCCCACTTGGCAGACGCGGCAACCGCCGGCCAGCGATTTCTGCGAGGTCGAGGTCGTGGACGATGACCTCTGTTACCGCTTCACCGCCACCATCATCCGCGACCTGACCGTGCGGCCCTCACCCTTCTGGATGCAACAGCGGCTGAAGCGGGTGGGCCAGCGGCCTATCAACAACCTGGTGGACGTGACGAACTACGTCATGTTCGAGTGGGGCAAACCCCTCCATGCCTTCGATTACGACAAACTGCTCGCCCGCGCCCGTCGCATCGGCGAGGACAAAGTGCGCATCATCGTGCGCCGGGCCCGAGACGGCGAGGAGTTCACCACCCTCGACGGCCAACGCCGGATCCTCGACGGCGAGACCCTCATGATCACCGACGCGGCCGGGCCGATTGCCATCGCCGGCGTCATGGGCGGTCAGGAGACCGAGGTCACGGAGGCGACGCGCAACGTCCTGCTCGAATCGGCCAGCTTCAATTTCATCAACATCCGTCGCACGTCGCTGAAGCAAAAGCTGCCCTCGGAAGCGGCCTACCGCTTCAGCCGCGGGGTGCCGCCCGAACTCGATCCCATTGGCAACGTGCGCGGGGCGCAGCTCATGGCCGAATTGGGCGGCGGCTGGATTGCCGATGGCATCGTCGAGGACTACGCCCGGCCGCAGCCGGTGGTCGAAGTGCCCGTCAGCGCGGCCGAAGTGCGCCGCATCCTCGGCCTGGACCTGAGCCAGGAGGCGATCATCGCCCTGCTGCGTCGGCTCGAATTCGGCATCCGCGTCGAGGACGAGACCATTTGGGCCACGGCGCCGTGGTATCGCCTCGATGTGACCATTCCCGCCGACGTGATGGAGGAGATCGCCCGGATTTACGGCTACGATGCCATCCCCAACACCGCGCTGAGC